>NZ_JAAVVD010000019.1:0-154142 GCF_018449755.1 Variovorax sp. dw_954 | reverse complement strand
GCTGCCGTCTTTTCCGGATCCACTCGCTTTGCACGGGTCCGTCTCTCAAGCCCGAATACTGAAGCACCGCCATCGGAACCCCCGTCGACACATCCGCGCCCCCCCAGCGGCCGCCCCTTCGGGCCAGAAGCGTTCCTCGACACCCCGCTACTGCTCGATCATGTCCCGCACTTGCGCGCCAGCGCGGCAAGGTTCAAAGGCTTGGCGATCACCTCCATGCCGCGCTCCAGCAGGCCGTTGCCTGCAGCGGCGCCCCCGCAACGAACTTCGACAAGGAGGCCGGGCCGCTTGCGCCCGGTGTCAGGCCCTGGATCTCCCGGACGCCCTCAGCGCGCCTTTGCCCGTCGCACCGTTTTCCTGGGCGGCAGGTGCACCGCGACCTCTTGCGCCGCTGAAGCAAAGAATGCCCGCACCAGGGCAAACGCACGCTCTGCAGCAGGCACACGTGTTCGGCCGCCCCGCTCGACGATTCCGAGGGTGAGTTCGAGGTCGAGGGCTGGCGCCACGTCGAGCTGGACCACGGTGCCGGCTCGCACGGCAGAGATCACCGCGATGTCCGTCGATGGCGCAATGGCGTCGCTGGCGGTGATGAGGGTGTGAACGGTGGCGACGTCGTTCGTGCTGGCCGCGAAGTGCTGCTGGAGCGGTAGCGTGAAGCCGTAGAGCTCCGCCATGCGCCGCATCACGGCGTCGTCGGCGTAGCCCGACATGATCAACGGGTACTCGGCGAGGTGTTCGACGGTGACGCGCGCGCGCCCGGCCAGGGGGTGCCGCTTGCGGGCGAACCATCCGAAGGTGCAGGGATACAAGGGCTCGGCGATCAAGTCACGATCGTGCGCGGCGACGCGAACGTCGCCGACGAAGAAATCCAGTTCCTCCCGGCGCAGCGCCGCGGCGAGCACGTCGGTGCTCTGCACCAGCGTCGTGACATACAGCCCTGGCGCATCGGCCAGCAACCGCAACAACATGGGCCCAAGCAGGTTCAGTGCGATGGAAGAACCCATGCCGAACGAGAGAGGACCGTGTTCCCCCGCGCGCATGAGCGCCAGCGAGCGGGCGCCTTCCTTCTCGTCGAACACGATGCTCCTCGCCCGCTGGACGTATTCCAGCGCATAAGCGGTGGGGCGAAGTCGGCGGTCCTGCCGATCGAACAGCGGCACACGCAGTTCATCCTCCAGCGCCTGCAGGCTGCGCGACAGGGCTGGCAGGCTCAGGTGCACGCTATTGGCAGCAGCACTGAGCGAGCCGAGGTCCATGACGGCCAGGAAGTGCCGCAGCTGCCGGGTGTTCATGTCAGTTGCATGTCTTGCAAGTCATACGAAACTATATTGCGATTTACGCAAATCGAAAGGATTTCTAGACTGCGATTCCCAAGCCGGAAAGCGCACTTCGATGAAGCCCTTCACCCCTGATTTCCCTGTCTTGCGACCCATGGTCGCCGTCGCATCCGACCGTATCGAGCGTCATGGTCATCCCTCGCACGCGGCGACGCACGGTTACTTGCGGGCCGTGGCCAAGGCGGCGCAGGCCATGCCCCTGGTCTTGCCCGCGCTCGGCGACGCGCTGGATGCGGACACGCTCATCGCCTCGATCGACGGCATCCTTCTCACAGGCAGCCCCTCGAACGTGGACCCGGCGCGCTACGGTGCACCCAAGCCGCATGCGCCCATGCTGCTGGACCGCGACCGCGATGCCGCCATCCTTCCGCTGCTGCCGCGGCTCATCGATGCCGGCGTTCCGGTGTTGGGGATCTGTCGAGGCTTCCAGGAACTCAACGTCGTCTTCGGCGGCACCTTGAATCCCGCCGTCCACGAATTGCCCGGCGCGCTCGATCACCGCGAAGGCGATCACGGGCGGCCCATCGAACGCTGGTACGACGACAGCCACGCGCTGCACATCGTCCCGGGCACCCGGTTGGCGACCCTTGCCGGTGGTACGCATGCCCTCGTCAACTCCCTGCATCACCAGGGCATCGAGCGCCTGGGCCAGGGCCTGCGCGTCGAGGCCAGGGCCCCGGACGGCCTTGTCGAGGCGTTCTCCATCGAGGCTGCGCCCCAGTTCACGCTGGCGGTGCAGTGGCACCCCGAGATGCGCATCGACGACAGCCCGTTTGCGCACGCCATCTTCGCCGCCTTCGGCGAGGCCTGCCGGACGCGCCAGCAGCAGCGCCTCGGCGCCATGGCCACCGCCTGATCCCGACGACTACTACACAACTACTACGGAGACATCGAAACATGAACGACACCCAGGTCATCGACCTGTTCAGCCCCGACTACGCCCAAGCCCGCCGCCAGTTCATGCAGGCCGCGCAGGCGCGTGGCCTGTCCGTGGACAGCCACGTACTGCCCTTGCCCGGCGCGCAGGGCGAAGTCCTCGCCACCGACGTGGTGCTGGACGGCCCGGCCGATGCATCCAGGGTGCTCATCGTCATCAGTGGCGTTCATGGGGTGGAAGGCTTCTGTGGCTCGGCCATCCAGACCGGCATGTTGCGCATGGGAGGCGGCGTGCTTCCGCCCGGCACGTCGGTGCTGTACGTGCACGCGGTCAATCCCTACGGCTTTTCGCACCTGCGCCGCGCGACGCAGGAAAACATCGACCTCAATCGCAACTTCGTCGACTTCACGAAGCCGCTGCCGATCAACTCCGGCTATGGCGAGATCCATGACTCGCTGTTGCCCACGCAATGGCCACCGCTGCCCGACAACGAGGCCCGCATTGCCGAATACCGCGAACGCCACGGCGCACGCGGCCTGCAGCGGGCGATATCGCTCGGCCAGCACAGCCATGCGGACGGCCTGCACTATGGCGGGCTGGAACCGGCATGGAGCAACAAGACCTTTCGGAGCATCCTGCGCCGCTACGCCGCGCAAGTGCGACAGCTGGCCTCGATCGACATCCATACCGGCCTCGGCCCCTATGGCGTGGGCGAGCGCATCTTTGCCAGCATGGATGAAGACCCGGCAGTGCTCGCAAGCGGCAGGCGCTGGTGGGGTGAGCTGACATCGGTCACCACCGGCACCTCCACCAGCATCCCGCTGACCGGCCCCATCCAGTGCGCGCTCACCGACGAGTGCCCGCAGGCCCGCCACGTGGGCATCTGCCTGGAATACGGCACGTACCCGATGGAGCGCGTCAGCGCCGCCATGCGTGCCGAGCACTGGCTGCATCGCCATGGCTGCAGCGACGCGGCACAAGCCGCCGGCATCCAGCAGGAAATGAAGGATGCCTTCTATCCCGACGAGCCCGACTGGAAGCGCACGGTATGGCAGCAAGGCTCGCAAGCCTGCCTGCAGGCCTTGCGCGGCCTGCAGGAAGAAGCACCCCTGGCGTCGCTCGCCACCTGACCCCCACAAGACCTACTACACGGAGACACCATGAGTGCAACGACACTTGCGCGCAACGAAAGCATGCGCGAATTCCCCAGCTCTATCGAGGCCGCCAGCAGCGCGCCGTCGGCCGGCCCGTCCATCAGCCGCAAGGCGGTCGCGGCGGCCGTGGCCGGCAACGCGCTGGAGTTCTACGACTTCGTGATCTACGCCTACTTCGCCGTCTACATCGGCAAGACCTTCTTTCCGGTCGCCGGTGAATTCGGCAGCCTGCTGGTCGCGGTGGCGACCTTCGGCGTTGGCTTCTTTACCCGCCCGCTCGGCGGCGTGCTGATCGGCGCCTTTGCCGACAAGGTGGGCCGCAAGCCCGCAATGATCCTCACCGTGACCCTCATTACCGTGGGCACCCTGGGCCTGGCGGCCACGCCCAGCTACGCGAGCATCGGCATCGCCGCGCCCATCATCGTGGTCTTCTGCCGCCTGCTGCAGGGGCTGGCGCTGGGCGGCGAGGTGGGCCCGGCCACTTCGCTGCTGATCGAGGCAGCGCCGCCCGGCAAGCGCGCCTTCTATTCGAGCTGGCAGATCGCCAGCCAGGGGTTGGCAGTGACGGTGGGCGGCATCTTCGGTGTCACGTTGTCGCTGGTGCTTTCGCCGGAGCAGTTGGCAGGCTGGGGTTGGCGCATTCCCTTCCTTTTCAGCCTGGTGCTGGTGCCCATCGCGATCTACATCCGGCGCAGCCTGCCGGAAACCCACGGCGGCGACACCGAGCGCAGCGGCGCCTCGATCGTCAGCGCCGTGTTTCGCAAGCACGGCCGCATCCTGTGGCTGGGCGTCTTTGCGACGGCCTCCACCGCCGTGGCCTCGCAAGTCGGCAACTACATGGTGACCTATGCGGTGCAGGTTCTCAAGCTGCCCGCCGCGCTGGCGCAAGGCAGTGTGCTGGTGGGCGGCGCCACGACATTCGCTTTTGCGCTTGTTGGCGGCCTCTTGTGTGATCGCTACGGCCGGCGCGTCGTCAACATGCTGCCGAGGCTGGCGCTGATGCTGTCGATCGTTCCGCTCTTCATGTGGCTCTCGGGAGCGCCCGGTGCGGCCACCCTGCTCACCGTGTCCGCACTTCTTGCGGCGCTCACGGCCGTGTTCGGAACGGCTGGCCTGGTACAGGTACCCGAACTGTTGCCCATCGCCGTGCGCAGCACGGGTCTCTCGCTCGTCTATGCCATCGGCACTTCGCTGTTCGGCGGCACCACGCAGTTCGTCGTCACCTGGCTGCTGGCCGTCACGCACAACCCGATGGCGCCGGCCTGGTACGTCGTCGCGATGAGCGCCGTGAGCCTTGTTGCGATGTGGATGTTGCCGGAGTCGCGCAACGTCGACGTGAGCCGCTGAACTGCGGGCTGGCCGCTACGCCTGCGAAAGGCCGCCAGCTACCTCATGCTGACCGCGCGCGCTCGTGGCCATGGGCAACAGTTCGCCCGAGGTCCGCAAGAACCTGGAGGCCAGCGGGCCGATCATCCAGAAGCTGGTGCAGGTGTCGGGCGCGACG
The DNA here is from genome assembly GCF_018449755.1 of Variovorax sp. dw_954. Classification (NCBI taxonomy): domain Bacteria; kingdom Pseudomonadati; phylum Pseudomonadota; class Betaproteobacteria; order Burkholderiales; family Comamonadaceae; genus Variovorax; species Variovorax sp. dw_954. The sequence continues at coordinate 149,270 of NZ_JAAVVD010000019.1, read as the reverse complement.
GTCGATTGAGTCGCCTGAGCGCATGCCTGCCCGCAACGAGGAGGCCTGCAAGGAACCCGGCGCCAAGCTCGTCGCAAAAGCGCCGCTCAGCGACGAGGCCGGACCTTGGCGATTGCGTGGATCGTGGGTGTCGCTGATGGGCCCGACGCAGTCAGTCAGCATCGGCCTTGGCGCGACGGGTCCGCAGCGTCTGCGGTCTTTGCGTTCGCTCGCCGAACGCACGCTGTAAGCCCGCTTCCTGTCGTCCAAGGCCAAGAAGTCCTCGGTGTGAGAGATCGGTTCGAAGGTATTGCAGTCGTAGCCTGTCTGCATCCGAGGGGGACCACGCTATCGCACAGTCGAGCGATCGCTTTCTTTGCCACCCAAATGGAGGTCAGGGCCCACCCCTGACGTCGAGCCAACGGCATCGGCGTCACCAAGCCGGTCGTTCGAATGGGTAGGAGCTAAGGTTCAATCGTGAAAACAAGGGAAATTTGCCATCCGTCAAGGCCATCGCAGGCGAACCCATTCCTCAGTGCGAACGCCTGATCGACCAGCGCGTCGGGCCTGTCATTGGCAAGGGCTCGATGACCGCGACGGGTCGTTCGCCCGCATAGCGGTGCGAATCACGCCGTGCACCGGAGTCTCACTATTCCAGTGGAGGACAACCGACGTTCATCGGCTCAGTATCCTGTTTATGCGAGGTCCCAACGGAACTGAATCGTGAACAAGAGGATGCTTATGGCTGCCGGCGCAGCCTTGACGATGGCGACGCTGCCTGCTGGCGCACAGGTACCGCCACATGCGCCTGGGACCATCTGCTTCACGCCGAGATTCTGGTGCTGGGCTCAACCGCCGGGACCACCTGGTAGTTCATGCGCATGTCCGACCCAGTGGGGGTGGGTGCCGGGCACTCGTGGGTAGCTTGGGATGGCGAAGAGCGTCCTCCAAGAATTGATCGACGACGCCACACTTGTTGGCGAGGTCGCCTCCCGGCTTGGCGTACTGGATGCCACTTCCGACTTGCTCCCTGCATTAGCTGCAGCAGAGGCGTTGCCGTTGGATGGCAGTGAAGTCGCGGTGGTAAAGCAGCGACTACGGCAGGCGCTGAACGCCACGATTAGAGTCATCGCGCCGATCACACTAGACGATCTGCGCCGAGGGTGGCGCCCTTATGAAACGGCCAGATCTAGACGACTAAGCATCTTTGCCTTCTTCGTGTTCTCCGTCGTGCTGATGGCGTTCAGTGCGTACGCGACGCAAGTTTACGAGCGAGCGCGAGCGATGTACGCAACTACGGTGGAATTGCAAGATGCTCGGGGTGCCGAGCAAGCGATGCGCCTATTTGGCATGCTCAAGCGAAATCAGCAGGATGTCGTGGAATCGCTAAGCACGGGCAAAAAAGAGTTCCTTTACGAGGTTTTTGGAAAGGCACTGTTCGATCTTAAGGCGATGTACCTCAAGAATCAGTCTTATGCGCCAATAGCTGCGGCCACTTTGAACGATCTGGAGATGCTCAGCAGCCCTTCTGTGGCAATCGAGCGGCTTCGAAACCCGAGCAACCCAACCAACGATCCTCTGGTGCGCGAAGCTCTTTCCAAGGGCAACTATGGTCCCAGCCCGCCTCTCGCACTTCGCGAGGAGTTGGAGAAGTCGAATGGGGGGGCGATGAGCAAACCGTCAGCTCCGAATGGCGCACGTTCCAACCTAGCGCCCGATGTCCAGGCTCTGCTCGACAGCTATTTAAGCCAGCTGCGTCGATTCAATTTGAGCATCAATGTGTACATCGATCCGCTCCAGCCACAGGATTACTTTTCAATGCTCTTCAGGCTTCGCAACGGCATCAGCTTCGTTGGCCTCTGGGTTTTGCCGGCGCTGTACGGTATGCTCGGCGCGGTCATCTTCCACATGCGCCGGATTCTGAATCCTTCAATGCCGGATCCGTCATGGATGAGAATTACATTTCGGGTGGTGCTTGGGGCATTTGCCGGAATCATCGTAGTCTGGTTCTGGACACCGTCCAGCCAGAAGGTCTCGCAAGGTGAGTTTGTGGCATTGACGTCCTTCGCCCTCGCTTTCCTCGTCGGATTCAGTACGGACGTCTTCTTCCGCGCCTTGGATCTGTTGGTCGACCATCTATCTCAGAGTATGAGTAAGCAATCGGCGCAATGACCGCGTTTGACTCGATCAAACAGGAAGCCGTCGGTGGGCGGTGACCGCATGTGCGAGCTTAAATTCGCGGCCTCGCCTGACAGCTGAATTTTCGCCGCGATCACCCGCTTGACCAAGGGCAGCTATCTCCGACCTTAACCAAAAGGCAGTCCCGGCCATGCCGGCCATCAATGTGAATGCCAAGAAGCAGCCGCTCGACGCTGCTTCCAACGACGATAACTTTTCAAGAAAGAGAAAAATTGTGGCTGTAGAACCTATCTCGCTCATGAGCCTTGCGCGACTCGCTGCGCCTCTTGTTAAGGAATTATTAAAGCTATCTAGAAAAGCCGGGGCCAGAGGACTGCAGAAATGGGACGCCAACTCCTTTCCGCGGAAAATTGCTAGTCGGATCAAAAGCCTCGACACAGTGCGAACGATTTGGAAATCTCAGCCTTTATCTTTGCAAACATTCTTCCATCCACCAAAGCTAGCTTTCGAAAACAAACCGGAGTTTGTGACTAGATTGGCAGCATTCCAAGATAATGCCATCATCATCGAAGGCATCGTCGGCCAAGGCAAATCGATCTTCCTGCGCAGCCTTGCAATCAATGAAATCACCAGCAATGACGCTCAACGTCTTCCGCTCTTTATTGAACTCAAAGACTTAAGCGTTAAAACAGATCTACAAGGTGCCATCCTTCGAGCTTTGGAAAGCTACGATATTGACATTGATGACGATACGATTGATTTTCTTTTCAAGTCTGGAAAGTTTTCCCTTTTACTCGACGGCTTCGATGAGATTGAAGAAAAATTTGTCAAGTCAGCGTATTTATACATCGAACATCTTGCCCGGCGCTATCCGGAGCTATTAGTTATCGTCACTTCTCGTCCGGGAAATGAGATACAAAAGTCTCCAACTTTCAAGACACTCCGAATCGCCGAGCTAACTCCTGCCGAGTTCCCGGCATTTTTGACAAAATTAGGTGTGAGCTCGGAAAAGTCGCTTGAATTGCGGCAGGCCATTCGTAATAGCCCAAGCAAGCTCAGCAATCTTATAAAAACGCCATTAATGCTAACTTTGGTCGTTATTGTTTATGAGGCTGAAGTACGAATTCCTGAGACGCTGCCGGAATTTTTTGACCGGCTTTTTCAGGTCGTCGTCTCCAACCATGATCGACTGAAAGGGGGTTTTACGCGTGTCCATCAAAGTGGCCTGTCCGAGCGCGGCTTGCAGACAGTTTTCGAGGCATTTTGCTTTATGACGCTTCAGCTTGGGCACAACCGAACGCTGACCGCGGATCAGTTCGAAGAAGTTTTCAAATACGCGATAAATTATTCCGACGGACTGAAATGCGACGCGGATAATTTTAAGGCAGATATCACAAATACCGCATGCCTCATGTTAGTAGAAGGGATAGATTCCATCACTTATCTGCACAAAAGCATTTTAGATTACTATGCGGCGTCTTTTGTGCGAAAACTGAACGAAAAGAATTCCTCGCATTTCTATCAAGCGATGTTAAAGAAAACGCTTGGATGGGAAGACATGTTGTCATTTCTTAAATCGATAGATTCCTTCCGCTATTCCCAGAAATTCATTCTGCCTTTCGTTGCAGCGGAAAGAGAGATTTTCTGCTGCGACCTCTCGAAAAAGAGTCCTGCAGAGTTGTCAAATATTCTTGAGGCCGCATATCCTAATTTTGGCCTGTGCTTCCAGCGCGATGCCTCGCCCGCAGACACGGCGACTATCATTTCGTTTCAAACGGAGCGGGGCCGCGCAGGCGAGCACCTCGCTGGCCTAGTGTTTTTGATCATGGATGCTTTAGATGCTATGATGCCGTCCCCATTTCCTATTAAAGAAATAGAAGAGTTATTTAAAATCCATGTCATGGCGGATGCAACCGACGCAGAAGAAATATTCATCCCAGGAAGATCTATCATTCACGCGTTTGGAACAAAAGAAATCTGCACCGGACTTGGACTCTATGAAACGCGACTTGAAAAACTTCGCACCGCCGCTCAAGAAGTTGTAGATGCAGAAGATAAAAAGGAACTTATATTCACGCTAGGCGAATAAGGGCTCGAAGCCGCCACGACTCGCGGATGTCCGCTTTCGTCAGGCCGCAACCTCTGCACGTGCCCGGAGCGTCAGTTCGCTACATGTCGCAGCGGTCATTCGACGCGATTGTGATGGCCGCTGCATGTGCCACCTGCGTGGAAGTCAAGTTCCGAGGAGCACCGGTCGTGCGTTTGCAAGGGTGCCAAAGTCAGTATTCAGAAGTCGCCGTCACTCCGTTAGAAAATTGGAATAGCCGCAAGCAGTCTTGACCTGCCGGACGAACGGCGCGACCCAAGGACCGCTCATGGCCGGCTGCCGCTTTTCCATGCCGAATCCAGCCGCCTTGCGCGCGCCGGTCTCTAAAGCCCGAATCGCCACCCAGCAACAGGCGCGACGCTCGGCACCACCGGCCAAGTCGCCTTGAAGCGCTGCGAATCGGAGCCCCTGTCAACACATCCGAGCCACCTCCCAACGTCGATCCTTCGGACCCCAAGCGTGCTTCAACAGCCCCCTACCGCTCGACCATGTCCCGCACCTTGCGCGCCAGCGCGGCAATGTCGAAGGGCTTGGTGATCACTTCCATGCCGCGCTCCAGCAGGCCGTTGCCGACGGCGGCGTTCTCGGCATAGCCGGTGATGAACAGCACCTTGAGCTGCGGCCGTGCCACGCGGCCGGCGTCGGCGACCTGGCGGCCGTTCAGGCCACCCGGCAAACCGACGTCGGTGAGCAGCAGGTCGATGCGCGCGTCGGACTGCAGCAGGCGCAGCCCGCCGGGCGCATCTTCGGCCGACAGCACGCGGTAGCCGGCGCCCTCCAGTTCCTCGACGATCAGCATGCGGATGGTGGCTTCGTCCTCGATCACCAGCACGGTTTCGCCGTCGCCCGGCTCCGCCGCTTCGGCCAGAGGCTGTTCGGGTTCAGCCTCCGCGTTGCCCAGGTGGCGCGGCAGGTAGAGGCACATGGTCGTGCCCTTGCCCAGCTCCGAATACACCCGCACCTGCCCGCCCGACTGCCTCACGAAGCCATAGACCATCGACAGGCCCAGGCCGGTGCCCTGCCCCATCGGCTTGGTCGTGAAGAACGGGTCGAAGGCGCGGGCAATCGTGTCGGCCGACATGCCGGCGCCGGTGTCGGTCACGCAGATGGAGATGTACTGCCCGGAGGCCAGGTCGCGCTCCGAGGCAGCGCGCTGGTCGAGCCACTTGTTGGCGGTCTCGATGGTGAGCCTGCCGCCGTTGGGCGCCATCGCGTCGCGCGCGTTGATGCACAGGTTGAGCAGCGTGTTTTCCAGTTGCGAGGGGTCGACCTTGATGGCCCACAGGCCGCCCGCGCCGACCACCTCGACCTCCACGCTGGGCCCCATGGTGCGGCGGATGAGGTCCTCCATGCCGCCGATCAGCCGGTTGGCGTCGACCGCCCGCGGGTCCAGCGTCTGGCGACGGGAAAACGCCAGCAGGCGGTGCGTGAGCGCGGCCGCGCGCTTCACCGAATCCTGCGCCATGCCAAGGTAGCGCGCGGCGTTGTCGAGCTTGCCGGCCGCCATGCGGCGCTCGAGCACCTGCAGGCTGGTGCTCATGCCGCCCAGCAGGTTGTTGAAGTCGTGGGCGATGCCGCCGGTCAACTGGCCGATGGCTTCCATCTTCTGCGACTGGCGAAGCGCTTCTTCGGCGGCCATCAGTTCCCTTGTGCGCGCACGCACGTTGGCCTCGAGCGTTTCATTGGCCTCGCGCAACTGCGCTTCGCTCAGGCGCAGCGCGACCACGCCGCGCGCGCGCTCGGCGGCCGAACGGGTGCGCTCGGCCATCTCGCGCACAAAGGTCAGCTCTTCGGGGGACCATTGGCGCACGCTCGTGTTGTTGACATAGAGCACCGCCACCAGCACGCCCTGCTCCACCACGGGCACGTTCACGAAGGCGCGGCTGTCGAGTGCTTCCAGCGCGGGCGCGGCGGATGAGGTCCGCGCGTCTTCGCGCACGTCGGCGATGCTGATGAACTCGTTGCGCTTGAGGCTGTCGATGAAGGATCCGTAATCGCGCAGCGGCGTGACCCCCGCGAGGCTTTGAACGCGGGGCGCGGTCCAGTCGCGCTCGACATGCAGCGTGTCGGCCACGGCGTCGATGGTGCCGAAGCCGACGCGGCTCGCGCCCAGGGTCTCGCCGAGGAGTTGCAACGCCGCATAGGTGATGTCTGCGGGGTCGTCCAGGTCGCGCAGGCGCCCGGGCAGGGAGGCGAGCGCGTCCGTGAATGCCAGGGCGCGCTTGCGCGCCGTTTCGTCCCGCGCGATCTTCAGGAAGCCCCGCGGCCGTCCGCGCTCGTCATTGGGCAGGGGCCGCACGGAGCCGTTCATGTACACCCGCGTGCCGTCCTTGCGCAGGTGCCAGCGTTCATCGGTGGCGCAGCCCTCGCGCGCCGCCGTCTCCAGTTCCATCACGTCCACGCGCCTGGCGCGATCTTCGGGCGTGAACAGCGTGGAGGCGGTGCGCCCGACGATCTCCTGCGCACGCCAGCCGAAGATGGCCTCGGCGCCGGCGGACCAGTCGGTGACGAAGCCCAGCGCATCGGTCGCGAGGACCGCGTGGTCCTTCGCGCCTTCGATGACCAGCGCCAGGCGCGCGTCGGTCTCGCGTCGCGCCGCCTCCGAGGCCATGCGCCCGGTGACGTCCACCCCCTCGACGAAGATGCCGGTGATGGCGTCGGCGGCGTCGCGGATGGGCTGGAACACGAAGTCGACATAGCGGTCCTGCACCGGCCCGCCTTCGTGCACCTGCATGGCGTAGCGGGAGCCGTGGGCGGTAAAGGCCTCGCCGGTGGCGTAGACCTTGTCGAGCAAATCGACATAGCCTTGCGCGGCCGCGTCGGGCAGCGCCTGCGCCACCGTGCGCCCCAGCAACTCGCGATCTCCAGTGAGGCGCCGGTACGCCGGATTGGCGAGCACGAAGCGGTGCTGCGGCCCCGAGAGCATCGCCATGAAGCCGGGCGCCTGCTCGAAGAGCTGCTCGAAGCGCTCGCTCTCGCGTTGCAGGTGCCGCTCGGCCATCACTTTTTCGGTCGTTTCCACGACGATGGCCATGACGCCGACGGGCACGCCGTCCCCGTCGAGCAAGGGCGAATAGTCGAGGTTCATCCACACCTGCTCGGCCCTGCCGTTTCGATGAAGCGTGAGCTCCTGGTCGCTGTAGCTCAGGGTGCCGCCCGCCAGGCCGACTTTCATGACGTTGTCGTTGAAGTCGGCCACCTCGTCCCAGCCCTCGCGGACGTTGGAGCCGAGCAACTGCGGATGCCGCTTGCCGGCAAAGACGGAGTAGGCGTCGTTGTAGACCATGACGCCGTCGTCACCCCAGAGCATGACGATGGGCACGACCGAACGCAGCATGAGCGCGGTGGCGGCCTTCATGTGGGGCGGCCAGTGGCCGAGCGGGCCGACGGGCGTGCGGCTCCAGTCCCTGCTGGCAATCAATCCGGCGAGTTGCCCGCCTCCGGTCAGGAAGGGCCAGGTACTTTCGACTGGGTGAATTGCCATGTTTGCGGAGCAGGGGGTGAGCGATTTTCAGTCGGATTCGGCCTGCTTTTGCGTCAGCCGGGGCCGCGCCGCGGTGCCGGACAAACCTTGCGCGGCATGCGCCCGCGCCTGGCCGCTGGCGCAGCCAATTGCACCTTGGTGCTGATCTGCGCCCGGACCGGTCCGACACCCTTGCAGGCCCGCACCCCCGCACCGCAAACTCCGGTGATGTCCTGTCAGGAGAGCCACATGAATATCCGGGGTATGCGACTGAGCTTGCGCCTTGCGTCGGGCCTCGCGATGGGCCTCTGCGGCATGGCCGCCAACGCCACCGAGGGCGGCCTGGGTCGCCCGGTCAGCGGCACGACCGTGCAGGCCAGCGGCGGCATCGTCCCGCCTGAACCGGTGTGGGCCGTCAACTTCAGCGAGATCTACCTGGACGGTTCCATCGGCGGCAGCAGGCTGGTGCCGCTGGTCGGCCAGACCTCGATCGGCATCGACGCCAAGATCTCGTTCACCCTGGCGACGGTCATGAAGGTGTGGGACACCGGGCCCGGCCAATGGAACTTCGCCTCGAGCATCACCGTGCCGTACGTCTACGAAAAGATCAATGCCAACCTGACGACCGGCGCGCGCCAGGGCAACGCACAGGACGTGGCGTCCAACGCCTTCGACCTCTACTTCTCGCCGATCATCGCGGGCTACCACTTCTCGCAGACCGAGCACATGGCGCTCAGCTTCAACTTCTGGGCGCCCACCGGCAAGTACGACCCCGCGAACCTGGCCAACCCCAGCCTCAACAACTGGACCTTCGTACCGCAGATCGCCTACACGCGGATCTTTCCGGAGAGCGGCTGGCAACTCGACGCGGTCGCCAACCTGCAGTTCTACACGCGCAACAAGGACACCGACTACAAGAACGCGCCGCTGTTCGCGATGGACGTGATGGGCGTGAAGAAGTTCAGCAACGGAGTCGGCGCTGGCCTGATCGTCGGCACCGTGCAGCAGATCGGCGGCGACAGCGGCCCCACCGCCGACCGGCTCAACGGCTTCAAGGGCCACGACTGGGCGCTCGGCCCGGTGGTGAGCTACGACACCAAGCTCGGCGGCAAGGCGCCGCTGTCGATGAGCCTGCGCTGGGTTCCGACCGTCAGCAGCAAGAACCGCATCGACAGCCGCAAGACGGTGATGGCGACGGCGACGCTGATCTTCTGAGCAAGTCGGGCCGGCTGGGCCATATCGACTTGCGCGCGAGATATTGCTGCAGCTCGGCAGGGGCGTTGCATGACCGGGCGGCATTTGACACGCCCTGATTTTGTATCTACATTAATAGATACATCAAGGAGGCCGCCATGCATCAGTCAATTGCCAAGCTCTTTGCAACGGGGGGTAGCCAAGCCGTCCGGTTGCCGGCTGAATTTCGCTTCGAGGGCAGCACCGAGGTTTACATTCGAAGGGACGAAAGCACTGGCGACGTCATCCTGTCCACACGCTCTCCGGTGGACTGGCGTGCATTCATGCAATTGCGCCAGCAACTCGGCCCCATACCCAAGGACTTCCTCGCCGACCGCGAACAAGGGCAGGAGCAACGCGATCCTTTCAAGGACTGGAAGGAATGACGCTCTACATGCTCGACACCAACGCGGCGAGCGAAGCCTTGCGCGGCCATGCCGCGTTCGACGCACGATCGCAGGCACTTGCGCCCGGTCAATGGTGCGTGTCGGCGATCACCTGCTCCGAACTCCGCTACGGCCTGGCACGACGCCCCGAGGCAGTGCGCCTCCATCAGATCGTGAGCGAGTTCTTGCGCATCGTCCCCATCCTTCCATGGGACGCCGAAGCCGCAACAAGGCACGGCGTGCTGCGAGCCGATCTCAAGGCACGCGGAAAACCCATCGGTGACTTCGACGAGATGATTGCGGCGCATGCATTGGCGACCGGTGCGGTGGTCGTCACCGACAACACGAAGCACTTTGCACGGGTGCCTGGCCTCGTGATTGAAAACTGGTTGCGGGCGGCAACGGGTCACTGATCGAATTCACTGCGCCGTTCACGTCGCCCGGTCACGACCAGGCGGCGGCAAGAGCTGATCGACCATGACCCGCGCCGCAGCCGACAGCGGCCTGCTCGCGCTGTAGCCCAGCATCAACTGCCGCTGCGCCCAGGCATCGGTCAGGCGCACAGCCTTGAGTCCCTGCGGCCCCGGCGTTTCCTTGCACGCGGCCAAGGGAAGCACGCCGACCCCGAGTCGGGCCGCGATCATCTGGCACATCGCGTCGAAGCTGCGCACCTGCACCCGCATGCGCAGCGTGCGCCCCGCGTCCGCGGCGGCGCGGGATGTCAGTTCCAGCAAAGAACTCCCCCGGTTCAGGCCGACGAAATCGTGGTCGAGGCAATCGGCGAAGGCCACCTTCCTGAGCTTGGCCAGTGGATGCGTGCGGGGACACAACAGGACCAGCTCGTCGTTGCGAAACGGCGCGAGCGTGAGGCCCTCGGCCGGCGTGCCTTCGGCGAATACACCGACGTCGGCCAGGCCGTCGAGCAGCGCGCGCACGATGTCCGCGCTCAACTGCTCCTCGATGTCGACGCGAATCCCCGGCTGCTGCGCCATGAAGTCCGCCAGCGCCTTCGGCAGGAATTCGGTCAGCGCGGACATGTTCGCCCACAGCCGCACATGGCCGCGATAGCCTTCGGAGTAGTCCGCCAGCTCGCTGCTGAACAGTTCGAAGCCCTGGAACAGCCGCAAGGCATGCTGCGCGGCCGCATGGCCAGCTGCCGTCACGCTCACGCCCTGCACGCTGCGCTCCAGTAGCTGCATGCCCGTGGCCGCCTCGAAGTCGCTCAAGCGCCGGCTCGCGGCCGACAACGCCAGGTGGCACTGTGCCGCGCCCTTGGTGATGCTGCCGGTCTGGACCACGGCGCAGAACAGCCGCAGCGTCACGAAGTCGACCCGCGCCGGGTTCATCGGGCTCTTCGCCATCGAACGGCCTCCTTGGGGCTTCTCAAAACGCGAAGGATACATGCCGACATGGCAATTCCTCCTGCGCGGCCTTGACCCCTAGATTCACGTCTCCGCAGCACACGAAAGCAAAGAGACATGAAAGCACTGGAAGGCCTCAAGGTCCTGGAACTGGGCCAACTCATCGCCGGCCCGTTCGCCGGCAAGACGCTGGCCGAGTTCGGCGCCGACGTGATCAAGGTCGAGCCCCACGGCGTCGGCGATCCGCTGCGCAAGTGGCGGCTGCTGCGCGACGGCACCTCCGTGTGGTGGGAGGTGCAGTCGCGCAACAAGCGCTCGGTATGCCTCGACTTGCGAAGCGCCGAAGGCCAGGACGCCGTGCGCGCACTGGCGCTGGAAGCCGACGTGCTCATCGAGAACTTCAAGCCCGGCACGCTGGAAGGCTGGGGCCTGGGCTGGGAGCAGCTTCATGCGCTCAACCCACGACTGATCATGCTGCGCATCTCCGGCTACGGCCAGACCGGCCCGTACCGCGACAAGCCCGGCTTCGGCGTGCTCGGCGAAGCGATGGGCGGCCTGCGGCACCTCACCGGCGAGCCGGGCCGCGTGCCGGTGCGGGTGGGCGTGTCCATCGGCGACACGCTGGCGGCGCTGCATGGCGTGATCGGTGTGCTGACCGCCCTGCACCACCGCACGGCCCACGGCGGCGAGGGCCAGTTCATCGACGTGGCGCTCTACGAATCGGTGTTCAACATCATGGAAAGCCTGGTGCCCGAGCACGATGCCTTCGGCGCCGTGCGGGAACGCGCCGGCAGCGCATTGCCCGGCATCGCGCCGACCAACGCCTACCGCTGCATCGACGGCCAGTACGTGCTGGTGGCCGGCAACGGCGACAGCATCTTCCGCCGGCTGATGCGCGCCATCGACCGCGAGGACCTGGAGACCGATCCGGACCTGACCCACAACGACGGCCGCGTGCGCCGCGTCGAGGAGATCGACGCCGCGATCGAGGCGTGGACGAAGACGCGCAGCCGCGACGAGGTGCTGGCCGTGCTCGACGGCGCGGGCGTGCCGGTCGGCCGTATCTACTCGGTCGCCGACATCGCGACCGACCCGCAGTACCTGGTCCGCGAAATGATCGTCGAGTCCCCGACATCCGATGGCCGCACGCTCAGGGTGCCGGGCGTCGTGCCCAAGCTCAGTGCCACGCCGGGCGCCATCGCCCATGCGGCGCCTCGCCTCGGCCAGCACACCGCAGACCTGCAACGCGGCGGCTGGCCCGCGCGCACAGCCTGCACAGCCTGAAACGCAAGGAGCAAAACACCATGAACCTCGGCAACAACCAGCGCCTCTACATCAACGAAGTCGCCACGCGCGACGGCTTCCAGATGGAGGGCCACTTCATCCCCACCGACGACAAGATCGCCCTCATCGACCAGCTCGGCACGCTGGGCTACGCCAAGATCGAAGTGACCTCCTTCACCTCGCCCAAGGCCATTCCGGCGCTGCGCGACGGTGAGGAAGTCATGGCGCGCATCGCCCGCCAGCCCGGCGTGGTCTACACCGCGCTGGTGCCGAACCTGCGCGGCGCGGAACGTGCGCTCGACGTCCGCATCGACGAGTTCAACGTGGTCATGTCGACCAGCGAGACGCACAACCTCGCCAACCTGCGGATGACGCGCGAGCAGTCCTTCGCCCAACTGGCCGAAGTCATCGGATTGGCGCGTGGCGCGAATGTGCCGGTCAACGTGTCGCTGTCCTGCGTGTTCGGCTGCCCGACGGAGGGCGAGGTGCCGCAAGAGACGGTGATGGGCTGGATCGACCGCTTCGCCGCGCTGGGCGTCAAGGGCATCTCCCTGTGCGACACCACTGGCATGGCCTATCCCACGCAGGTGCAAACGCTGTGCGGCGCAGCGATGGCGCGACACCCCGGGCTGGAATTCACGGCGCACTTCCACAACACCCGCGCGATGGGCCTGGTCAACACCGTGGCCGCGGTGGAGGCCGGCATCCGGCGCATCGACATGTCGCTGGGCGGCATCGGCGGATGCCCCTACGCGCCGGGCGCCACGGGCAACGTCGCGACCGAGGACGTGGTGCACATGCTGCAATGCATGGGCTACGACACTGGCATGGACCTCGATGGCCTCCTCGCCGCCGCGGCCCAGGTTGGCCGGCTCGTGCAGCACGACCTGCCGAGCCAGTTGCCCCGGGCCGGCCACCGCCTCACCCGGCATCAGCCGCCCGCCGACTTCCCCGAGATCGTCGCCCGCGCCGCCGCGAGGGATGCGAAGCGCGACACGACGGAGACGCTGTCGTGATCGACCATCTCGACCACCTGGTGCTCACCACCACCGACGAGCGGGCCTGCCTCGCCTTCTACATCGAAGGGCTGGGCATGACGCTTGAATCTTTTGGCGAGGGACGCAAGGCCTTCCGCTTCGGCAACCAGAAGATCAACCTGCATGTGAAGGGCCGGGAGTTCGAGCCCAAGGCGCACCTGCCGGTGCCGGGTGCGCTGGACCTGTGCTTCATCGCCAGCGTGCCGCTGGACGATGTGATCGCCACGCTGCAACGCGAGGGCCTCGCCATCATCGAAGGCCCCGTGATGCGCACCGGCGCCACCTCGCGCATCCGCTCCGTGTACCTGCGCGACCCGGACCTGAACCTCATCGAGATTTCCGAGCTGGCGCCTTGAAGCGCACCCAACAAGCCCAGCCTTCCTGAATCCAACAACACCCTTCGGAGACAAACCATGAAACAAGCCTGCCTCGGCTCCCTTGCCGCCATCGCCACTTCGCTCTGCGCCTTTGCCGCGCAGGCCGACAGCTATCCCTCCAAACCCATCACCATCGTCGTGCCCACCGCCGCGGCTCAAGGACTTCATCGGCTATGGGCAGAAGAACGGCAAGGGACTGTTCTACGCATCGTCGGGCAACGGCTCGATCCAGCACATTGCCGGCGAGATGTTCGCGAAGCAGGCCAAGGTGCAGGCCACGCATGTCCCGTACAAGGGCTCCGGCCCGGTCGTCGCCGACCTGATCAGCGGCCAGGTCGACATGTTCATCACCACGCCGCCCTCCGTCATCGGGCAGGTGCAGGCCGGCAAGCTCAAGGCGCTGGCCTATGCCGGCGCCAGGCGGCATCCCTCGATGCCGACGGTGCCCACCGCGGCCGAGGCCGGCCTGCCCGGGTATGAAGTCGAGTCGTGGTTTGCCCTGTTCGCACCGGCGAAGACGCCTCCGGAACTTGTCGCGCGCCTGAGCGCCCAGGTCAAGACCATCGTCGAGAGCGAAGCCTTCAGGAAGAAGGTGGAAGAGCAAGGCGCCTTCGCGGTCTACATGGACCCGCCGGCGCTCGGCAAGTTCGTCGAGCAGGAGACGGCGCTGTGGGCAAAGGTGATCAAGGACGGGAACATCAGGGCGGATTGAAGCTCCTCCGGACTGAGGATGCAGGAGGCGAAGTGATGTCAGGACAATGACTGCACTTCCGAAGTGCCGCCACGGTGCCGGCCTCGGGTGAAAGGTGTTTCCATGAGTGCTCCTCTCTTCGCAGGTGATGTCCTGTTCTTCCAGCGACTCTTGCGTGCCGACGGCTTCTACCATGACGACCTCGATGGCGACTGGGGGCCGAACACCGAAAAGGCTGCAAGGGACTACGACGCTGCAGCCCAGCAGATCCGCTCGCAGACGCGCACCTTCGATGCGCGCAGCGAAGGTTGCATCCTGACGCTCTCCATTGCTGCACAGCGACGTGCCCGCGAGTTCCTCGCAAAGGTGCTTGATGGCGGCGTCATCGCACGCATCATTTCCGGCACACGCACCTATGCCGAGCAGGATGCGCTGTTCCGCAAGGGCCGCTTCGGCAATCCGGGGCCTCGAGTGACCAATGCGCGCGGCGGACAGAGCAATCACAACTTTGGCGTGGCGTGGGACATCGGGATCTTCACAACGGCGGGAGGCTATCTGGACGACGGGCCGGGATACGACAAGGCCGCAGCGTTGGGCTTGCCCGCGGGCGGAGGAAACGTCGAATGGGGAGGAAACTGGACCACCTTCGTGGACCGTCCGCACTACCAGCTGGCGCTCGGCCTTTCGGTGAGTCAACTGCGCCAACGCTTCGAGGCTGGAACGCTGGACCTCACCCCCTTCTGAGCCCTCCGCCGCAAGGACTCTTTTCATGAAGGATCTGGCGGATCTCGTGACGGCCACGGACAGGGGTCCTCCTGACACGGAGCCAGGACTGGCAGCTGGCCAGGTTTTGCTACGCCACTGCGCGGTCCCGCCCCTCCCAATACCGCGCCCGCAGCGCCTTCTTGTCCACCTTGTCCAACGCGGTCAACGGCAGCGCCTCCACGAACTCCACCACCTTCGGCGCCTGCACCACGCCCTTGCGCGCGGTGACGAACGCGACCAGTTCATCGGCTTCCACGCACGCGCCCTCCTTCACCACCACCACCGCCATCACGGCCTCCCCCCATTTCTCATGCGGCACGCCGATGACGGCCGAGAGCGCCACGGCCGGGTGCAGTGCAAGGCAGTTCTCCACCTCGCTCGAATACACGTTGAAGCCGCCCGAGATGATCATGTCCTTGGCCCGGTCGACGAGGTACAGATAGCCATCGGCATCGCGGCGCGCCATGTCGCCGGTGTGCAGCCAGTTGCCGGCGAAAGCCTTGGCCGTTTCATCGGGGCGGTTGAGGTAGCCCGACATCAACAACGGGCCGCGCACGCACAATTCGCCGATCTCGCCGACAGGCACCTCGTTGTGGTCCGCATCGAGCAGCCGCACCTGGTTGCCCGGCAGGCTGCGTCCGCAACTGCCCAGCAGATGCGGGCGGTCCAGGTCGTGCTCGTCCCGGCGCAGGTAGCTGATGGTCATGGGCGCCTCGGCCTGGCCGTAGACCTGCGCGAACACGGGGCCCATGCGCCTCAAGGCCTGCCGCAGCCGCGCCGGCGCCATCGGTGCGGCGCCGTAGAGCACCAGCTCCAGGCTCGCGATGTCGTGCGCGCCCAGTTCCGGCGAATCGAGCAGTCCATAGATCTGCGTGGGCACCAGGAAGGTCGTGGTGATGCGCTCGGCCTGCACCATCTTCAAGAAGCCACCCGGCGTGAAGCGGTCCAGCAGATGCACCGTGCCGCCCTGCAGGAAGGTCGTGAGGATCATCGCGCCCGCCGCATGCGACACCGGCGTGGCCGCCAGGAAGCGAACCTCCTGCGGCCACTCCCATCCCGCGAGCTGCTGCAGCGCCGAGGTCACCACGGTGCGCTGGTGATGCACGATGCCCTTCGACTTGCCGGTCGTGCCGCCGCTGTAGGCGATCTTGAGGATGTCGTCGGGGCGCACCTGCAATTCGATGTCGCTGCCGTCGAACCCGGCGGACGCGGCCAGCAGGTCGATGCCGTAGCTGGCAGGGCCCAGCGTCAGCACATGATCCACGATGCTACGCCGCGCCAGCGCCAGCCCGCGATCGGCATGGCGGGGCACATCGACCACCAGCGCCTTCACGTTCGCATCGGCGACGATGAAAGCCTGGTCCTCTTCCGAGCCCATCGGATGCAGCGGCGTGTAGCTCAGGCCCATCAGGTGTGCCGCGATGATGGTTGCCACCGACTCGGGGCGGTTGGTAGCGAGCACCGCGATGCCGTCCCGCCGCTTCAGGCCCATCGACTCGAAGCAACGCACCATGCGATGGCAGGCCTGCTCGAGCTGGCGGTAGGTCATGCGCACACCGCCGCCGACCAGCGCCTCGCGCGACGCGAAGCCCTTGAAGGCGGAGCGGTACAGCTCGGCGAAGGTCGAGCCCTGATGAAGTCCGGATGAAGGATGCTGCACTTGCTTGCCTCGCCGTGATGGCTATTGCTGCTTCTCGATGCCGGCCTGGATGCCGACTTCCACGAAGCGGTCGGAATCCGCCTTCATTTCCTTGAAGAGCGCTTCCGGCGTGCCGGGCGCCACGGTGAGGCCCAGCTGCTGGAGGCGGTCCCTGACCTCGGGCCGGCCCAGCGCTTCGTTCAATGCGAGGTTCAGCCGATGCACCGCGACCTGCGGCGTGCCCTTGGGCACCAGCATGCCGACGTACGGCTGATCGTTGAAGCCCTTGAGACCAAGCTCGGTGAGTGCGGGCACATTGGGCAGGTCGGGCAGGCGCTTGTCGCCGAATACCGCCAGCGGCTTGGTCACACCGTTCTCGATGAAGGGCTTTTGCGCAGCCAGCGTGTCGATCAACAGGTCGACGCGGTTGCCGCCCAGGTCCTGCATCGCCGCGGGCACGCCCGAGTAAGGCACCTTGAGGATGTCGACGTTGGCGAGCTTGTTGATGCGCGCGTAGTAGAACTCGTAGGTCGATGCCGTCACCGCCATCGACACGCTGCCGGGCTTCTTGCGCTCGATCGCCATCGTCTCGCCGAAGGTCTGTGCCGGGAACTCCTTGCGCGCCACCAGCACCATGCTGAGGTTGACAGCCTTGCCCACCGGCGCGAGGCTCTTCTCGAAGTCGACCGGCGGCGTCTTGTACATCGCACGCGCCACCACCAGCGGCATGCCGCCCATGAGGACCGTGTGCCCGTCGGCCGGGCTGGACGCGACGAACTGCGCACCCATCGCGCCGTTCGCGCCAGGCTTGTTCACCACGATGACCGGCTGGCCGAGGGTGACCGCCATGCGATCGCCGAGCACGCGCGCCACGATGTCGTTGGCACCGCCGGCTTGGTAGACGACGACCAGCTTGACGGGTTGCGTGGGGAAGTCGCCTGCGTTGGCGGTCGGAGCGCTGATTGCCGCGCACAGGGCAAGCCAAAGGGCTGGAAGGAAGGAGCGATAGATCGGCATGGCGTGGGTTCCGGTCGTGATGGCCCGTGCGAAT
Organism: Variovorax sp. dw_954; assembly: GCF_018449755.1. Taxonomy (NCBI): domain Bacteria; kingdom Pseudomonadati; phylum Pseudomonadota; class Betaproteobacteria; order Burkholderiales; family Comamonadaceae; genus Variovorax; species Variovorax sp. dw_954. The sequence continues at coordinate 131,758 of NZ_JAAVVD010000019.1, read as the reverse complement.
GCAGCGCCCCGGACAAGGGGGCGCTACAGCCTCATGCGGCAGAGCGGCGCGTGATAGTTGCGAGACGAGGACTAGTAGACAGACGACCCGGCAAAGGGTGACCACCCCGAATGGGTGGCGGGTCAGCGAGCGGGATCGCCTTGCGCGTCGCCGCTGTCGTGCAAGGCCGCGCGTCGTTCCTGATGGCGCCCCAGCGCCGTCGACAGCACCGTCCACAGCAACGCGACCGGCAACGCACACAACGCGATCGCGCCGATCTTCAGCCCCATCGCCTGCAGGCTGCTGAACACCCAGCCATAGAGCGCGTCGGTGCCGCGATAGACCACCACGTCGATCATGTTCTTCGCCTTGTACTTCTCCTCGCGCCCGACCACCGTGAAGAACACTTGCCGCGCCGGATTGGCAATGGCGAAGTTCATCCACCGCTGCACCACCTGGAACACCAGCACCACCATGAGCCCCGGGCTCCACCACAGCAGCACGAAGCCGACCACGTACACCGCGGGCAGCGCAGCCGCCGCAATGCCGGTGCCGAAGCGCTTGAGGAAATGCCCCGTCGCGAAGACCTGCGTGGCCAGCGTCAGCAGCCCCACGATCAGGTCGATGCTCGCGAAGATCCGCGTCTGCGCGCCGGCGCCCTGCACGTGCTCGGCCACCATGTTGGCCTGCACCAGGTAGAGGATCGTCGCGCCGAAAGACAGCAGGCTGACCCACGCCGCCACGCCCAGCAGATACGGCGAGCGCACCAGCCCCGTCAGCGCCGCGAAGGCACTCCCGCCCACGCGCTGCGTCGCGCCGTCATCGCGCCGCTGCCCCGCCCCCTGTGACACGCCCGCGCTGCGCTCCAGACGCGCCGCGCAGAACACCGCGATCTCCAGGAACACGATGGCCGCGATCAGCAGGTTGTGCGGCCCCAGCGGCACCGCCAGCGCGATCGTGATCACCGGCCCCAGCAGCGCGCCCGCCGTGCCGCCCGCACCGATGAAGCCGAACAGCCGCTTGCCCTGCTCGCTCGTGAACAGGTCGGCCATGAACGACCAGAACACCGCCACTGCGAACAGGTTGAACACGCTCACCCACACGAAGAACACGCGCGCCACGATCAGAGGCGCGACGTCCAGCGCCAGCAGCAGCCAGAACAGTGCCAGGTTGAGCACGAAGAAGTGATAGACGATCGGGATGAAGCGCGCCCGTGGCAGCCGCGCGACCAGCGCGCCGTAGACCGGCTGCGCCGCCAGCAGCGTCAGGAAGGTGGCGGTGAACAGCCACGGCAGCGCACGCGTTCCGCCAGCAATGCCCATCTGGTCGCGCAGCGGCCGCAGCACGTAGTAGCCCGCCAGCAGCGCGAAGAAATAGCCGAAGGACCACAGCGCAGCCGCCAGTTCCTGCGGCGTCGCGGGGACGGCCTTTCGCAACAAGCCTTGCAACGTGCCCGGCAGCCCGCGCTGAGGCGCCGGCGTCATGGCGCCAGCGACAGCTTCTGCTTCAGTTCCGCCGCACTCACCGACTGGCCATAGCCCGGCCCGCCGCGCTGGAAGCGCTTGGCGTCGGCCAGCTTGCCGACCACCACCGGGTCGAAGCCGGCGTCACGCACCAGTTGCGACGCGACCTTCAACGCGTCTGCGTCGTCGCCGGCGATAGGGATCGCCAGCTTGGGATCGGGCCGGTTGGCCTCGCGGGCGAAGATCGTGTACGACATGGTGTTGAACGCCCGCACCAGCCGCGCGTCGGAGAGGTATTTCTGCGAGACGACGCCGATGCCCTCCTGCTCCACCTCGTCGGCCACGGAGCCGTCACGCGATGCGACGGCGTTGCAGGCGTCGAGCATGACCTTGCGGTTGAGGGTGCTGCCGTAGTCCTTGCCGATCTGCGGCAGCGCGCCGTAGGGGACGGCGATGAAGAGGGCTTCGCCGAAGGCGATGGCTTGCTCGACAGTGCCTGCCTTGGCGAGCGGGCCGAGGCCGGCGACAAGGTCCTTGAGTTCCTCGGGGTGGCGGGAGGAGAAGAGGACCGGGTGGCCGGACTTGACCCAGAGGCCGCCGATGGTGCCGCCAATGCGCCCGGAGCCGATGATGCCGATCGACATGCCACGCGCGGGCGCCTGTGCCCGTGCGGGCCTTGGCTTCAGCGCCGTGAGCGCGGTCCAGGCGCTCGCCGCAGCCACGAAGGCGCGGCGAGTGGCGTCGAAGGGTTGATGTGGGGGCATTGAAAACCTCTTGCGTTGGCGAAGCCTTGAAACGACGGCTCGCGAAGCATCATGTTCCGCGGGAGTCGGCCGCGCAAGTCCACAGACGAGGGTGCTTAACCGGCCCCAAGAAACGCCGGGGTCGAGCCTTGATGAAGGCAATTGGGGCTGGGGTGCATGGCTGCCGGACTTTTCGTTCTCACATGTGCTGTCGTTCTTTTAGCAAGCAAACGCGATCAGGCAGCGCAAGCGCTTTTGCGCGACCAACCTCGTTGGGTGGGCCGGGGACATTGCTACGGATGCTCCGCGGGAGCGGTCGTAGACTCCGGCCCGCCAACCGGCTCAGATCGGCCATGAGCGGGTATTCGTGCAGCCGCCGCGAACTGGCGCTGAAGACTGGTTGGAGTCGTTGGGTTCAGCAGTCTGTGCGGCTGGGCCGGGCCCATCTCAGTCCGTCAGGATCGACCACTGTCCGGCGGGTTCACAGCTGTTGCGGCTGTTCACGGGCGCGGGGCCAGCGCACGCTGTGAGCCAGCTTGCGGCCGTCCCAGTGTGAAGACGATCTCGACGTCCACTGCTAGACACAAGGCAATGAGGTCGTAGTTCGGCTAAATGCTTTCGGGCGATTGGAAATTGCGGCATAGAACGACCGCCATCTTGACCAGCCAAGTGGAAGTCCGAGCCCCAATCAGGCAGCCGCAGGCGGCAGGAAGCAAGCGCCGGCCTCGCCTCCCATTGCGCGTCGCACCTATGATCATCGCCTTGCGCGGTACGTGCGCGTTCTACAGGGCTTCTGCACATGGCGACGATCCGCGAACTGTTTGATACGCAAGCCCACGCCATGACCATGCATGCGCCATGGGGCATGACGACGGCGGACGGCGCGCCCGCTGGCGAGGTGATCGCCAAGGTGGCCTACGACTTCGAGGCGAACGCGAAGTACTGGTACTTCTACGTTTCGCGAAGGAATGACCTTAGCGCCGCACTTGCTGGTCTCTTTGCATCACCCGAAGTTGCGGCTTGCCGACTCGGCCCTGACGGCGATGGGGTGCGTGTAGAAGCCGGTTTCACCGGCTACACGGAGCGTCAAACGACCGAGCCGCTGATGTTCACGAGGCGCGTGCACCTGTACTTGGAAGCAGAGATGACTCCCGAGGACAGGCAGTCGATTGTGAATCAGACGCTGGCGATGGGTTTTCATGTGTCCGTACGAGACTTGGAGTATGCGAGACGGCGATCCGAGATGGAGAAGCCCATGGCCTTCATCTCGCATGATTCGAGAGACAAAGATGCGTTCGTGCGAGAACTCGCGCACGAGCTGATTCAGAACGGTTGCATGGTGTGGTACGACGAATTCACCTTGAAGGTCGGCGACAGCCTGCGCGAAACCATCGAACGTGGTCTCCGAGAAACCAAGAAGTGCATCGTGATCCTCTCCCCTAACTTCCTGAGCAACTCAGGCTGGGGGAAGGTCGAATTCAATTCGGTTTTCACCCGCGAGATTCTTGAGAAGCAAAGCGTCTTCTTGCCCGTATGGCTCAACGTGGGCGCCAAGGAAGTCTACGAATACAGCCCAAGCCTCGCCGACAAGTTGGGAGTGTCCGCTCAGCTTGGTATCCCTGAGGTCGCCCGGCGACTCGCTGTTTCCCTCCGAGCAAACTCCTGAGTGCCGAGTCCACAGGACGACAGTTCCCTTCCGGTGCGAAGCCCTGCACATGTCGGGTGTACGCCGCGCGCACGCTTGGGAGTGACGAAGCCCACAGTGCAGATGAAGCGCGGTTCGCTCGCTCGGACGGAATTGTCCATGCTGCTTGAGTTCATCTAAAACACTTTCGTGGCCGCACGCGCGCCAAGTCGGGGTAGTTGGCGGTCTCGATGCCGGGGGATGTGCTGGACCAATCAGACGACGGCCCTAACCGTTGTAAGGTCGACTGCACCTCAGTCATGGGCGAGATTCGGTGTTTGGCCGTAGTGACTCCGCGGCGAATATCCGCTTCGCGCAGAAGCGGGCATGCATTTTCTTGACATAGAGGTCTGCAACCAGTCTGAGGCGCCAGTTCGCGGCGGCCGGCTGGATACTCGCTCATGGCCGAGTGCCGAGATCTCAGTTCGGTCATCGTCGACGGCTGACGCTGCGGACCCGCCGGACAGTGGTCGATGCTGACGGTCTGAGATGGGCCCCACTCAGCCGCACGACTGTCCGAACCCACCGCCTGCATTCAGTCAGAACGAGCGGTCGCACTTCAGGCTCCCCCAAGCCCGGAGACCCGCATCCAAGCCACCGCCTCATCCCTCCCCGCAACGCCGAGCTTCCCGTAGATGTTCTTCAGATGCCACTTCACGGTATCGATCGACAGCCCGAGTGCCAGGGCAATCTTCTTGTTGGGCATTGCCTGGGCGAGCAGGCCCAACACATCCCGCTCGCGCTCGCTCAATGGTTCGACGGGTCGCCTTGACGCATCCGCTGCTCCGCCTTTACCGACCGTCCCCTCGCCCGCCGACGCCGACCTGCCCGCACTCCCCAACCTCTCAGCATAAAACCCCAACACCGGATCCAACCGCGCATCCTTGGCGACTTCAGCCACCAGCCCCAACACCCCCGGATCCGCATCCAGCAAGCTCCTCACCAACCCCAGCCGATGCCCGCGCCTCAGCGCAGCCACCGTGCACTCCCTCGCCGCATCCATCCGCCCGCGGCGCCGCTCGATGGTCGCCTGCATCAACTTCAACTGCGCAATCAACCGCTGCCGCCCGCGCAGCTCGATGTTCGCAATCAGCGGCTCGATGCGCCTTGCCGCGTCATCCAGATCCCCGCGCGCCATCGCCCACTTGATGCGCGCCCGCTCGGTCACGACGGCGATCTCGCCCAGCGCGCTTTGCGCCGCATTCGCATGCCGCGCATCGATCTCGTTGGCGCGCGTCAGTGCAATTTCAGCCTCCGCCACCTCGCCCATCTGCAAGCGATACTGCATCTGCAGTACCAGGCTGTACACCAACAGGCGGTCCAGGCCCAGCCCAGCGCTGTAGTCCTCCAGCCGCTCCAGCCACGCCATCGCTTCCATCCTGCGCCCCGCCACCCAGTGCGATGCGGCCAGCGTGCGGTGCACGCGCAGCACGGAGTCGGGAATCGACACGCGCTCCAGCGCATCGACGCGGTCTTCCAGCAGTTGCAAGGCGGCGTCGGCTTCGTCGTGTTCGTAGAGCACTTCGCCCAGCAGCGCGGTGGCGAGGTAGGCCGGATCGACGCACGCGCTGCCGCCTTCGTTGGCTTCGCGCAGCACGTCGCGGTAGATGCGCTCGGCCTGCGTCATGCGGCCTTCCATGGCGTAGCTCAGGCCGACCAGGGCGCGGCCTTGCAGCGTGCCCGACGCCGTGCCGCGCAAGGGCACGCCGTTGATCAGGCGGATGGGGTTGTCCTGCTGGATGCGCCGCGCGCGGTCGTATTCGCCGCGGTGCATGCAGAGCCACGACAGGATGTTGTCGCGCCCGCCGATAGCCATGGCGTCCGCGCCTTCGGGCGCTGCGAGCAGGCGCGGCAGCAGGGCCATGGCGGCGTCGGTGTCGTCCCGTTGCACGGCCAGCGTGGCCTGCACCAGCGTGAGCGAGAAGTGGCTGACGGCGTCGTCGGGCGGGATGTCCTTGCGAAGGCGCTCGACGTTGTCGGCAAAGGCGGCGAACTCGCGCGCGAACAGTTCCACCCGGATCATCCACAGCCGCAGGCCGACGCGCGCCTGCACCTGCGCGGGGGGCAACTGGCGCACCACGCCGATGAGCTTGCGCAGTTCGCCGCGTACGGCCAGGCCGTTGGCGGACTTTTCAACCAGCGCCGCGGCGGCCGCGCCCTCGCCCGCCGCGACGGCCTGTCGCACGGCTTCGTCGATGTGGCCGTGGTCGCGAAACCATTGCCAGGCGATGCGGTGCACCTGTTGCCGGTCGGCCCCGCTGCGCGCGCCGAGGCGCTCGCGCAGGGTTTCGCGCAGCAGCGGGTGAAGGCGGTACCAGGTCTCGCGCTCGGCGCCGCTTTCCACGGGCACGATGAAGAGGTTCTCGGCTTCGAGCCGCGCGAGCAAGGGCGCCATGGCGGGATCGCCTTCGGAACGGCCAAGCAGCACGGCGCACAGCGGCGCGCAAAATCGGCTGCATGCCGACACGCTGATGAGCAGGTCCAGTTCCAGCGGCGAGAGGCGCGACAGCACTTCCTTTTCAAAGTACGCGGCGAAGGCTTGCGGGTCTTGCACATGCGTGCGCACGAAGTCGCCGGGAGCCTTGGCGTCCGCTGACGACGCGCCTGCGGCCAGCTCCTGCCGGCGCTTCTTCCAGTTGATGGCCAACAGTTGCAAGCCGGCGGCCCAGCCGTCGGAGAGTTCGTGCAGCAGCATCGCGTCGCGGTGCTCGATGCTGCCGAGCTGCGATTGCAGGAAGCGCTCCGATTCCGCGGGTGAAAAGCGCAGGTCGCGCACGTCGAGTTCCAGCACCTGGCCTTCGGCGCGCAGGCGCTCCAGCGACACGGGCGCGGCGCTACGCGAAGCCAGCATCAGGTGCAGGTTGGCGGGGGCGTAGTCGAGCATCCATTGCAAGGCCTCGTGGATGCGCGGGTCGGTCAGGTGGTGCAGGTCGTCGAGCACCAGCACCAGGTCGCGCGGGTGCGCGGCGATGGAGCGCACCAGCGCGATCAGCGTGCGCTCGACGGCCTCGCTGTCGACGCCGCGGCCGGCGAAGTCTGCCGCCTCCTGCGTGACGCCGGGCGCGGCCTGCGCAAGGCTGGCCAGCAGGTAGTCGAGCAGGCGGGTGAGTTCGTTGTCCTCGGGGGTCAGCGTGAGCCAGGCGACGTCGAAGCCCAGCGGCAGCAGCGCCTGGCGCCAGGCGACCAGCGTGGTGGTCTTGCCGGCGCCAGCCGGGCCTTGCAGCACGAGGCAGCGGCGGCGGCGAGCTTCCATCAGGCGGGTGAGCAGCGACTCGCGCGCGACGATGCGGCCGGCGCTGCGCGGGGGGACCATCTTGGTGGTGACCAGTGGCTTCAGCGTGGAGGCTTCGGGCGGTCGTTCGGACTTGCGGGGCTGGGGCTTGGTGGGCATGGGCGGGAAGGATTGTGGCGCGCGCTTGCGTGTTCACGCCATACGGGAACCTTGACGGTTTCCTTGATCACCTTCCTGCATGCGCCGTGGACTGGACGCCGGATGACCGATTCAAGTAGGATTAAATCCCATTCCCGCATCCGGAGGCCCGCCATGCGAACAACCCAGCAACTGAGCATCACCCTGCCGAACGACATGGCCGAAGTCGTGAAGTCCAAGGTGAAAACCGGTGAGTACGCCACTGAGAGCGAGGTAATCCGCGACGGACTGCGTGCTCTTCTTGCACGTGATCGAGCCGTCGAAAGCTGGCTTCACCAGCAAGTGGGCCCCGCCTACGACGCGCTGAAAGCCGATCCCTCGCGGGCTGTCACCATCGACAAGGTGCGCGCCCGCCTTGCGGCCGAACACAACAAGGCGCGATGAGATATCGCGTCGTCTTCTCACCCGAGGCCGAAGACCAGCTTGTGGCTCTGCATCACTACATCGCAGACGCGGCCTCGCCCGACATTGCAATGCAGTACACCGAAGCCATCGTGAGCTACTGCGAGGGTCTCTCCACCTTCCCGCATCGCGGCACCCGGCGTGACGATGTCCGGCCCGGTCTTCGCATGACCAATTACAGGAAGCGCGCTGTGATCGCATTTGGCGTGGATGGCGAGCAGGTGTCCATCATCGGTGTGTTCTACGGCAGCCAGGACTACGAATCGGTTCTTCAGGACGACCTCGATCACTGAATCGCTGGAGCGGCCCTGAGCACTGCTGGCGCGACATGGATTCAGCCGACCGCCCTCACGCCGCCCGCACCAACAACACCACCCCCGACACGATCGCGAACACCTGCACAAAGGCCCGCAGGAACCGCCCGTTGACCCGGTGATGCACCACCCGGCTGAGCCCCGCGCCGATCAGCAGTGCCGGCAGCAGGCTCGCCGCCGCGCTGAGTTGCGGCGCCTCGATACGCCCCGTCGCCATCAAGGTGGCCAGCGACACCAGCTCGCCCACCAGAAAGCACAGCGCAATCGTCGACCGCATGATCGCCGGCGCATGGTGCTGGTAGACCAAGGCCAGCGGCGGCCCGCCGATGCCGGTGGCGGTCTCCGTGATGCCGGTGACCAGCCCTGCCCCGATGAAGGCCGGCCGGTTGGGGGAGAAGGCCGGCATCATCAGCGTGACGACCGCGGCCGCAACCGTCGACAGTCCCACGAACAAGGCGAGTTGGCTGGCAGTCAGCACCGCCAGCACCCACAGCCCGCCGGCCGTTCCGACGATGCGCCCGCCGGTGATCCAGCTGGCGCCGATGCGGTCGATCGCCCCACGCTCGCGCCACAGCACATAGAGGTTCAGCGGCAGCATCAACACCAGCACGCACACCGGCAACAACTCAGGCTTCAGGATGCCGATCACCGGCGCGACGATCAGCGCGAAGCCCACGCCGGTCGCGCCCTGCACGAATGCCGCAAATACCACGACCATCGAGATGAGGAGCAACTGTTGCACGCTCACTGGACGGCCTCCCCGGCCATCACCCGTTCCCGATGCTTCTGCGCCGTCGGATGCAGGCGCTGGATCGGCGCGCGAGCAATCGCGTCACCGGCCATGCGGGAGACCTGCCGCATCAGCGCGCGCGCGTCCCAATCCGTCGGCCAGCCCTTCCACAAGCGCAGCTTGCCCGCGACGAAGACCGCGTCGATCTGGTCCCGATTGCCCAGCCGCACCAGGTCCCAGATCAGGTCGACCGAGGTGCACAGCTCCGGCGTATCGACATCGACCAGCAGGAAGTCTGCCTCCTTGCCAACCGCGATCTCGCCGATGAGGTGCCCCAGGCCGATGGCCCGTGCGCCTTCATGCGTGGCATGGTCGAGCCAGGTCCAGCCGCCGCCGCACGATGCATCGCCGGTGGCCAGCCCGAAGGCCAGCTTCTGCGCGGCCTCGGCGGCGTCCATGAGGCGAAACGCGTCGCTGCGTGTCGCGTCCGTGCCCAGCCCGAAGCGGATGCCCAGCGCGGCCATCAGGTTGGCCGGCGCCACCGCGTTACCCTTCCACTGGCTGGCAACCGGGTTGTAGCTGACGGCGGTGTCGGTCTGGCGCAGCAGGTTGAGCTCCGACGGCGTGACCAGCGTGCCGTGCGCGATGAGCACCTGCGGTCCGAGCGCGCCCAGGTGCGCCAGCAGTTCCAGCGGCCGCATGCCGCGCTGCACGACCGAGCGTTCGACCGAGGCCAGGTGCTCGTTGACGTGCGTCTGGAAGATCGCGCCGGCTTCGGCACACAGCGCGGAGACGGCCACCAGCATCTCGTCCGAAGCCGCTTCCGGCACCGATATCGCCAGCGAAGGATGAACCAGCCGCGCGCCCGACCACTCCTGCATGAACTGCGTTGCGCGTGCCTTGAGGGCGCGGCGCACCTCCGGCGCGCTGTCGTTGCCGCCGTCGTTGCAGATCAGGCCCAGCACGCAGCGCAACCCCGCCTCCTGCGTGGCGGCGGCCAGCGCGGCGATGTCGCCTTTGGCGCGCGTGCCGGCGTCGCACACGGTCGTGAAGCCGCCGCGCAGCGACTCGAGCGCGGCCAGCTTGGACACGCCGTGGACGAACTCATCGTCCAGGCTCGCTTCCAGTGGCACCCACACGCGGCGAAAGATTTCGGATGGCTCGCCGTAGGCCAGCGACTTGCCGAAGGACTGCGTCAGGTGATGGTGCGCGTCGATCATGCCGGGCATCAGCACCTTGCCCGGCAAGTGGATGGGTGTGAGTTGCGGATGGCGCGCGGCGATCTCCGCCTCCGGGCCGATGTCGCGGAACTGGCCGTCCTGCACCAGGACCGCATGGTCGCGCACGAGTCCTTCGCGCAGCATCAGGTGATCGGGGGCAAGCAGCAAGGTATCGGCCGCGAATGCGCCGTGGCACAGCGCGTCATGTTGAGGGAAAGTGGTCATTGGGCTGCCGGCACCTGCTCGGGCGCCGCCGTATCGTTGTTGGGGTTGTCGTCGCGGCGCGCCACGGCGAGGTGATTGAATACGATGTTGAGCACGATCGCGGTGATCGCGCCCATGGCCAGGCCGTTGCCCAGCACCAGTTGCAGGGTCGCCGGGAACTTGCTGTAGAGGCCTGGCACGAGGATCGGCAGCAAGCCCATCGTCAGCGCGCCGGCCAGCACGAACATGTTGCTGCGCTCATGCAGGTCGACCCTGCGCAGGATGTCGATGCCGATGGTGCCGATGATCGCGAACACCACCATGGCCGTGCCGCCGACCACCGCCTCCGGAATGGCACTGGCCAGCCGGCCCAGCGGCGCCGTCAGCGAGATGAACACGAGGATGGCGCCCGCGGTGGCCGTCACGTAGCGCGAACGCACGTTGGTCGCGCGCACGATGCCGATGTTCTCGCCGCTGGTGATGATCATCGAGGTGCCGAAGAACCCGCCCACCAGCGACATCAGCGCATCGCCACGGATGGTGCGCGGCACCACGTCGCGCGGTTCGATCTTCTTGCCGACGACTTCCGCGACGGCGATGGTCTGGCCGGTGGCTTCGACCATCGAGATCACGCTGAAGATCAGCAGCGGCAAGGCCGCCACCACGTCGAAGTGCGGCATGCCGAAAGGCAGCAGGCTCGGCGCGCTCCACACCGGCCCGGCTGCGACGCCGCTGAAATCCATCATGCCGCACACCGCCGCGAGGACCGTGCCCGCCACCAAGCCCAGCAACACCGCGAGTTGACCGAGCATGCCCTTGAAGATCCGCGCAAACAGCAGCGTGAAGGCAATGGTTGCCAGCGCCAGTCCGATGTGGGCCGGGTCCGCAAAGCCGGGCGTCCCGGCCTTGCCCGCGATGATGCCGCCGTACACCTTGACCAGGTTGATCGCCACCAGCATCAGCAACGTCCCAATGACGATCTTCGGAAAGAAGCGGATGCAGCGCGAGAACACCGGCAGCACGAGGAAGTAGAACAGCGCCGTGAGGATGACCGCGCCCGATGCGGTCTGCAGATCGCGTTGCTGCGCGATGGTCAGGAACATCACGATCGGCGCGCCGCCGGGCACCATGACGAAGGGCAGCTTGGCGCCGAACTTGCCCGGCCCGAAGGACTGGAGCAGCGTGCCGATGCCACACAGCAGGAAGGTCGCGCTGATGAGGTTCACGGTCAGCGCTGGTGACAAGCCGAGCGCCTTGGCCACGAGGAAGACCGAGGTGATCGGTACGGCCGCCATCACCAGCACGTGCTGCAAGCCGAACAGCAGCATCTGCGACCAGGGCAGGACGGCATCCACGGGAGGCGTATCGGAAGCACGGGACATGATCGATTTCCTTCTGACCGGACCGACGCCCAAATCGATTTGGGCGCCAGCTCAAAAAAATCCGCCGGGTGGCGGGGTGGGGTACATTTCAGGGCGTGGCCCAAAACGATTTGGGGATTGAATCACCGTTTCAAGAAAAGGTCAACAAAAATGGTTTCAGGCGAGGCCAGGCGAGTCAACATCAAGGACGTGGCCCGGGAGGCTGGCGTGTCCCCCACCACCGTGTCGCATGCGCTCAACGCGCGCGGGCAGGTCGACGCCCAGACGCGGGCGCGGGTCGAGAAGGCCGCGCTGAAACTCGGCTACCGGCCCAACCGGCATGCGCAGCGCCTGCGCACCGGCGAGGCGCACATGATCGTGCTGCTGTCCTCGATGCCGTTCGCGGTAGCGGGCGGGCCGTCGCGGCTGGGTTTCATGATGGAGATTGCCGCGGTCGCGGCCGCTGCGGCGCTGGACCGCAGCCTCGCCCTCGTGCTCGCCCCGCCGATGGAAAACGGCAAGGTGCCGCTCGAATTGCTGGAGGTGGACGGCGCGCTGGTCATCGAGCCCTCGGCGGGCGACGCCAATCTGGAGTACCTGAAGCGCCGCGGCCTGCCGGTGGTCGCCATCGGCAAGCCCTACGGCGCCCGCGAGGCCGTGCCGCACGTGGACATCCATTCGCGCGAGACCACACGGCTCCTGCTCGACCACTTCCACGCGCAGGGCGCGCGCAAGGTCGCGATGATCCTGGGCTCGGCGCAGCGCAATTCCTATGTGCAGGCTCGGGCGGCGTATGAAGAGTTCGCGGGCGAGCATGGGCAGCCTGTCCTGTTCGCCACCGCCGACGAGTCGCAGGGCGAAGGCGGCGGTGAAGAGGCTGCCGCGGCGTTCCTCGCAAAGCACCCCGACATCGATGCGTTCTGCGTGCCGGTCGACGCCTTTGCGGTGGGCGCGGTCCGCGCCATCCGCGCCGCGGGCCGGCGCATTCCGGACGACGTGATGGTCGCCACGCGCTACGACGGCCTGCGAGCCCGCACCTGCGAGCCGCCGCTCACGGCCGTGGACCTGCACCTCGACGAGGTCGCGCACCAGGCGATCGACTTGCTGTTCGACCATCTGCGCGGCGACACCTCGCGACGCTCGGCCTCGGGGCCGATGGCGCAGTTGGTGGCGCGGCAGTCGTCGGTGCGGCGCGGCTGAACGGCCACCCCGCCCCGCCACCCGATCGGGGTAGTTGCCCCACGGGTGCCGCCTCACAGAATCCTTGCAAGACAAGGAGACCCTGTGAACATCAACCGTACCGTCTACCGCGAAGACCACGAAATGCTGCGCGACACCGCGCGCCGGTTCTTCGAGCGTGAATGCCTGCCGCGGCAGGCCGAGTGGGACAAGGCCGGCCGCACCGACCGCGAGACCTGGCTCAAGGCCGGCCGCGAAGGCCTGTTGTGCGTGACCGTGCCGACCGAATACGGCGGCGGTGGCGGTGACTTCGGCCATTCCTGCGTGCTGGCCGAAGAGTTGCATCGCTCGGGCGTCTCGGGCTTCAGCCTGTCGGTGCACTCGGACATCACTGCGCCCTACATCGTGCGCTTCGGCACCGAGGAACAGAAGCAGCGCTGGCTGCCGAAGATCTGCCGCGGCGAGACGATCATGGCCATCGCCATGACCGAGCCCGGCACCGGGTCCGACCTGAAGTCGATCCGCACCACCGCCGTGCGCGACGGCGACGAATACATCATCAACGGCAGCAAGACCTTCATCAGCAACGGCCTCAACGCCGACATGATCCTGGTGGCCTGCAAGACCGATCCGAAGGCCGGCTCCAAGGGCGTGAGCCTGATCATGGTCGAGGCCGACCGCGCCGGCTTCCGCCGTGGCCGCAAGCTCGACAAGGTGGGCCAGCCCGCCGCCGACACCACCGAACTCTTCTTCGACAACGTGCGCGTGCCGGTCGACAACCTGCTGGGCGAAGAGAACAAGGGCTTCGTCTGCCTGATGCAGGAACTGGCGCAGGAGCGCCTGATCATCGCCGCCTACTCCGTGGCCAAGTTGGAGCGCCTGCTGGAGCAGACCCTCGAATACGTGAAGGAGCGCAAGGCCTTTGACGGCACGGTGTGGGACTTCCAGAACACCAGGTTCAAGCTGGCCGACATCAAGGCGCAGACCGTGGCCGCGCGCACGCTCGTTGACTACTACATCGGTGAGCACATGACACGCCGCATCAGCGTGCAGGAAGCCGCGATCGCCAAGCTCTTCGCGACCGAGACACTGTGGAAGTGCATCGACGAGATGGTGCAGTTGCACGGCGGCTACGGCTACATGCTGGAGTACCCGATTGCACGGGCCTTCACCGACTACCGCATCACGCGGGTGTTCGGCGGCACGAGTGAAGTCCAGCGCGACCTCATCAGCCGCAAGCTCTGACCCCTAATCCCCCAGGACCATCACATGACTGAAAAAGTAATCGTCGCCGGCGTCGGCATGATCCCGTTCGCCAAGCCGGGCAAGAGCCTGAGCTACACCGAGATGGGCGCCGAGGCCACCCGCGGCGCGCTCGCCGATGCGGGCGTGAGCTACGACGTAGTGCAGGAAGCCTACGTGGGCTACGTGTACGGCGACTCGACCTGCGGCCAGACCGCACTGTACGAAGTGGGCATGACCGGCATTCCGGTCGTCAACGTGAACAACAACTGCTCGACCGGCTCGACCGCGCTGTACCTCGCCCGCAAGGCGATTGCCTCCGGCGATGCGGACTGCGTGCTGGCACTGGGCTTCGAGCAGATGCAGGCCGGCGCGCTCAAGTCGCACTGGGACGACCGCCCGCCGACGCGCGAGCGCTTCCTGCCGGTGCTGCGCGGCCTCACGGCCGACATGGACGGCATGCCGCAAGCCATCCGCACCTTCGGCGGCGCGGGCCGCGAATACATGGAGAAGTACGGTTGCAGCATGGAGACCTTCGCGGCCGTGCGCGCCAAGGCCAGCCGCCATGCGGCCAACAATCCGCTCGCCCTCTTTCGCAAGATCGTGACGACCGAAGAAGTCATGAACGACGCAGTGATCCTGCCCGGCGTGATGACTCGCCTGATGGCCTGCCCGCCAACGTGCGGCGGCGCAGCGGCGCTGTTGGTGTCGGAACGCTTCGCGAAGAAGCACGGCCTGCGCAGCGACGTGCAGATCCTCGCGCAATCGATGGTCACCGACCCGGTGCAGTCCTTCGAGCCACCATCGATGCTGAGCTGGATCGGCACGCACATGACGAGCAAGGCCGTCAGGCGCGTGTATGAAGCGGCCGGCGTCGGCCCGGATGACATCGACGTGTGCGAGCTGCACGACTGCTTCGCACAGAACGAAGTCATCACCTACGAGACGCTGGGTTTCTGCCCCGAAGGCGGCGCCGAGAAGTTCGTGAACGACGGCGACAACACCTATGGCGGCAAGGTCGTCATCAACCCCTCGGGCGGCCTGCTGTCGAAGGGCCATCCGCTGGGAGCGACGGGCCTGGCCCAGTGCTATGAACTCACGCATCAACTGCGTGGCAGCGCCGACCAACGCCAGGTCGGAGGCGCGCGCCTCGGCTTGCAGCACAACGTCGGCCTGGGCGGCGCCTGCGTCGTCACGCTGTACGGCAAGAACTGAGCACGCGGCCAACGACATGGACCTCACACTGAGCCCGAGCGAATCGGCCTTTCGCGAAGAGGTGCGCTGCTTCATCCGCGACCGCCTGCCGGCCGAGATCCGCGAGCGCCTGGGCAAGGGCCACGCGGCCCGCAAGCAGGACGTCGTGGCGTGGCAGCGCATCCTGCATGAGCGTGGTTGGGCTGCGCCGCATTGGCCGCAGGAATACGGCGGCGCGGGACTCGGTACGGCCGAGCGCTTGATCCTCGTCGAAGAGTTGCAACGCGCCGCCGCGCCGCAACCGCTGCCCTTCAACGTCGCGATGCTGGGGCCGGTGTTGCTGCGCTTCGGCACCGAGGAGCAGAAGAAGTTCTTCCTGCCAAAGCTGGCGCGCCTCGACCTCTGGTTCTGCCAGGGCTTCTCCGAGCCGGACTCTGGCTCGGACCTCGCCTCGCTGCGGACCAAGGCAGTTCGCGATGGCGACGAATACGTGGTCGACGGCCAGAAGATCTGGACCACCTCGGCCCATCACGCGGACTGGATCTTCGCGCTTGTTCGCACCGGGCAGTGCGCGCGCAAGCAGGACGGCATCTCGTTCCTGCTGATCGACATGAAGACGCCGGGTGTGTCCGTGCGGCCCATCGTTTCCATCGACGGGCAGCACCACCTCAACGAAGTGTTCTTCGACAAGGTGCGCGTGCCGGTGAAGAACCTCGTGGGCGAGGAAGGCCGTGGCTGGGACTGCGCCAAGTACCTGCTGGCCAGCGAGCGCACCAACATCGCGAGCATCGGCTTGTGCTGGGAGCGTCTGGGCTATGCGCATGAACTGGCAGAGAACATCCAGCAAGGCGGCAAGCGCTTGATCGACGACGCCAAGGTGCGCACCGAACTGGCCATGCTCGGCGCCGAAGTGCGCGCGCTGGAACTGACCAACTGGCGCTTCCTGCTCGACCCGGAGATCGGCCGCAAGAACCCGGGCTTCGCCTCGGTGCTGAAGGTGAAGGGCTCGGAGACGATGCAGGAGCTGAGCTCGCTGATCGCACGCCTCGCCGGCCCCGCTGGCCTGGAGCGCCGCGATGGCGAAGGCCCGGATGCCCTGCACCCGCTCGCTGCCGCCTCACCCCGCTACTTCTTCTTCCGTGCAGCCACCATCTACGGCGGCTCCAGCGAAGTGCAGAAGGACATTCTGGCCAAGACACTCCTGGGATGAAGCGCCATGCAATTTGAATTGAACGACGAACAGCAGGCGCTGGCGGAAAGCCTGTCGCGCCTGCTGGAAGACCACTACGGCTTCGAGCAGCGCCGTGTGATTGCCGGATCCCAGACGGGATGGAGCGAAGCGGCGTGGGACAAGCTCGCCGAACTCGGCGTGACGGCCCTGGGCATTCCCGAAGCATTCGGCGGCCTCGACGGTGGCGCGAGCGATCGGCTCCCTGTCATGCAAGCCTTTGGCCGCGCGCTCTTGCTGGAGCCCTATCTGTCGTCGAGCGTGCTGGCTTCGACGGCCGTGCTGTCTGCAGGCAGAGAAGCGCAGAAGCACGCACTGCTGCCAGCACTCGCCCACGGTGAACTGCGCATGGCATGGGCGCATGACGAAGCGGCCGGGCGCCATGAATCGCTGTGGGTTGAAACGCGTGCCCGCCGCGACGGTGACCAATGGCGCCTCGACGGCGCCAAGTCGCTCGTGCTGCACGCCGGTGCGGCCAGCCGCTTCGTGGTGAGCGCCCGCGTGAGCGGCCAGCCCGGCGACGAAGACGGCCTCGCCCTCTTCCTCGTCGACGCGCCCAACGCCAAGCTGCGCACCTTCCGCCTCATCGATGACACGCCGGCAGGCGAACTTGCTTTGAACGGCACCGCAGCGGAGCCGCTCGGCAACGCAACAGATCACGCAAGCGCCGCCTCGGCCATCCGCGCCACCCTCGCCGCCGGAACCGCAGCCGTCTGCGCCGACATGGTCGGCACGATGGAAGCCGCGTTCTCGCTCACGACCGCCTACGTCAACACCCGCAAGCAGTTCGGTCGCCTCATCGGCGAGTACCAGGCCCTGCGCCATCGCATCTCCGAGATGGCTGTCGCGCTGGAACTGGCTCGCAGCATGGCCATCGCCGCAGCTGTCGCAGTGGACGACGCAGACGCAAGCAACTCGGCCACCGACCTGCCCCGCGCCAAGCTCGCCATCGGCCGCTACGCCCGCGCCCTGTGCCAACAGGCAATCCAGTCGCACGGCGGCATCGGCATGACCGAGGAGTACGCCGTGGGCCACTGCCTGCGTCGCATCCACGTACTCGACCAGTTGTTCGGCGACGTCGACGCGCAGGCCGCGCGCCTCGCCCGCATGTAACCCATCCATCACGGAGACAAAGCATGAAATACCTCAAGCCCTTGAACCTGCTGGGCGCCGCGCTGACCGCGCTGGCAACCTTCGCCCTGCCCTTGCAACAAGCGCAGGCCGCCGACCCCTTCCCTTCGCACCCCGTGCGCTTCATCGTGCCGCTGGGCCCGGGCAGCGGTTCGGACACCATCACGCGCCTGGTCGCCAAGCTGGTGACGCCGGAACTCCAGGGCCAGTCCACCTTCATCGACAACAAGCCGGGCGCCGACGCCGTGCTCGCCGTGCAGGCCCTGCTGGCATCGCCCGCCGACGGATACAGCGTGCTGATGCTCTCGCCCTCGTCGATGGTGATCAACCCGCTCATCAACGACAGCCTGCCTTATGACGCGCAGAAAGACCTGCGCCCCGTCGCGACCATGCTGCGCAGCGCCGCGGTGCTCGTGACCGGCGCCTCGTCGCCCTACAAGACCTACGCCGAAGCGATGGCCGCCGCGAAGAAGTCGCCCCGGACCGTGAGCATGGCCAGCTACAGCAACCACTACCGCATCGGCGCGCTGATGTTGCAGCAAGGCGCGGGCGTGGAGTTCAACTACATCCCCTACAAGACGCCCGGCCAGGTCCAGTCCGACCTGATGGGCGGCCAGGTGGACCTCGCGCTGCTGGACGTCGGCGGCGCGCTGCCGCTCATCGCCTCGGGCAAGGTGCGCGCGTTGGCGGTGACCGGCAAGGAGCGCCACCCCAAGCTCGCCAACGTGCCGACGGTGCGTGAGAGCGGCCAGCCCAACTACGACCTGTATGTGTGGATCGGCCTTGGCGTCGCCGCCAGGACGCCCGAGCCGGTGGTGAAGACGCTAGAGGCCGCGCTGCTCAAGGCAATGGCGCAACCCGAGTTCAAGACCTACGTCACCGAGACGGCAGGCGCCGAGGTCTACACCGTCGGCCGCAAGGAAATGGGAGAGTTGATCGCCTCCGAAACCGCGCGCTACCGCGCCCTGTCGAAGCAGGTCGACATCTCGCAGAAATGATTCAGGAGCAAGACATGAGCAAGCAACTTTGCAAGGACCGCGTGGTCGTCATCACCGGCGCTGGCCGCGGCATCGGCCGCGAGTACGCACTCGAATTCGCGCGCCAGGGCGCCAAGGTCGTGGTCAATGACTTGGGCGGCCGCGGTGACGGCGGCCCCGGCTCGGCCACCGGCCCGGCACTGGAAGTCGTGGCCGAGATCGAAGCCATGGGCGGGCAAGCCATCGCCAACGCCGACGACGTGGCCGACTGGAAAGGTGCCAAGCGCATGATCGACTGCGCCATCGAAGCCTTCGGCGGCCTCGACGTGCTGGTGAACAACGCCGGCATCCTGCGCGACCGCACGCTGGTCAACATGGAAGAGGAAGACTGGGACGCCGTGATCCGCGTGCACATGCGCGGCACGTTCGCGCCCTCGCGCCACGCCGCTGCGTACTGGCGCGAAGAGTCGAAGGCCGGACGCCAGCGCGTCGCGCGCATCATCAACACGAGTTCCTCGTCGGGCCTGTATTGCAACGCAGGTCAATCGAACTACGGCGCAGCCAAGGCCGGCATCGCCGCGCTGTCGGTGATAGCTTCGCGCGAGCTGGACCGCTACGGCGTCACGGTGAATGCCATCTACCCGACTGCGACGAGCCGCCTGACCGAAGACATCTTCGCCAGCCCCAAGTGGCAGGCGATCCGCAACGAAGCGCCCGGCTTCGACCCGCTCGACCCGTCGAACGTCGCGCCGCTGGTGGCGTGGCTGGGCAGCGAGGCTTCGAGCGGCATCACCGGGCGTGTGTTCGGTGCGCGTGGTGGACGCATCACGGTGGCCGAAGGCTGGCATGCCGGTCCGCGCATCGAGAAGACGGGGCGCTGGACAGTGGAAGAGTTGGGTGACCTGATTCCGGACCTGGTCAACACGGCTGCGCCGAACGCGTTGACGACGGGCGAGATTCCTCAGGTCGATGGAGTGGCGGCGTGAGCGCCATCGCCATGCGAGACTGCTTCAAGCACACCCCGCATTGCACGGAGATTTTGGAATGACGACCCAGTTGCTCGAAGCATTTCGCCTTGCGCAGTTGCCCAAGGAGGCGCAGGCTTTTCGCGCGGAAGTGCGCGAGTTCCTCGCAAAACAGATGGACCCCGCCGCACCTGAAGTGCGGGCACGCACGTGGATGGGCTTCGACGCGGCGTTCAGCCGGCGACTGGCCGAGCGCGGCTGGGTCGGCATCACGCTGCCCGCCCAATACGGTGGCGCGGGGCTCGATGCCTTTCGCCGCTTCGTGCTCGTCGAGGAGATGCTCGCAGCCGGCGCGCCGGTCGCCGCCCATTGGATTGCTGACCGCCAGAGCGGTCCGCTGATCAACAAGTTCGGCACCGAGGCGCAGAAGGACTTCTACCTGCCGCGCATCTGCCGCGGCGAGGCCTTCTTCTGCATCGGCATGAGCGAGCCCAACTCGGGCTCCGACCTGGCCAGCGTGCGCACGCGCGCGACCAAGGTCGACGGCGGCTGGCGCCTGACCGGCCGCAAGATCTGGACGACCAATGCGCACCGCTCGCACTACATGATCGCGCTGGTTCGCACCTCGGGTGCGCCGGAGGATCGGCAAGGCGGCTTGTCGCAACTCATCGTCGACCTCTCGCTGCCGGGCATCGACATCCGCCCGATCGTCGACCTGACGGGCGATGCGCACTTCTCGGAAGTGACCTTCGACGACGTGTTCCTGAAGGACGACGCGCTCATCGGCGACGAGGGCAGCGGCTGGATGCAGGTGAACGCCGAACTGGCTTTCGAGCGCAGCGGGCCGGAGCGCTTGTATTCCAGCATCGTGCTGCTCGACACGTGGCTGGCTTCACTGCGCAAGGCAGGCGCCTCGCCATCCGATGCGGGATTGATCGGCGGCTTCACGACCCAACTCGCCACGCTGCGCAGCCTGTCGGTCGCCGTGACCACCAAGCTGGCGCGCGGAGAAAGCCCCGTGGTCGAAGCGGCGCTGGTGAAAGACATCGGCACCGAGTTCGAGCAGACGATTCCAGCCGCCATCGAGGCCGCCGTCGCCGCCGACCCGACGCGCGAAGTCGACGCCGACCTGTACCGCACCCTCACCTACCTGAGCCAGATCTCGCCGACCTTCTCGCTGCGTGGCGGCACGCGCGAAATCCTGCGCGGCATGATCGCGCGCGGCCTCGGTTTGCGCTGAAGCACAAGGAGACAAGAACATGTTTACAGAAGCCATCGAGGCCATCCTCATGGACCAGTGCACGCCGGCTGCGATCCGTGCAATCGAGAGCGGCGGCTCACCTGCCGAACTGTGGAAGTCGCTGGCCGAGAACGGGTTCCTCGAACTCATGGCCAGCGAAGACGCGGGCGGCGCAGGGCTCGACCTCGAAGCGATCTTCCCGATCTTCGTGGCCTTCGGCCGGCACGCCGTGCCCGTCCCTGCGGCGCAGAGCATCGCAGCGCGTGCCTTGCTGCGCGACGTGGCAGCGCCCGAAGGCCTGGTCACGCTCGTGGGCCATGCGATTCGCAATGCGGACGGATCGATCAGCGCGGCCAATGTCGCGTTCGGCAGCATCGCGGACTTCGCGCTCGCCAACATCGACGGGCAGCTCGTGCTGCTCGACTGCAGGAAGGCCGAGCGCATTGCGACCGGCGTGCGCGGAAGCCTTGTCGCGTCGCTTCGCTGGACCCAAGAGGCGGCAGGCACACCCATCCTCGGCAACGGCAACGAGGTCGCGGTGTTCAGCGCCGCCCTGCACGCCGCCGCCATGGCGGGCGCGATGGAGCGCATGTTCTCGATGACGCTCGGCTACTGCAACGACCGCGTTCAGTTCGGCAAGGCCATCGGCAAGTTCCAGGCGATCCAGCATCAGCTCAGCGTGATGGCCGAACACGTGGCCTGCGCCGGCGTCGCGGCAGAACTGGCCTTCAAGGCCGGCTCGACCATCCCCGCCCTGCTCGCAACAGCCACCGCCAAGTCACGCACCAGCACATCGGTGCCTTTGGTCGCATCGACGGCCCATGCCCTGCACGGCGCCATCGGCGTCACCGAGGAATACGACCTCCAGCTCTACAGCCGCCGCCTGCACGAATGGCGCATGGCCGATGGCAGCGAGGCTTACTGGAACCGCATCGTCGGCGAGGCGCTGCTGGGGCACACTGCCTCGTCGGTACTGCAATTCGCAATGGAGGAGATCCTTTAAATGAGCGACAAGAAATTCCTGAACTACGAGCAAGACGGCCACATCGTCACCCTGACGATGAACGACCCCGAGGCCCGCAACGCCCTCACCGGCAACAGCGCGGTGCCCGAGTTCCTCGCGGCCATCGATCGCATCCACGCCGATCATTCAGTGCGCGCCGTGATCTTGACGGGCGCAGGCACGGCCTTCTCGTCCGGCGGCAACGTCAAGGACATGGGCCGCTACAGCGAGATGGCGCCGATGGAGCTGCGCCGCGAATACCGCCTCGGCATCCAGAAGCTGCCGCTGGCCCTCTTCAATCTCGAAGTGCCGGTGATCGCCGCGGTCAACGGCCACGCCATCGGCGCCGGCCTTGACCTCGCCTGCATGTGCGACATCCGTGTCGCAGCAGAAGAAGCGAAGTTCGCGGAAAGCTTCGTCAAGCTCGGCATCATCCCCGGCGACGGCGGTGCATGGCTGCTGCCGCGCATCATCGGCCTCTCGCGCGCGACCGAGCTGACGCTGACCGGGCAGATGATCGATGCGAAGCAGGCCGCCGAATGGAACCTGGTCTCACGCGTGGTGTCTCGCGATCAGTTGATGCCGACGGCGCGCGCGCTGGCCGAGCAGATCGCTACCAACCCACCGCACGCCGTGCGCCTGGCCAAGCGCCTGCTGCGCGAGGCATTGCACAGCCGGCTCGACACGCTGCTGGAAATGTCCGCGGCGTTCCAGGTGATGTCGCACCAGACGGCCGATCATCACGAAGCCGTCTCGGCCTTCATCGAGAAGCGCAAGCCGGAATTCAAGGGCTGAGCGCCCTGCGCACCCATCAATTAAAACGCCGGCATCCGCCGGCGTTCTGCCTTCTGCAGGCTGGCGATGCCAGCCGCCCTGACGTCACTGTCCGACGATGATCTGCGCGATGAGTCCGGTGGCGATCGCAGCCAGCACGTAGTCCCCGCCGACACCGACCCACTGGTAGCCGCGCGGCGGCGAGTTCAGGTGGTAGGCACGGTAGTCATTCACGACGTAGTTGCCGCCGCGGTATTCGTTCGGCACGCGGCCGCCGCGCTTCCATTCGGCATGCGGCTGCGGATAAGCGCGGCGGTCGGCGTGACGGCCATCGCGGTAATCGTTGCGGTCGTTGCTCCACTGGCCGTTGTTGTCATGGCGGCCGTCTTGGCGCGGGTCGCGTTGCTCGTACCGGCCGTCGCGTCCATCGCGGTCCGGGCCGTGGTTGCGGTCTTGCGCAAATGCGCTGCCGACGCTCGAAAATGCCAGGGTGGCGGCGATCACGGCGATGGTCTTGGAACGGATGGTCATTCTGAACTCCTTGTTTGGATGACGAGTTCAGTGTCGGGCCCCCATGTGTCGCGCAGGTGCGGCGCGCATGCAGCAATGTAAAGACTCAAGGCACGGCTACAGCGCCGCCATCAGCTCACCTGCCGCGCCCGCCCCGCCCAGTGCGACTCGCGCAGTTCGCGCTTGAGGACCTTGCCCGCCGCGGACAAGGGCAGCGCCTCGCGAAACTCGATGCTCTTGGGGCACTTGTAGCCCGCGATGAAGGACTTGCAATGCACGTGAAGGTCGGTGTCGTCGAGTTCCATGCCCGGCTTGCGCACCACCACCGCATGCACCGCCTCGCCCCACTGCGCATGCGGCACCGCGATCACGGCGCAGGCCTGCACCGAAGGATGCCGCGCGATCACGTTCTCGACTTCCGCCGAGTACACGTTCTCGCCACCGCTCACGATCATGTCCTTCAAGCGGTCCACGATGAACACATGGCCGCCCTCGTCCATGCGTGCGCCGTCGCCGGTGTAGAGCCAGCCATCGCGCAGCGCGCGAGCCGTCTCCTCCGGCTTGTTCCAGTAGCCGAGCATCACGTTGGGCCCGCGCATGATGAGTTCACCCACCTCGCCGCGCGGCACTTCGTTGCCACGGTCGTCGATCAGCTTCACCGCAATGCCGTAGCCGGCGCGTCCGGCCGAACGCGAGAGCCCCGAGGCCCGGCCTTCCGGCCCGTGGTTCTCCGGCGGGTTGGAGGTCACGCCACCGCATTCGGTCATGCCGTACGAATGCGTGAACTCCACGCCCGGCAGCAAGGCCAGCGCGCGCTCCAGCACCGATTCGGCAATGGGCGATGCGCCATAGACCATGCGCTTCAGGCTGCTCAGGTCGAAGCAGTCGAACTCCGGGTGCGTGATGAGCGCCTGCAGCATCGTCGGCACCAGCAACAGGTCGGTCACGCGTTCGCGCTCGATGGTCGCCATGACCTCGCGCGCGTCGAAGGCCGGGGCCAGCACATGCGTCTCACCCGCGATGAACTGCACCAGCGCGCGGCCGATGCCGCCCATGTGGAACAAGGGCGCCACGTGCAGCGCCACGCTTTCGCCCGGCATCGGCGTCTGCGCCAGGCGCTGGATGCCGATGGACCACAGCGTCCAGTGGCTGTGCATCACGCCCTTGGGGAAGCCCGTGGTGCCGCCGGTGTAGAGGATGCAGGCCAGGTCGGCACCGGCGCGGTTCGCATCCGCTACAGGCCTGGCGTCGGCTATCAGGGCTTCGAAAGAGAGCATGCCTTCGGGCGTCGGCCAGTCGCCGGCATAGATGAAGATGGGCACGCATTTGGCCGTCGCGCGTATGCCCTCGACGCGGTTCAGGAAGTGATCGTCGACGATCAGGATCGTCGTGTCGCTGTCGTCGAGCGAATAGACGATCTCCGGCACGCTCCAGCGCGTGTTGATTGGGTTGAGCACGCCGCCGCCCCACCACACGCCCATCAGGCATTCGAGCCAGCGGTCGGAGTTGACGCCCAGCATGCCGACACGGTCGCCACCCTTCATGCCGATGGATTGAAGGGCGCCGGCCAGGCGCGCCACCCGTTCACCGTATTCGCTGAAAGTCTGGCGCCGGCCGTGGAACACGGTGGCGATGCGGTCGGGCGTGGCCTGCATCGAGCGCTGCAGCGCGAGCGTCATGGACATGGTCATGGTCGATCCTTCAGAGGGCGGGCACGGTTTCGTCACGCAGGGCGGAGACGGCGCGCGCCTCCTGCTCCTGCAGTTCGCGCCAGGCGATCTTTCCGGTGGCATTCTTCGGCAGCGCATCGACCACTTGCACGATGCGCGGCGCCTTGTAGGCCGCCATGTGTTCCCGGCACCAGGCCAGCAGGCTCGCGCTGTCCTCGGTGCTGCCGGCACGCAGCGTCACCACGGCCTTGACCGTCTCGCCGCGCTTGGGGTCGGGCGAGGCGATCACGCAGGCCTCCAGCACGGCCGGGTGCGCATGCAGCGCCGCCTCCACCTCCGCTGGCCAGACCTTGAAGCCCGACGCGTTGATCATCCGCTTGAGCCGATCGCGCATGAAGACGTAGCCCTCGGCGTCCATGCTGGCCAGGTCGCCGGTGCGGAAGTAGCGCTTGCCATCGATCACGACAAAGCCCTGCGCGTTGGCCTCCGCATGGTTCCAGTAGCCGAGCATGATCTGCGCGGCATGCACGACGATCTCGCCAGCCTCGCCCTGCGGCACGGGCTGCAGCGTCTCCGGGTCGACGATGCGCAGGTCCACCCCGAAGGTGGCAATGCCGAGGCATCCCTTCTTCGGCTGATAGAGCGGATTCGCGCACAGGAAGTTGGCGCTCTCGGTGAGGCCGTAGCCCTCGATGTAGTCGAGCCCGTAGCGCTGCTTCAACGTGTCGTTGACATGCTGCGGCGTTGCCGCGCCACCGCCGGTGACCACCGACAGGCTGCAGAGGTTGCGCTGTTCGATGCCGGGCTGCGCGAAGAAGTCGACGAGCATCGCCGGCAGCGCCGCCCAGAAGGTCACGCGATGGCGCTCGATCAGCACCGCCGCGGCCTCGCGGTCCCAGCGCGGCATCAGCACGATCGTGCCGCCCCAGAAGATCGCCGAATTGACGTTGTTCTGCAGCCCCAGCAGGTGGAACAGCGGCGCCACCGCAAGGTACACCGACGACGGATTCGTGCCGCGCCAGAGCGAGGAGCCCACGCACGACGTCATGACCGTGCGATGCGTGTGCACGCAGGCCTTCGGCTTGCCGGTGGTGCCCGAGGTGTAGGGCAGCATGCAGAGGTCGTCAGGCCCGGCGCGATGCGGCGCCGGCACGCAGGCCTGCGCCAGCGCATCGTTCCAGGCGACCGCGTCCTGCGGCAGGCGGACATCGGCCATGCGCGTGCGCAGCCATTGCGGCGTCGGCAGGCTGGCATCCTCCTCGCCCAGCGCATCGCCGTAGGCATGCACGATGAGCTTTCGCAGCGAGGTGCTGCCAAGCAAGGGCTCGATGCGGTCGAGCAACTCGCTGGCCACGAAAGCCGCCACCGTGCCGCTGTCGCGAACGATATGTTCGAGCTCGTCGCGCAGCAGCATCGCATTGACCGGCACGAAGACCGCATCGGCACGCAGGACCGCGAAGTACGCCGCGATGAACTGCGGGCAGTTCTGGCTGAACACGATCACGCGCTCGCCGGGCACCACACCGCAGGCGTTCTGCAGATAGCCCGCCATGGCCTCGACCTCGCCCAGCAGTTGGGCGTAGGTGACGGCGCTGCCCTGGAAATGGATGGCCGTCTTGTCTGGATAGCGCTGCGCCGAAACCTCCAGGTTGCGGAACAGGCTGGTCTCTGGAATGTGGGCCACGCACGGCAGCCCCTGGCGGGCCCGTGCCGCATCGATGGCCAGCGCGCCGGTGGGTCGCTCGACCACGCCGGCCGGCGTCGGGCAAGGATGAAACGATCTCGTGGTGGTGCTGGGTTCTTGCATGGGTGCCGTCCGCTTTGTCTCTGGAATCGGCCCAGTAGACCAGCGCACCCCTTGGCTCCAGCCACCCCGATCGGGTGGCACCGTGACGCCGGACCCGCCGCAGACCACCCGCCCGGGGTAGTGCCCATGCCACCCGCCGCACCGACCATCGACGGGCAACCCAAGGAACACGAAGCATGCAACCCCATTCCCCTTGCGGGCCCGCCCGCCGCCTGCTCCACACGCGCGAGATCGTCTGCAACGCCTACCTTCGCGACGACGGCCTGATGGACGTGGAGAGCACGATGCGCGACATCTCACCCAATGGCTCGGATCTCTTCTTCAAGCCCCTTGGCCCGGGCGAAGACCTGCATCGCATGCGCATCGTCATGACGGTCGACAGCGACATGGTGATCCGCGCCCTGCAAGTGCAGACACAGGCCGCGCCCACGCCTTACTGCGCCGAAGGCAACGCGATCTACGACGTGCTCGTCGGCCTGAAGATCGGTCCCGGCTTCACGAAGCGGGTGCGCAGCCTGGTCGGCGCCCATCGGGGCTGCACCCATCTCACCGAACTGATCGGCCCCGCCGCGACGACGGCCATCCAGAGCTACTTTGCGCTCGGGCGCGAGCGGGGCAACCTGCGCAGGCTGCACGCCGGCGCCGGTCCGCTGCCCAAGCCCGGCCTCGCCGACACCTGCCAGGCCTATCGCAGCGATGGCGAGGCACTCAAGGCCATCTGGCCCCTGCATCGAAGGGGTGCGTAGTCGATTCCAGGCAGCCCGGCACAGCGCACTGCCTTTGCTTGCGAAGTCGTATCAGGTCCTGGGTGACCGATCGTCGACCTCATCATGACCGGCGAAACCAGCGACTCCGAATGAAGGTTGCGCCACCGCCATCGCAGGACGACCCGGCCCCACTGGAACCTGCGCAATGCCTGGACCGCGATAGCCCATCGCCCATTGCCAGGCGAAGGCTGGCGTCATCAACATGCCGAGCGTCACGACGCCACGCGGTGAAAGGCGCCGCTTCCATTGCCAATCAGGCGACAGGAAGCACTTCCAGGCCGCCGCACGCTCGCCATCGCGGAGGTAGCGGGTGGTCGCCACGACCGCGAACTGGCGCAGCAGCCGCTTCCTGCCCTCGATCTGCTCCGGCGAGGAGACCTTCAACTGCTGCGCGAGTTCGTACATGAGATGCGCATCCACGCCCCGCCCCGAGTTGGTCAGCGACTCGGCATGGACACGGTAGCGCGCCAGGTCCTGGGCAATGAAACGCCCGTGGGCGCCGGAATTCGCGAGCCTGATGGACAGGCCCCAGTCGCCGATGTTGCCGTCACGGGCGCCGAACATGTGCGCGAGATAGGTGGTCCGGGGCATCAGGAAACTGTTCGGCGGGATCGCGTGCTGGAGGCTCCATTCGCGCACGGTTTTCACCGCGCCCGGCCCCTCCTTGCCGTAGTCCCTGTGGTTGGTTGCGGTTCGCACCGGATCGACCCGACCCTTCTCGTCCATGATTTCGTTGCGGCCGAACCAGATCTTCACGCGCTCGTCCGTCTCTTTCGCGCAGGCCTGGGCCAGCGTGGCCAGCGCACCAGGGCAGAGGTGGTCGTCGTCATGCAGGATGAGGATGTGGTCGAAGCGCGCCGCGCTCCCGAGCGCGCACTGGTTCGGATAGTTGCCCAGCGGCGGGTCGTTGATGACATGGCGCACCAGCGGTTCGAGCCCGCTCGCGGCAATCGTGGCGCGGTTCCCGGCGCGGAATTCCACCGGACTGTCGTCGCCCACGATGATCTCGCCAATCAGCGACCGGTCCTGCTGCGCCAGGCTTTCCAATGCCTCGGCAAGGTGATGCGGTCGCCGAAAAGTGGGGACGAGGATGGATATCAGCATGTCCGGTTCAATGGAAACAATAGATCACATTTGGCCATGCAGGTGAATCAATTGCAACCAAACTGCCCGTCGGCGGCGCGGGATTTCGACTCTCCTCGGGGGCCCGTCTGACAAGCCGAAAGTCATAGGGAAACGGCAGCCGCCTGACCTCATCCAGGCCGGGGCCCTGCGCCACGTCCCGGCCCACGCCGTCTGGCGCGGATACCCAACGGTTTCCGCTAGAGGTTTCCGAGCGACGTACGCAAGCCCGCGTAGTCGGTCGGCCCATTGCTTTCCGACGGATTGCCCGTCGCCGAAAGCCATGCCGCGATGCCCGGCACACGTTTTTCGAAGTAGCTCTGCAGCGGCGGCCAATGGCCATCTGCATCGTGCGATTCGGTGACTTCGAGCGCCTCCACGCCGATCGAGCGCAGGCTCGTCACCATCGCCAGCGAGCGGCCGTCCAGCAGTTGCAGGGTCACTTCACGGCCCTGCGCCAGGATCTCCTCGAGGATGCGTCGATGCACCTTGTAGTCGGCCCAACTGCGCTTGGCGCAGGCGTCGCTGAGCTCGCGGAATGCCCAGTGCATGTTCGACGCGAAGGCGGCCGCGACCTGCGCCGCCTGCCGTTCGCCCTGGCTCGCGGCCAGCCCTTGCAGCCGCACGCTCCAGCCCACGGCCAGCAGCACACCGAAGGCCTGCACCCAGGCGGCCCATTCGCTCGCCGAGTTGGGCCGGAACACCCAGGCCACCCCCAGAAGACTCAACGCAATCGCCACCGGCAACCAGATTCTTTGCATTGCTAAACCTCCGGACCTTGCGGCGAAGTCATCTCACCATTCGGGGATGGGCTCATCCCCTTGGACCATCGCTGCCAAACATGCGGCGGATCGCCGCCACGCCAGCCACCAATGCGTTGGAATAGCTTGCATGCGGATCGGCGGACGCCTCCAGCGGCAAATAGGACAGCGAGTCCGCTGCAGCGTTTTCCCCGCTGTCGGCGCCTTCCATCAACACCCAATAGAACTCGCCTTCTTCTAGTTCATGCACAGTCAACGCAATGTTTCGGAGTTGGGACATCAGAGGATGGAAAAATGACAGTACCGTGGATTAAGGGCGCGGTCCCATCCTATTCAGGACCGCCGCAACACGCCTAACCACAATTTCACGGTTACTTCGAAATGTGACAAAGAGTAAGTAGATCAGCATCGCTATTACACACGATTGGCCGCATCCACGGGAAAAGTGAGTGCTTTTTGTTTCTTTTCCTACAACCATTTCGTGGCTGAAAGCCTACGCTGGGGTGGTCGTTCTTCGCCTCAAGGAAGCCCCATGAAACATCTCGTCGTCAACTCGCACATGCTGTCGTCCGTGGGCGGCGCGTTCTATCCCACCGGGTATTCGATGCTCATGTTCCCGGATGGGGAGACCGCCCGGCGGGTCGGAAAGCGCCTGATCGACAACGACGTGAGCGGCGACGACGTGTACCTGGTGCCTCCGGAGGAGATCCTTTCGCAGATCGCGCCGACCGTGCACGACGGCGACAACCCCCTTCCCTCCGCCGGCACGGACGGCGCCACGGTGCGCGCCTACACCAAGCTGGCGCTCGACGGGCACACCGGCCTGCTGGTCAAGACGCCGGACGCCAAGGCCGCGGAGCGGATGATGGAGATCGTGCGGACGGTACCGTACTCGATGGCCCAGCGCTATCGGACGCTGGTGATCGAGGACCTTTGAGCCTTCTCAAGCCGGAGCTGCGCGCCGGACGACCTCGCGCGACATGGCCTGCGCCAGTTCATGCTCGCCGAGGAAGACGATGGCGCTGTCCTCGCGGGACAGCAGTGCCGCCTCTTCCTCGTTGTGGCTGCGCACCACGGTCTGGATGCCGGGGTTGAGCGTTCGCGCCGCCTCGATCATCTGGCGCACATGGAGCGTGTCCGGCGTCGCGATGACCAGCACCCGGGCGCGCGCCACATGCGCCTGGATCAGCACGGCCGGGTCGGCCGCGTCGCCCCACACCGCGGCCATGCCGCCTTCGCGCAGTTTCTCGACCAGTTCCCGGTTCTGCTCGGCCACGACAAAGGGCAGGTCATGCGCCGTCAATGCCGCCGCGATGCGACGACCGACGCGCCCATAGCCCACTAGCACGACCTGCCTTGAAAGATAGCGTGCATCCGTCGTCATCGGCAGTTCGGCGAGCGGGTCCGAGCGCGCATCGAGTTCGCGCGCCAGCGATGAACGCGCACGCAGCCACCTCTGCATGGGCGCGATGGCACCGAACCACAACGGATTGGTCGCAATGGAAATCAGCGCCCCCGCGAGGATCAGGCTCTGCCCCTCGGCCGGCAGCAGGCCCAGCGACATGCCCAAGCTGGCCAGGATGAACGAGAACTCGCCGATCTGGGCCAGGCTCGCGCTCACCGTCAACGCCGTGTGCAGCGGGTACCGCAGCAACAGCACCAGCAGGCAGGCCGCCATCGACTTGCCCACCACGATCACGCCCACCACCGCCAGCACCTGGAGCGGACGCTCGACCAGCACCATCGGATCGAACAGCATGCCGACCGACACGAAGAACAGCACCGCGAACGCATCGCGCAAGGGCAGCGACTCCTGCGCCGCCCGATGGGCAAACTCCGACTCGCGCATCACCATGCCGGCAAAGAAGGCGCCGAGCGCGAACGACACGCCGAACAGCGCCGCCGATGCAAACGCGATGCTGACCGCCGCCGCCACCACGCACAGCGTGAACAGCTCGCGCGACCCTGTGCGCGTGACCTGCCACAGCACCCAGGGAAACAGCCGCCGCCCGACCACCAGCATCAGCGCGACGAAGCCGCCCACCTGCAGCAGCGTCAGGCCCAGCGTCTGCCACACCGGCTCGGTGCTCGCCACCGCCCCGCCGCCACCCAGCGCA
Organism: Variovorax sp. dw_954; assembly: GCF_018449755.1. Classification (NCBI taxonomy): domain Bacteria; kingdom Pseudomonadati; phylum Pseudomonadota; class Betaproteobacteria; order Burkholderiales; family Comamonadaceae; genus Variovorax; species Variovorax sp. dw_954. Next base: position 100,541 of record NZ_JAAVVD010000019.1, on the reverse strand, counting down.
CCCGCCAGCGGCGGCAGCAGCACCAGCACGAGCACCATCGCCAGGTCCTCCACCACCAGCCAGCCGACCGCGATGCGGCCCGTGTAGGTGTCGAGGATGCCAAGCGTCTCCAGCGCACGCAGCAAGACCACGGTACTGGCCACCGACAGCGCCAGGCCGAAGACCAGCGCCGCACCGGCCGACCAGCCCCACCAGGTGGCCAGGCCCGCGCCCAGCAGCGTGGCCACTGCAATCTGCACCAGTGCCCCGGGCACGGCGATCTTGCGCACCGTCAGCAAGTCGTCGAGCGAGAAGTGCAGGCCGACGCCGAACATCAGCAGCATGACGCCGATCTCGGCCAGTTGCGCGGCAATGCCCGCATCGGCCACGAAGCCCGGCGTGAACGGGCCGATGATGACGCCGGCCAGCAGGTAGCCCACCAGCGCCGGCAGGCGCACGCGCACCGCGATGAAACCGAGGACCAATGCCAGGCCGAGGCCGGCCGCGATGGTATTGATCAGGGAAACGCTGTGGGGCATCGACCCATTCTGCAAGATCGATGCAGGTCAACGCCGAATAATTCTCCGGAGCGTCCGAAGGACTTGTCCTCCCCTTCAGGCCGCCATCTTTTCGTTCTTGGCGTCCAGCAGGATCTCGGGCTCGTTGGCCTCGACCCAGCTCTCGTTGTTGAGGGCGGCGTGCAGCCGGTCCATGTCCAGTTCATCGGTCCACTTGGCCACGACCAGCGTGGCCACGCCGTTGCCGATCAGGTTGGTCAGCGCGCGCGCTTCCGACATGAAGCGGTCGATGCCGAGGATCAGCGCCAGCCCCGCCACCGGCACATGCCCGACCGCCGACAAGGTGGCCGCGAGCACGATGAAGCCGCTGCCCGTGACGCCCGCCGCGCCCTTGGAGGTGAGCAGAAGCACAGCCAGCAACGTGATCTCCTGCGTGAAGGTCATGTCGGTGTTGGTGGCCTGCGCGATGAACACCGCCGCCATGGTGAGGTAGATCGAGGTGCCGTCCAGGTTGAACGAATAACCGGTGGGGATCACCAGCCCGACGCAAGTCTTCTTCGCGCCGAGGTTTTCCATCTTCTCCATCATGCGCGGCAGCACCGACTCCGACGACGAGGTACCCAGCACGATCAGCAGCTCCTCCTTGATGTACTTGATGAACTTCCAGATGCTGAAGCCGTGGAAGCGCGCGATGGCGCCCAGCACCACGAAGATGAACAGCAGGCAGGTCAGGTAGAACACGCCCATCAGCTTGCCCAGCGAGAACAGCGAGCCCACGCCATACTTGCCGATGGTGAACGCCATCGCGCCGAACGCGCCGATCGGCGCCACCTTCATGATGTAGTTGACGATGGTGAAGAGCACATGCGAGCCCTTCTCGATGATGTCGAATATCAACGTGCCGCGGCCACCGAAGCGGTGCAGCGCAAAGCCGAACAGCACCGCGATCAGGAGCACCTGCAGGATCTCGCCCTTGGCGAAGGCATCCACGATCGTGTTGGGAATGACGTGCAGCAGGAAGTCGACCGTGCCCTCCATCTTGCCCGGGCCGGTATAGGCGGCGATGGACTTGGTGTCGATGGTCGAGGCATCGATGTTCATGCCCGCGCCGGGCTTCAGCAGGTTGACCAGGCACAGCCCGACCACCAGCGCGATGGAACTCACGATCTCGAAGTACAGCAGCGCCAGCCCGCCGGTCTTGCCGACCTTCTTCATGTCTTCCATGCCGGCGATGCCGACCACCACCGTGCAAAAGATGATCGGCGCGATGATCATCTTGATGAGCTTGATGAAGCCGTCGCCCAGCGGCTTCATCTTCTCGCCGGTCTCGGGGAAGAAGTAGCCCAGCAGCACCCCGAGGATCACCGCCGTGATGACCTGCAGGTAGAGCGACTTGTAGAGCGGCTGCTTTGTTTTCGTAGGCGTGGAAGGGCCTGCCATCGCGTTGTCTCCTGCTGGGAAAGTCGCGCCTGCCGATGGGGCCGGCGTGCAACCGTTCCACTGTAGCGCCGTGTTGCACCCCGCGTGCAATAAAAAAACCCGCCGAGGCGGGTTTCACTGACTATTGGCTGACGCCGCTCAGTGCATGTGCAGGCCGCCGTTGATCGAGAAGTCGGCGCCGGTCGAGTAGCCGCCTTCGTCGGTGGCCAGCCACGCGATGATCGAGGCGATTTCGCTCGGCTTGCCCAGGCGCTTGACCGGGATCGTCGAGATGATCTTGTCGAGCACTTCCTGGCGGATGGCGTTGACCATGTCGGTGCCGATGTAGCCCGGGCTCACGGTGTTGACCGTCACGCCCTTGCCAGCCAGTTCCTGCGCCAGCGCCATCGAGAAGCCGTGCATGCCGGCCTTGGCCGCCGAGTAGTTGGTCTGCCCGGCCTGGCCCTTGGCGCCGTTGACCGAGCTGATGTTGATGATGCGGCCCCAGCCCTTTTCGACCATGTCGCCGACCACCTGCTTGGTGACGTTGAACATGCTGTTGAGGTTGGTCTCGATGACGGCGCTCCAGTCCTCGGGCGACATCTTCACGAACATGCGATCGCGCGTGATGCCGGCGTTGTTGACCAGCACGTCGATGCTGCCGTGCTCGCCCTTGGCCTTGGCGAAGGCGTCGACAGTGGATTGCCAGTCGCCGACGTTGCCCACGGAGGCGTAGAACTCGTAGCCCTCGGCCTTCTGTTCACCCAGCCATTTCGCGTGGTCTCGCGTCGGACCGCAGCCGGCGATGACCGTGAACCCGTCCTTGTGGAGCCGCTGACAAATAGCGGTGCCGATGCCACCCATTCCTCCAGTGACATATGCGACTTTTTTGCTCATGAATCTTCCTTGGTGATGTCTATTTAAGGCCCTCGGACTTTAACGAACTTAGGACTTAACCGGCTCAGGAAAACACCGACACCAGTGTGCAACCACATGTCACAACCGCTTCCTATACTTGCCGGGCGCTGTGGGAAGGTCGGTCATCATTGCCAGGACCTTTGCGCCACGCTCCATGCCTCCCCCCTCGCTGGAAAGGCCCTTTGTCCAGCGCTCGAAGCGGACACGGACCCCGCCATGAAACTCATCACCTGGAACACCCAATGGTGCCGCGGCCTCGACGGCGTCGTGAGCCCGCGGCGCATCGTCGAAGGCGCCCGCGCGATGGCCGACTTCGACGTGCTGTGCCTGCAGGAGATCGCGCAAGGCTTCGACGGCATGCCGGGCGCGCCCGGAGACCAGCCCGCCGAGCTGGCTGCGCTTTTGCCCTGCTTCCAGCTCTTCTTTGGCGCGGCGGTCGACGAGTTCGATGCCGCCGGAAAGCGGCAGCGCTTCGGCAACCTGGTCGCCACCCGCCTGCCGGTGGAGAACGTCCAGCACCACCCCCTGCCTTGGCCGGCCGACCCCAGCGTGAGCAGCATGCCGCGGATGTGCACGGTCGTCACCGTGCGCGACCCCGTGCTGGGTCCGGTGCGCGTGATGACCACGCACCTCGAGTACTACAGCCAGGCGCAGCGCATGGCGCAGGTGGACGCGGTGCGCGAGCTGAACGCGCAAGCCTGCGCCCAGGCCGCCGCGCCGCCGAAGTCCGAGCTTGAGATTTCGCCGTTCCAGGCCAAGGCGCACACGCCTCGCGCGATCCTCTGCGGCGACTTCAACCTCGTGGTCACGCAGCCCGGGCACCCGGTCACCGAACCCGAGTACCAGGCCCTTCACCAACCCCATCCCCATGGACGCCTGCAGGACGCCTGGTCGCTGGTGCACGGCGCCGCACCCCACGCGCCGACCTTCCGCCTGTTCGACCGGCGCTATGGCCCGACCCCGGCGACCTTCGACTTCGTCTTCGTGACCGACGACCTTTCGGCGCACCTGCGGCGCATGGAGGTCGATATCCTGACGCGTGCCTCCGACCACCAGCCGGTGCTGGTCGAGCTATAAGGTCCTCATGCAAGCCAGCCCACACCTGCCCGATTCACGCTATGCGGTCATGCGCCTGATCGTCACCATGCTGCTCATGACCGTGGGCAGCAGCGGCATGTATGTGGTGTCGGTGGTGCTGCCGGCCGTGCAGGCCGACTTCGGCGTCGCGCGCGCGGACGCATCGCTGCCCTACACGCTGCTGATGATCGGCTTCGGCGTGGGCGGCGTGCTGATGGGAAAACTGGCCGACCGCTTCGGCGTGATGTGGCCTTTGATGCTGGGTGCGGTGGCACTCGGGCTGGGCTACATCGCCTGCAGCATGGCCGATGGCATCGTGTCCTTTGCCATTGCGCAGGGGTTGCTGGTCGGCTTGCTGGGCAGCGCCGCGGTATTCGCGCCGCTGGTGGCCGACACGTCGCTCTGGTTCGTGAAGCGGCGCGGCACCGCCGTGGCGGTGTGCGCCAGCGGCAACTACATCGCCGGCGCGATCTGGCCGCCCATCGTGCAGCACTTCATCGAGACGGTCGGCTGGCGCCCCACCTACTTCGGCATGGGCGTGTTCTGCGGGCTCGCCATGGCCGGGCTCGCGCTGTTCATGCGGGCGCGGCCGCCCTTGGAGAGCCCGGCGCCCGCGGCAAGCACGGCGCCCGGTCGCGCGCAGCTTGGCCCTTCGCTGCAGCCTTTCGGCCTCAGCCTCGGCATGGCGCAAGGGCTGCTCTGCGTCGCCGGCACCGCCTGCTGCGTGGCGATGGCGATGCCGCAGGTGCACATCGTGGCCTATTGCAGCGACCTCGGCTACGGCGCGGCACGCGGCGCGCAGATGCTGTCGGTGATGCTGGCATTCGGCATCGTCAGCCGGCTGGTTTCAGGGTTTATCTGCGACCGCATCGGCGGCTTGCGCACCTTGCTGCTCGGCTCGGTGCTGCAGTGCGTCGCGCTGATCCTGTTCCTGCCCTTCGACGGGCTGGTGCCGCTGTTCGTGGTGTCGGCCCTGTTCGGCCTGTTCCAGGGCGGCATCGTGCCCTCCTACGCGATCATCGTGCGCGAGTACTTTCCACCGGCCGAGGCCGGCGCGCGCGTGGGCACGGTCATCATGTGCACGCTGCTCGGCATGGCCCTGGGTGGCTGGATGTCAGGCGAGGTGTTCGACCTGACCGGGAGCTATCACGCGGCGTTCATCAACGGCATCGCGTGGAACCTGCTGAACATGTCGATCGCGGTGACGCTGCTGCTGCGGGTGCGGCGGATGCACGCGCTTGCCCTTGGGACCGCTTGAATCCTCACGCGCCAGCCAGCGTCAAACGTGCGCGCAGTCGCGGCAAGACTCGTTCCACTGCTTGTGCGGTGCCCTTGAACCGGCCTTCTTGATGAATCCCAGCAGGCGATTGCGCTGGCGCTGGCGCGGTTCCTCGCGCTTCACCTTCGACATCATGCTTGTGTAGGTCAGTGCCGGCGGGGCCTTGATCGCGCCGGCCCGCATCAGGTCGAACGACAAGGCGACGCTGCATTCGATGTCGTTCGACTCCAGGCACTTCCAGACATATTCGTGTGCGAAGACAACCAGTGCGCGGTCGGGTGACGCGACGACGAAATGCTCTGCTTCACCGAGCGTCATGCAGATCCATTCCCAGCCGAACTCGCGCACCACCTGGTTGCCCCACACCGTTCCGAGCGCGCGGGCCGCATCGGCGTCGTCGCCATCGAAACCCTTCGTCGACGCGAACAGCAGCGGACCCTGCCTCTTCTGGATGTATGCGTCGATCCCGGCGACGATGACGTCCATCCGGCTGCATGGGACGTCCGAGATCATGTCGAATCCGGTCGCAGCGTAGTTCTTGAACAGCGCGTGTTCCTGGAGAGTGAGAGAGCGTTCAGAGGTGGGCATTTGGAACCTTGTTGGTTGATGCCCAAATTGTCCCAAGCCAAGGGTTTTTACTCAGCAGGCTGCGGCTGCTTGACGCATCGGAAACTTCCGATTTCAAGCCACCGGAGTCGACGCGCGGGACGGATCCGCCAATGCGCCGGATTTGCGGATGATGGTTCCAAGACGGTCGGCGGCCCAGCGCTTTGCGTGGGCAGGCACGGCCCGCGCGGGCTCGCTGGCAGCCAGGCTGACCAGTTGCATGGCGCTCGTGTAGCTCCATGCCGCTTGCGGGGGAATCACGTCGGAGCGCAGTTGATCGAAGGCTGCCTTGATCGCGCAATCCATCGTCTCCAGGTCCAGGCACGCCTCGATGTATTCCGTCGCGAAGATGGCAAGCGAGCGGCTGGGCTGCACCACGACGTAGTGCTCCTCACCCTCGAACATCACACAGACCCATTCCCATCCGAAAACCCGGACGAGCTGGTCACCCCACACGGTGGCCAGCGCGCGGGCGGCCTCGGCGTTGCCTCGCCTTTCCTCGCCTTCCCGGCGCGGCGCCCACTGGCCGGCGTGCTTGCGCTGGTGTCTATCGACGGATGCGTGGATGGCCGCGACGATTCGCGTGGGCGGAGCATCGCGTTCGCCACCGATCATCTGGTTGCCGGCGGCGGCATATCGGTTGAATTCGCGTTGCTCCCCTGCGGTCAGGGCGCGTTCGTACGTGGACATTCAGGAACCTCTTTTGGATAGAGGCCCGATTGTCCGGATCCAGTGGCGCTGGCGAAGTCAGGCCGGGCTGAGCCGGCCTGCGGAAACGTCCGGAAACACCGCCGCCAATTCCGCCGGCGCGGGATTTCCCGGAGATCAGCGCTCGATGGTCAGCGCCACGCCCATGCCGCCGCCGATGCACAGCGAGGCAATGCCCTTCTTGGCGTTCTGGCGCTTCATTTCATGCAGCAGGGTGACCAGGATGCGGCAGCCGGACGCGCCGATCGGGTGGCCGATGGCAATGGCGCCGCCGTTCACGTTGACCTTGCTCACGTCCCATCCCATTTCGCGGTTCACCGCGCAGGCCTGGGCAGCGAAGGCTTCGTTGATTTCGAGCACGTCGAGGTCGGCGGCCTTCCAGCCGGCGCGCTGCAACGCCTTGGTCGACGCCGGCACAGGGCCCATGCCCATGATGGCCGGGTCGAGGCCCGCGGTGGCATAGCTGGCGATGCGGCCCAGCGGCGTCAGGCCGAGCGAGGCAGCCTTCTTGGCCGTCATCACCATCACGGCGGCAGCACCGTCGTTGAGACCCGAGGCGTTGCCGGCCGTCACGCCGCCGGCCTTGTCGAAGGCGGGGCGCAAGCCGGCCAGCCCTTCGGCATTGGTCTTGCGGTTGATGAACTCGTCCTTGTCGAAGACGACCGGATCGCCCTTCTTCTGCGGAATGTTCACGCCGACGATTTCTTCCTTGAACTTGCCGGCGTCCTGCGCGGCAGCCGCCTTGGTCTGGCTGCCCAGCGCCAGTTCGTCCTGCGAAGCGCGGTCGATGTTGTACTTCTTGGCCACGTTCTCGGCGGTGATGCCCATGTGGTACTGGTTGTAGACGTCCCACAGGCCGTCGACGATCATGGTGTCGACCAGCTTCCAGTCGCCCATGCGCTGGCCGTTGCGCGAGTTCGGCAGCACGTGCGGCGCCAGGCTCATGTTCTCCTGGCCGCCGGCGATGACGATCTCGCTGTCGCCCGCGCCGATGGCCTGCGCCGCCAGCATCACGGCCTTGAGGCCGGAGCCGCACACGGCGTTGATCGTGAGCGCCGGCGTTTCCTTGGCGCCACCGCTCTTGAGCCAGGCCTGGCGCGCCGGGTTCTGGCCGGCGCCTGCCGCGAGCACCTGGCCCATGATGGCTTCGCCGACCTGGTCCGCCGTGAGGTTGGCGCGCGCCAGCACTTCCTTGATGACGATGGCGCCCAGCTCAGTAGCCGCAATGCCCGCGAGCGAGCCGCCGAACTTGCCGACAGCGGTGCGAGCGGCCGAAACGATGACGATGTCTTCCATGCTATGTACTCCGATGATGATGACTGACTGGACGGTTGAACGGTGGGCTGTACGCTGGGCGCGTCAAAGCCTCACGCCTTGGCCTTGACGTAGCGCCCGGGCGCCGGCTCGGTGGCCTGGTAGGCCTTGCCTTTGCCGTAGGACTTGGGCGCGGGAATCTGCTTGCCGGCATGGCCCTTGAGCCAGGCCGACCAGTCGGTCCACCAGCTGCCGGGATGCTCGGTGGCGCCTTCCAGCCATTCGGGCTGCGTGGCGGGCAGCTTGCCGTCGTCGCGGATCCAGTGGCTGCGCTTCTTCTTGGCCGGCGGGTTGATCACGCCGGCGATATGGCCTGACGCACCCATGACGAAGCGCTTCTTGCCCTTGAGGATCTGCGTCGAGGCATAGGCGCCGCCGATGGGCACGATGTGGTCTTCGCGCGAGCCGTAGATGTAGACCGGCGCCTGGATGGCGCCCAGGTCGACCTTCTCGCCGCATACGGTGAGCGCGCCCGGCACCTTGAGCTTGTTTTCAAGATAGGTGTTGCGCAGGTACCAGGCATAGAACGGCCCGGGCAGGTTGGTCGCGTCGCTGTTCCAGTAGAGCAGGTCGAACGGCGGCGGCGTCTCGCCCTTCAGGTAGTTGCCCACGACGTAGTTCCAGACCAGGTCGTTGGGCCGCAGGAAGCTGAAGGTGGAGGCCAGGTCGCCGCCGGCCAGCAGGCCGCCGCTGCCCATCTGCATCTCGCGGTACTGCACCATCTGCTCGTCGATGAAGATGTCGAGGATGCCGGTGTCGGTGAAGTCGAGCAGCGTGGTCAGCAGCGTGACCGAGGCGGCGGGCTGCTCGCCGCGCGCGGCCAGCACGGCCAGCGCGGTGCTCAGGAGCGTGCCGCCCACGCAGAAGCCGAGCGTGTTGATCTTCTCGCTGCCGCCGATCTCCTGGGCGAGATGGATCGCCTTGATCACGGCGTCCTCGATGTACTTGTCCCAGGTGGCGGTGCGCAACGACTCGTCAGGGTTGCGCCAGCTCACCACGAACACGCGGTGGCCCTGCTCGTTCGCATAGCGGATCAGCGAGTTCTCCGGCTGCAGGTCGAGGATGTAGAACTTGTTGATGCACGGCGGGACCAGCAGGAAGGGCTTCTCGTAGACCTTGGCATTGAGCGGCTTGTATTCGAGCAGCTGGAACATCTCATTCTCGAACACCACCGCGCCCTCGGTGGTGGCCACGTTGCGGCCGACCTCGAAGGCGCTCTCGTCGGTCATGCTGAGATGCCCGCGCTTGACGTCGCCCAGCAGGTTCTGCAGACCCTTGCCAATGCTCTCGCCGTTGGTGTCGATGGCACGCTTGATGGCTTCGGCATTGAGCGCGATGTAGTTGCTCGGCGCGGAGGCGGCGGCCCACTGCTCGACCGCGAAGCGCAGGCGCGCGCGGGTCTTGGCATCGCCTTCGACGGCTTCGGCCATGCTCATCAGCGTGCGTGCGTTGAGCAGGTACACCGCGGCGGCGAAGCCGGAAAGCGGGTTGCTGCCCCAGGCCTCGCCGGCAAAGCGCCGGTCGCCGCTCGGCGGGCTGGTGAGGCCCTTGCTCCAGAGCTCCGAGGCCTCCGTCACATACTGCTGCTGCAATTCCTGCAGCTTGCCCGGCGAGAGATTGAACTTGGGCAACGCAGGCATGCCGGGCATCGACATGCCGCCGCTGCCGGTCGCCTGGAAGGACTCCAGCGCCTTGTTCCATCCCTGTGTCAGCGCCTTCTGCATCGACGCGAACGCGTCTGCGGTGGCGGCCTCTTGTGTCATGAAGTCTCCTTGATCTGCGCGGTGGCCCAGACGGTTTTTTGAGTATCCTGCAATCGTTGGCGGGCCCTGGTTCGACCGGTTCGATGCCGCAGAACAACGCGGGGTCTTAGCGCGGTCATCCTACATGCCTTCGCCGACTGCTGTCTCCATTTTGACTACATTGACTCGCACCTCCGAATGCGCTTGCAGCGCGCCACCTGAAGGGCGTGCCCCCGGCGGCCCGGCCCCGCTGGCGCCGCGGGCGCCTCCCCGAAGAAGCGCCTCATTTCTCGCCTTACAAGATGGGCCAGTAGGCCCCAACCTGGATTTCCAACACTCATGTTCGTGCACCTGATCGTCATCGGCTGGCTCTACGTCGTCGTGATGATGGCCGTTGCGGAAGCGACCAATACCAATGGCACGGTGCTGGGCGCTATCGTTACTTTTCTGCTGTACGGCCTGGGGCCGGTCGCGCTGGTCGTCTACCTGCTGGGCGCACCGGGCCGGCGCAAGGCCATCAGGGCGCGTGAGATTGCAGAGCAGGAAGCCGCGCGCCATGCGGCGGCGGCGATGGAGGGAGGCGAACCGGCGGGCGCTACCGTGGGGAAGCCAGCGCCCGGCGGCAGCGAGCGCGCAAGTTCAGCTTCGCCAGATGCAGGCGGCGAAGCGTCCGCTGCTGCCGTCCCGCCGGTGCGAAAAGAACTGTAGCGGCTGGCTGACGGTGCACCACGCGTCGGTGCCGTCGTTGCCATGAATGGACAGCGCGCCCGCGGCCAGCAGCCGCCGGCGCGCGAGGCCCGACAGGTCGGCCAGCCACTTGCCCTCGCCGCCCGCGGGCCTGAAGCATGCGGTGCTGGCCGGGTCACGCGCCTCGAAGACGGCCATGACCTCGGGGCCGACCTCGAAAGCCGTCGGCCCGATGCACGGGCCGAGCCAGGCCATGACCTTCTCCCCTTTTCCGAAAGTCGCGAGCGTCGCCTCCAGCACGCCGGCGGCCAGGCCGCGCCAGCCCGCGTGCGCGGCGGCCACCCGGCGGCCTTCGGTGTCGGTGAACAGCACGGGCAGGCAGTCGGCGACCATGACGGTGCAAGCCAGCCCGGGCTCGGCAGTGACGCAGCCGTCGGCGGTCTCCCCGTCGGCGTCGGCTGCATCGAGCCGGCGCACCGCCACGCCATGCACCTGCTGCAGGAACACCGGGCGAACGCCAATCGCGCCCTGCAGCCGACGCCGGTTCTCCGCCACCGCAACGGCATCGTCGCCCACGTGGTCGCCCAAATTCAGGCTCTCGAAGCGCCCCTGCGATACGCCGCCGACCCGTGTCGTGCAGGCGGCCCGTACGCCGGCAGGCGCGGGCCACTGCGGCGCCAGCAGGTCAAGCTTCGGCATCAGGGCAACTCGACGGCTGGGCGCGGCGGAAGGCGTCGAGCTGCATGCAGGTCTGGTAGGCGGCCATGGTGCGCGGCAGGCCGTTCAGGTCGCAATCGAAGCGCTGCGCATTGAAGATCTGCGGCACCAGGCAGCAGTCGGCCATGGTCGGCGTGTCGCCGTAGCAATAGCTGCTGCCGGCCGGCGACTGGGCCAGTTGGCGCTCGAAGGCCTCCAGGCCGACGCGGACCCAATGCCGGTACCAGGCGTTCTTGGCCAGGTCGTCCAGCTTGAGCTCGCGCACCAGGTACTTGAGCACGCGCAGGTTGTTGAGCGGATGGATCTCGCAGGCGATCGTCTCCGACAACGCCCGCACGCGCGCACGACCGACCGGGTCGCGCGGCAGCAGCGGCGGCTCGGGCTGGGTCTCGTCGAGGTATTCCATGATCGCCATCGACTGCGAGAAGCGCTCGCCGTCGTCGTCCAGCATCGGCACCAGCATGTCGGCCGAGATGGCGGCGAAGGGGCCGGTGAGATGGTCGCCGCGCGCGATATGCACGGGGATGTAGTCGTAGGGCAGGCCCTTGAGGTTGAGCGCGATGCGCACGCGGTACGACGCCGATGAACGGAAGTAGTTGTAGAGCTTCATCATCGGCCGAGCATAGCGCCCAAGGCCATCGGGAGGCGAGTGGCCGCGCCCTCTGGCACACTGCCGCTTCCTGTTGAACCTGCAGCGTTGAAGGACGAAATTCCATGGCTTCCGAGTACGTATTCCCCCCTGCGCCTGTCGTGTCGATCCCGGTGGTCGGCAGCGGTGCGCGTTTTCCGGTGCACCGTATCTATTGCGTGGGCCGCAACTACGAAGAGCATGCAAAGGAAATGGGCTTCACCGGCCGCGAGCCGCCGTTCTTCTTCATGAAGCCGGCCGATGCGATCGTCGTGGTGGAAGGCGGCCAGACGGGCAGCGCGGCCTACCCGACCTTGACCAAGAGCCTGCACCATGAGATCGAACTGGTCGTGGCCATCGGCACGGGCGGCAAGAACATCCCCGCCGCCGACGCGATGAAGCACATCTACGGCTATGCGGTGGGCCTGGACATGACGCGGCGCGACCTGCAAGGCGAGATGAAGAAGCAGGGCCGCCCCTGGGAGATCGGCAAGGCCTTCGAGCAAAGCGCGCCGATCGGCCCGATCGTGCCGGTGGCCGATGCCGGCGACGTGCAGAACGCCGAGATCTCGCTGCAGGTGAATGGCGCGGACCGGCAGCGCAGCAATGTGAGCAAGTTGATCTGGAACATTGCCGAGACCATCGAGCAACTGTCGGCCGCGTGGGAACTGGCGCCGGGCGACCTGATCTTTTCGGGCACGCCGGAAGGCGTGGCCGCGGTGGTGAGCGGGGACACGCTGGTCGGGTCTGTCGGCGGCCTGCCATCCCTCACCGTCAAGATCGACTAGCCGATCCATGTTCCCGCGCATCCCCATCAAACACTGCAAGAACTGCGGCACCGCCGTCGTCTATCGCTTGCCGGATGACGGCGACACCAAGCCGCGCGCGGTGTGCCCCAACTGCAATACCGTCCACTACGAGAACCCGCTGAACGTGGTGGGCACGATCCCGGTGCTGGACGACCGGGTGCTGCTGTGCAAGCGCAACATCGAGCCGCGCTGGGGCAAGTGGACCTTGCCGGCCGGGTTCATGGAACTCGACGAAACCACCGCCCAGGGCGCGGCCCGCGAAACGGACGAGGAAGCCGGCGCGGAGTACGAGATGCAGGGCCTGTTCGCCGTGATGAGCGTGGTGCGCGTGGGGCAGGTGCACCTGTTCTATCGCGCCAGGCTGCTGAGCGACAAGTTCAATCCGGGCCACGAGACCATCGAGGCCAGGTTGTTCACCGAAGAAGAAATCCCCTGGGACGAGATCGCCTTTCGCACCGTACGCGAGGCGCTGCAGCATTTCTTCGAGGATCGCCGCAAGGGCAACTTCGACCGGGTGCACACCGTCGACATCGTTTGAGTTTGAGTTTGAGTTCGAAGCCTGTCACACACATGAAAACCCTTTCCCTGATTTCGCTGGCGCTCGCTTCGCTGCTGGGCGTGGCCGCGGGCGCGCACGCCGAGACCGTGGGCGATGTCGATACGGCCTTCAAGCTCATCGGCCCCGACCACAAGATCGTGGTCGAGGCCTATGACGACCCGAAGGTCAACGGCGTCACCTGCTATGTCTCACGCGCCAAGACCGGCGGCGTGTCAGGCGCGCTGGGCCTGGCCGAGGACAAGGCGGAGGCCTCGATCGCCTGTCGCCAGGTCGGGCCGATCAGCTTCAAGGAGGCGCTGCCCAAGCGGGAGGAGGTCTACAGCGAGCGCTTGTCCATCATGTTCAAGCGGCTGCGCGTGGTGCGCATGGTGGATGCCAAGCGCAATGCGTTGGTCTACCTCACCTACTCCGACCTGTTGATCGATGGTTCGCCGAAGAACGCCATCACTGCCGTCGCCGTCGATCGCGGCACGGCGATCCCGGTGAAATAACGCGCGACCGGCGCAGCACTCCATGCCTGCGCCCGGCCAACACCCTCTGCGTGTCCTCTATGGCGCCCTGTGGCGCTTTGCAGCCGGCGTCCGTGGGCGGCTGGTGGGCGCGCTGTCGCTGCTCGGCGGATCGCAACTGATCCGGCTGGCCATGCCCTGGCTGGCGGGCAAGGCCATCAATGCCTTGCAGCAAGGCGAGATCGGCACGGCCACGCGCTGGATCCTGCTGCTGGTGTTTGTCTACCTCGTCTCGTGGGGCCTGCACGGGCCGGGCCGGGTGCTGGAGCGCGACGTGGCCGTGCGCGTGCGCGAGACGCTGGCCGACACGCTCTATGCCCGCATCGCCGCCGCGCCGCTGACCTGGCACGACGCGCACCACTCCGGCGAGTTGCAGCACCGCGTGCACCAGGCCGGCCGCGCGCTGTCCGACTTCGCGCAGAACCAGTTCGTCTACCTCGCGAGCGCGGTGACCTTTGTCGGGCCGCTGGTGGCGCTGATGCTGCTGTCGCGCGCCAGCGGCATGCTGGCGCTGGTGGGCTATGTGCTCATCGGGCTGGTGATCCTGCGCTTCGACCGCGCCTTGATGAAGCTGGCCCGCACCGAGAACGATGCGGACCGTCGCTATGTCGCTGCGCTGCTCGACTTCATCGGCAATGCGTCGACGGTGATCGGCCTACGGCTGCAGGCAGCTTCGCGCGTGTTGCTGCGTCGTCGCATGGCGGCGGTGTCGGTGCCGCTCAAGCGCGCGGCGATGCTCAACGAAGGCAAGTGGGCCGCGGTGGAACTGCTGGGGCTCGGCCTGACCTGGGCGCTGGTGCTGATCTACGTATGGCACGAGCGCGCACCGGGCGAGGCGGTGCAGCTGGGCAATGTGTTCATGATCTACCAGTACGCCCAGCAGGCCGCGGCCGTGGTGGGCTCGATGGCGGCCAACTTCCAGAACTTCGCGCGCATGCACACCGACTACCTGAGCGCCGACCCGCTCTGGGCCGCGCCGGGCGACCCGTCGGATGGCCGCAGCGACACCCCCATCGAGCGTGGCGCCGCATGGCAGCGCATCGCCATCCACAACCTGGCCTGGGGCTATGCCGATGCCGCGCGCGGCGGCGGCTTGCGCGACATGGCGCTGGCCCTGCACCGCGGCGAGCGCATCGCGCTGGTCGGCCCGAGCGGCGGCGGCAAGAGCACGCTGCTGCGCGTGCTGGCCGGACTCTACGTGCCGCAGCACGGCAGCCTGCGGCTCGACGGCCACGTGCAGGACTGGGCCGCGCTGCGCCGCCTGGCCACGCTGATCCCGCAGGAGATCGAGGTGTTCGAGGCCAGCGTGCGCGAGAACCTCACCTTCGGCGAGCCCTGCGAAGAGGCCGCGTTGCAGGCCGCCTTGCATGCCAGCGCCTTCGACGAGGTGCTGGTCGCGATGAAGGGCTCGCTCGACACGCCGCTGACCGAGCGCGGCTTCAACCTCTCCGGCGGGCAGCGGCAGCGCCTGTGCCTGGCGCGCGGCGTGCTCGCGGCTGAAGGCAGTTCGCTGCTGCTGCTCGACGAACCCACCAGTGCGCTCGACGCCGCCACCGAGGCCCGTGTGCTGGAGCGGATCGGTGCGGCTTTCCCCGACGCATGCCTCATCGCGTCGATCCACCGGCTCAGCATGCTGGACCACTTCGACACCGTGGTGCTGATGGAGGCCGGCCGCATCGCCGATGCCGGGCCGCGGGCCGAAGTGTTGCAGCGCCAGCCCCAACTGCGGCACGGATCGAACAGGTAAGAAGAGGTAGTCGCGCCGGGCGGGTGGACGCGAACCACTATATTTCGCTGCTCGCAGCAGCGCGAATGCCACTTTCCAGGGAACGTCGCGCGACGAACAACATACAAACAAGCCATGTCTTTTCCAGCCCTCCTGACCTTCTCATCGCTTTTCCCATCGCTTCGACGCGGGCTCCTCGTCCTCACAATCACCGCCCTCGCCGCTTGTTCCTCCACCCCGCCGCCGCCCGCCAAGGGCAGCCCTCCCGCGCCCGGGACGAGCGGCCCCGCCGCGCCCCCGCCTCCAGCCCCCGCAGCGCCAGCGGCCAAGCCGGCCTTCGTCCGCCCCGCTGCGGGCGAGACGATCGCCAAGTTCAACGGCAAGCAGAACAAGGGCATCGACATTGCCGGCGCACTCGGCGACCCGGTCCTGGCCACGGCCGATGGCCGCATCGTGATCGTCAGCAACGCACTTCGCGGCTACGGCACGATGATCATCATCAAGCACAACGAGACCTACATCTCCGCCTACGCGCACATCGACAAGGCCCTGGTGAAGGAGAACCAGGTGGTGCGGCAGGGCCAGCAGATCGCCGAGATGGGCAAGAGCGGCACGGACCGCGTGAAGCTGCACTTCGAGATCCGCAAGCAGGGCGTGGCGGTGAATCCGCAGCCGTACCTGGACGGCAAGCTGCGATAGCCGCCGACGGCAGGCCGCAGCGACGCCCGGCCGCTCGCAGGCCTCGACACTGCATTCGCCTTCGCGGAGACTACGCGCCGAAGGAGTCTCGAATGCGAGCCATGTCGATTCGCCACCGCCTGCTGTTCTGGGGTGTGCTGGTTGCGGTGCTGACAGCCCTGATCTGGGCGGTGGTGCGCTTCGTGAGCCCCGCGCCGCCGCGCTCGCTCGTCATGAGCACAGGTGTGTCCGACGGCGCCTATCACCACTTCGGCGAGCACTACAAGGAGATCCTGCGGGCCAACGGGATCGCACTCGAATTGCGCACGTCCAGCGGAGGTGTCGAGAACCTGCAGCGCCTCAACGACGGTCAGGTGCAGGTCGGTTTCGTGCAGGGCGGCACCGGGCTGCTGGCGCTCGACTACGACGCGTTGCCCAGCGCCACGCCGTTGCGATCACTGGCCACCGTGGCCTACGAGCCGGTCTGGATATTCACGCACTCGCTGGACCTGTCCAAGGGCCTGGGCGCGCTGGCCGGCAAGCGCACGGCCATCGGCGTACCCGGCAGCGGCAACAACAAGGTGGCGCTGCAATTGCTGTCGGTCTACGGCGTGGTCGCCGGTGGAACGCAGCCCACGGCCGACGGCACGACCTTCATCCAGGACGGCGGCCTGGCCGTGGTCGACATGCTCGCACGCCACCAGATCGACGCTGCCATCATCATCTCCGCCCCGCAGGCGCCCGCCGTGCAAAAGCTGCTGGCCGACAGTTCGATGCATCTGGCTTCGCTGGAGCATGTGCAGGGGCTGGCGCGTCGCTTCCCTTACTTTCGCCCGGTCGTGCTCAAGCGCGGCTCGGTCGACCCCGGGCGCAACCTGCCGCCGCACGACGTCGACCTGCTGGCGACGACTGCCAACCTGGTCGTGCGCGACGAGTTGCATCCGGCCCTCAGCTACCTGTTGCTGGAGGCCGCGCAGCAGGTGCACAAGCTGCCCACCCTGATCAATCGGCCCAACGATTTCCCGAGCCCCGAGGGCACCGACTTTCCGCTGTCGATCGAGGCGGAGCGCTACTTCAAGAACGGCCGCCCGTTCCTGCAGAGCTACCTGCCCTTCTGGGCGGCGAACTATGTGCAGCGGCTGCTGTTGTTGCTCGTTCCGCTGGCCGCGATCCTGGTGCCCCTGGCGCGCGTGCTGCCTGCGATGGTCTCGTGGCGGCGGCAGAGCAAGATCTACCGGCGCTATGGCGAGCTGAAGTTCCTGGAGGCGGACCTGGCGTCACGCCAGCTCGATGACCAGGAACGACGCAATGCGCGGGCGCAGCTGGACCATATCGAGAAGGAAATCGTCCAGTCCAAGTTTCCGCTGGACTTCTCGGACAAGGTCTACACGCTGCGGCAGCATGTGGACTATGTGCGGGCGCAACTGGCGCGGCAATCGGAGGGGCCGGGGTAGCGGCGGCCCCATATCAGCGCCTGGACTCGGCCGACTCCAGCAGTTCGAGGACCGCTGTCTTTCGCTTGTCGGTCTGCTGCTTCGCTTCTGCCGCCCTTGCGAGATCCAGCGGCGTCCGGCCAGCGTCATCCTTCGCGGCTGGATTCGCCTTGTTGTCGAGCAGCAGGCGAACGGCGTCTTCATCCAGCGCGATGGCGGCAAGGTGCAAGGCGGTCCAATGCGGATTGCTTCGGCTTTCACCAGCAGGATTCGCGTCGCGATGGTCTTGCGCATCGATGTCCAGTCCGGCCTTCAGGTAGTGGCTCAAGAGGCGTTGCGCCTCGGCCTTGTCCTCCATGAACGCCACGAATTGGGCACCGGCCGAATGGTTCATTTTGCGGACCTCGGCGACCGTCGGGTGAAGGCGGTAGAGCGCCTGCCTGCAGGGCCACGCGAGGATTGGGCGCTCCACCTCCAGGCAGATCTGCAACTGCATGGCGTCTCGCTTCAAAACGGAATGAGCGAACAGACCCAACGCTGCGCCGCCAGCGAGCAACGCCACGGCGATGCTCCATCGGACGGCAATTCGACGGCTCAAGCCCGCACCATGACGCCAACCGTTCCTCGCGCAAGGTAGAACGGGGGAAGCTTGCGTCCGCTGACCAGGCCATCGCCGAGCAACTCGAACTGGGTACGGTATTGCCGGGCCACTTCGACACACACGGACTCGTAGATCCTGACCTGCTCCAGGTCTTTCCTTGTTGCGTGCTTGAACCAGTGCTTGGCGAACCTCTGCGCGAGTTTTCGACCTGTCTCGGCCAAGCCCTTGCTTGGCATGGCTACGGTTTGCAGCAGCGACTCCATGTACCCCATGGCATAGGAGGCGTCGATTGCCGCGACCAGGATACGTTGAGCGAAGCGCCGGGCTTCAGTGTTGGCGGCGAGCCTGGCGATTGAATCAGCGCGTGACGGCCAGAAGAAGGCCAGGACATCTCGTGTGTCACTCTCGTCCAGGACGATATCTGCATCCGCGAAATCTGGCGGACTGACCAGAACTGTCGAAACCATTGAGTACTCTCCCTGTGTGATGGACCCGTGCCCTTGAAAGCGGGGTGCGCTCGTCGGCGCGACGGAATCCTATCAGGGCAATGACGACGTTCTCGACACGCCTCAACCCTTGGCCCGCACCAGTTTCCCCGTCGAAGACGCCCGCGCGCACAGCCGTCCGTCCTGCGCGAACAGGTCGGCCTCCAGGAACACCACGCTGCGGCCCCAGCGCAGGACGCGCGCCTCGACCTCGAAGGTCGACACGTCGACGCGTTCGAGGAAGGTCACCTTGAGTTCCAGGCTTGCGAGCCCGGCATCGGGTTCGCGCGACATCACCGCAAAGGCCATCGAGCAGTCGAGCCAGGCGGTGATGATGCCGCCCTGAACCACGGTGCCGTTGGTGTGGGCGAACTCGGGTCGGGCGTTGAAGCGCACGCGGGCCATGCCGACTTCGGCATTGCTGTGAAGGAGTTCGGTAAAGCCGATGGCGTGCATCAGGCCGGTGGGAAATTTTTGCTTGTCCATGATGGGGTGGTTGGCGCCGACTGAGAGCGGCCATGCTACGCGGCAGGCCGGGCGGCGACGGACACGATGGCGACTGCGGAGACATTGCATTGGCGGCGGTCGACTGCGCCGGAACCGTGACACCTGCACGGGAACGCGTTTTGCTTCAAGCTCGGCGTGCCGCAACGGCACATGCCAGTTTCCAAAACCCAACCATTTCCCAAGGACGCACAGATGAGCACGATCACGACCGAGGACGGGACCCAGATCTACTACAAGGATTGGGGCACCGGGCAGCCCATCGTCTTCTCGCATGGCTGGCCGTTGTCGGCAGACGACTGGGACGGGCAGATGCTGTATTTCCTCCAGCAAGGCTATCGCGTGATCGCGCACGACCGGCGCGGCCACGGGCGGTCCAGCCAGACATCGGGCGGCAACGAGATGGACACCTATGCAGACGACCTGGCCGCACTGACGGAGGCACTGAACCTCAAGGACGCGATCCACGTCGGCCATTCGACGGGCGGTGGCGAGGTGGCGCGCTACCTCGGCCGGCATGGCACCAAGCGCGTGGCCAAGGGCGTGCTGATCGGCGCGGTGCCGCCGCTCATGCTCAAGACCGCCTCCAACCCCGGTGGCCTGCCGATCGAGGTGTTCGATGGCATCCGTGCCGGCGTCGCGGCCAACCGCGCCGAGATCTATCGCGACTTCACGCTGCCCTTCTATGGCTACAACCGGCCCGGCGCGAAGATCTCCCAAGGCATCCGCGACCATTGGTGGTTCCAGGGAATGATGGGATCGATCCTGGCCCACTACGAATGCGTGAAGGCCTTCTCGGAGACCGACTTCACCGAGGACCTGAAGAAGATCGACGTGCCGATGCTGGTCATGCACGGCGACGACGACCAGATCGTGCCGTACGAGGATGCCGCGCTGTTGTCGGCCAAGCTGCTGAAGAACGCCACGCTGAAGATCTACCCCGGCCTGCCGCACGGGATGTGCGCGACGCATCCGGAGATCATCAATCCGGACTTGCTGGCGTTCTTCAAGTCATAGGATTGCTTCCCCGGAGGTGCATCGGGGCCGGGTTCAATACTTGCCGGCCCCCATGTAGCCGAAGAGGTGCCCGGCTACCTTGCGCATCTGGATCTCCTCCGACCCTTCGGTGATCCGGTAGCGGCGGTGGTGCCGGTAGATGTGCTCGAACGGCTTGTGGCGGGAATAGCCGAGCCCGCCGTGCACCTGCATCGCCCGGTCCGCCGCCTCGCAACACAGGCGGTTGGCCTGGTAGTTGCACATCGAGACCTTGTCGGACAGCCGTTTCTCCACCTCGGGCTTGGGCATCTGGTCCATCTGCCAGGCGGTCTTGCGGATCAGGAGGCGCAGCATCTCGATCTGCGTGGCCAGTTCGACCAGCGGGAACTGGATGCCCTGGTTGCGCGCCAGTTCCTCGCCGAAGGGCTTGCGCTCGCGCGCGTACTTGACGCTTTCGCGCACGCAGTAGTCGGCCGCGCCAAGGCTCGATGCGGCCTGCCGGATGCGGTTCTCGTGCACGAAATGCTGGGCCAGCGCCAGGCCGCCGTCGAGCTTGCCGAGCACCGCTGAATCCGGAACCCACACCTTGGTGAAGCTCACGCGCGGATGATCGGTCGGCATGTTGAAGGTCCAGAGGTACTCCTCGATCTTCACGCCTTCGGCATGCGCCGGCACCAGGAATGCGCTGATGCCGCGGGCCTCGCCGTCGCGACCGCTGGTGCGCGCGAACAGCACGCAGTGCGTGGCGGTGTGCATGCCGGTGGTCCACATCTTCTCGCCGTCGATGCGAAAGCCGGGCTGGCCGTTGCGCACCTCGGGCACGGCGCGCGTCTCCATGTGCGTGGCATCCGATCCATGCTGCGGCTCGGTCAGGCCGAAGGTCAGGCGCACGCGCTCCTCCAGCATGCCCGGGATCAGTTCGTCGCGATGCGCTGGCGAGCAGAGGTCGCGGATGGCCAGCACGAAGGGGTTGTTGGCGACGATGGAATGCTCGTTCTGCAGGTCGTTGTGCAGGCCCAGCCCGCGCGCGGCAAAGTGCTCGCGGATGACGGCCATCCACAGATTGCTGCCATTGCGCCCGCCGAATTCCGCCGGCAGGCCGAAGCGCAGGTGGCCGGCCCGGTCGGCGCGCCGGCGTGCCTCGGCCAGCAGCGCCTCCCATTCGGGGCGCGGCAGGCCGCCGTTGTCAAAGTCGGTGCGGGCCCATTCGCGGCGATGGTCGAAGAAGCGCTCGTTGTCGTCCTGCGCCTGCAGCGGTGCGATCTCGCGGTCGATGAAGTCGTCGAGCTCGGCCAAGTACGCGACGAGGTCGGGGGGCAGGTCGAAGTCCATCTTTTGTCTCTTCTCAGCGTTTGTCGTTGTTGTCGTAGCCGGGCTGGTCGATGGCCAGCTTGTCGCGTGCGGTCTGGCGCAGGTGCTCGGCGAGGCCGGGCGTGGCCAGGGTCATGGCGCCCGATGCAATTCGCGCGCAGAGCAGGCGGTTGGCCTCGGCCAAATCCGCGGGCATGTCCGCGCCGAGCAAGGCGCGCAGGCGGACCCTCTCGCGTGCGTTGGCCTCGGGCGCCAGACTCAGTTCGCGCTGCACGATGTCGAGTGCGTTGGCGGCCACGCGCGCATGGAAGGGCACGGCGGCGCCACCTGTGGACGTCACTACCTGCTCGCGCAGGAAGGCGGCGACGGCCTCGATCAATTCGGCGGCGGAGGGCGGGTCTTGCATCACGCTTCTCCTTCCGGCGCCAGCAGGGCCAGCAGGTCCGACTCGGCCTCCGATGCGCGCCGGCCGATCACGGCCTTCTCGACCTCGCGCTCGCGTCCGCTGCGCCAGGCCTGCAGCATCGTCCCGCAGATGACGCCCCACTTCAGCGAGCCCATGACTTCCCACCAGCGCACGCGCTCGACGTCGATGACGCCGCCCTCGCTGGCATAGCCTTCCAACAGTTGCTCGCGCGTGCCGAATCCGCCCACCGGAAGCTGGCCGTTGCCGAAGCGCCAGGAGCGCACGCACATCCAGCCCAGGTCTTCCATCGGGTCGCCGAGATGCGCGAGTTCCCAATCCAGCACGGCGCGCAGGCCCTCTCCGCCGACGATGAGGTTGCCGTTGCGGAAGTCGCCGTGCACGAGCGCCGGCATGTCCATGTCCGCCGGTGCATGCGCGCGCAGCCACTGGAAGGCGATCTCGAACACCGGGCGCGGCGTGCCATGGCCTCGGTGGATCTCGATCTGAAAGTCCAGTTCGGCGCATGCGTCGGCGCGTCGCAACGGCGGAAGGCCGTTCGTCGGCAGTCGATGGATGCGCGCCAGCGCGGCGCCGCATTGGTAAGCCAGCACGTGGCGCGCGTCGGTGAGGCGGGCCTCGCGCACGATGCGGCGGCCCAGCGTCTCGCCTTCGATGCGATCCATGACGAAGCCATCGCCCAACCCGTCGGATGCGCGCAGGACGTGGCGCACGCCGGGAACCGGCACGCCGCCAGCACGTGCGACCTCGATGAGTTGCGCCTCGGCCGCGAGGCCCGCCGACCCCATGGCGCGTTCGCCCGTGGCGTCGGCTGCGCGGCGCAAGATGAGAGGCCAAGTCTGCGCGCCCGCATCGACTTCAAAAGCCCAGGTCTGTTGGCTTGCCCCGCCGGACAAGCGGCGCACGTCACGCACCGCCGCGCCGCCAGGCACCAGCGTGGCCGCGAGCGCTTGCAGCCCATCCACGACCCGCTTCGACTCATCGCGCACAAGCATCTCCCTCTTCAAACCACGCGCAAGTCAAATCTGTCGAAATCGGCGCGAGGCAAGGCGCAAAGCACAGCCATACAGGCAGTATGGCGAGCATTTGCAACGCCGCATCGCGTCGATTCTCGACAGATTTCAGAGGCGTTCGATGATGGTGACGTTGGCCATGCCGCCTCCCTCGCACATGGTCTGCAAGCCGTAGCGCTTGCCGCGCTGGCCGAGCGCATGCACCAGCGTCGTCATGAGCTTGGTGCCGGACGCGCCGAGCGGGTGCCCCAGCGCAATCGCGCCGCCGTTCACGTTGAGCCGCTCCGGGTCGGCGCCCGTGACCTGCAGCCATGCGAGCGGCACCGGCGCAAAGGCTTCGTTGACCTCGAACAGGTCGATGTCATCGATCTTCAGGCCGGCCTTCTGCAACGCGCGCTGCGTGGCGGGAATCGGCGCCTCCAGCATGATCACCGGGTCATGCCCCATCACGCTCAGGTGGTGGATGCGTGCCAGCGGCTTCACGCCCAGCGCCTTGAGGCCGCGTTCGTTGACCACCATCACGCCGCTGGCGCCATCGCAGATCTGGCTGGCCGTCGCGGCCGTGCAGCGGCCACCTTCGGCGATAAGCTTGACGCTGGCAATGCTCTCCAGCGTCGCCTCATAGCGGATGCCTTCGTCCGCCGTGTGCATCTCGCCGGGCTCGGTGCCATCGGCCATGCGAACGGACACAGGCAGGATCTCCCGCTCGAAGGCGCCCGCGCGGGTCGCCGCAATGGCGCGTTGATGGCTCTGCAGCGCATAGCGGTCAAGCGCTTCCTTCTCCAGGCCGTAGTTCCTGGCGATCATCTCGGCGCCGGTGAACTGGCTGAACTCGACATCGCCATAACGCGCCTTCATGGCGGGACTCATGTAGTGGCCCAGCCCGGCCTTCGCCGCCAACGCGACCGTCATGCCCATCGGCACGCGCGTCATGCTTTCCACGCCGGCGGCGATCACCACGTCCTGGGTTCCCGACATCACGGCCTGCGCCGCGAATTGCAGCGCTTGCTGCGACGAGCCGCATTGGCGATCGACCGAGGTGCCCGGCACCGACTCGGGCAGGCGCGAGGCCAGCACGGCGTTGCGCGCGACGTTCACCGCCTGCTCGCCGCCCTGCATCACGCAACCCATGATGACGTCTTCCACGAGCGCGGGGTCGGCTCCCGTGCGCGCGACCAGCGCGTCGATCACCTGTGCGGCCAGGTCGACCGGGTGCCAGCCGGACAGGCGGCCGTTGCGGCGCCCGCCTGCGGTGCGGACGGCTTCGACGATATAGGCTTCAGGCATGTTGTTTCTCCAGGTTGATTCAAGGGGTCAAAAGACAAAATTCAGAACGCAGAAGTCGCAAAGGTTTCGCAGAAGTCGCAAAAGGACTTCCCAAACTTTTTCTTGGATTTCCTTTTACGTCCTTTGCGTAACCTTCGCGTCCTCTGCGTTCGGCTGTCCGCTTTCTAGCGGGGTGCCATACGGATCGCGCCGTCCAGCCGGACGCTCTCGCCATTCATGTAGCCGGTGGTGATCATGAACTCGGCCAGGGTCGCGTATTCCTCCGGCCGGCCCAGCCGCTTCGGAAACGGCACCGACGCGGCCAGCGCCGCCTTCACGTTGTCCGGCGCGCCTTGCAGCAGCGGCGTGTCGAAGATGCCCGGCAGGATCGTGTTGACCCGGATGCCTTCGCCCATCAGGTCGCGCGCGATCGGCAGCGTCATGCCCACGATCCCTGCTTTCGAAGCAGTGTAGGCCGCCTGCCCCATCTGCCCGTCCTGCGCCGCCACCGAGGCGGTGTTGACGATGGCGCCGCGTTCGCCGTCTTCCAGCATGTCGAGCGTGAGCATGCCGGCGGCCGACTTGGCGATGCAGCGAAACGTGCCGACCAGGTTGATCTGGATGATGCGGTCGAAGTTGGCCAGCGGAAAGTGCTTGATCTCGCCCGAGGTCTTGTCACGGCTCGCCGTCTTCACCGCGTTGCCGGTGCCGGCGCAGTTGACCAGCACGCGCTCCTGGCCATGGGCCGCGCGCGCCTTGACGAAGGCGGCGTCGACCTGCTCCTCGGAAGTCACGTCGACCTTGCAGAACACGCCGCCGATCTCGGCGGCCACGGCCTCGCCCTGGACTTCGTTGAAGTCGAACAGCGCAACCTTCACGCCGCGCTTGGCGAGGCGCCGCGCGGTGGCGGCGCCCAGGCCGGAGGCGCCGCCGGTGACGATGGCTGCAATGGTGGAGTCGAGTTGCATCAGTTGTCCTTGGTTGTCTCTGCGTGGCCGGGTGCGCCGGCATGGTCTCCCAGTCTAGTGAGACGAGGGGGAACCGGCATCGTCCGAATCGACGAATCCGGTCAGGCGAAGCCGGTGCGCGAAGCGTCGGGCCGCTCGCGACAATCGGCAGTTCCCGCTCCGGCGCCGGCCGGATTCACGCGCCAAGATGCGTACCATGCGTCGCTGACGCGCGCGAACGGACCCAGACGGAGGCCGACGATGGAAGAGCACGACATTCAAGCAGCCATTGATCGACATTGGGCTGCATCCGCTGCGGGCGACCAGGTTGCCGAGCACGAGATCTATCACGACGATGCCGTGTGCGAGTACCCGCAATCCGGCGAGGTCATCCGTGGCCGACACAACCTGCAAGCGCTTCGCAGCCATCACCCTGGAAGACCATCGGGATTCGAAGTCCGCAGGATCGTCGGACAGGGCAATTTGTGGGTGACCGAGTACGTGATCACCTACGGGGGCAAAAGGGCTTACACCGTGAGCCTCATGGAATTCCGTGACGGAAAGGTGTCGCACGAGACGCAGTACTTCGCCGATCCCTTCGACGCTCCCCCCTGGCGCGCGCAGTGGGTCGAGCAGTAGGCGCTTGCGGGTAAATTCGACCCCGCGCATGCTGTCTCCCCACCCCACTTCCCCCCGGATCCTCGAAACAAAGCTGAACCCGCCGGCGTTCGCCGTCACACAAGTGGCGCGCCGCGCGATCAGCGACGAGGTCGCCGCGTCCGCGGTCAAGCTGGTGCTGGTGCGCGCGCCGGCCGGCTTCGGCAAGACCACGGCGATGGCGCAGATGCGGGCGCGCATGGAAGCACAAGGCCTGGCGTGCGCCTGGCTCACACTGGACCGCGCCGACAACGACGTCTCGCGCTTTCTCGCATGCCTGGCCGAGGCCGTGCAGCGCCTGGGCGCCGATGAAGCCGATGACGACAGCGGCCCCTTCGATGCGGTGGCCGCGCTGGCTTCGATCGATGCGCCCTTCGCCCTCTTCCTCGATGACTTCGAGGTGGTGCAGGAACCCGCGGTGCTGGGGCTTGTGCGTGAACTCATCGAGCAGCTGCCGCGTCGCGGACACGTGGTCATCGGCTCGCGCGGCCTGCCCGACCTGGGGCTCGGGCGTCTGCGCGCACGCGGCCAATTGCTGGAGATCGACACCGACCGGCTGCGCTTCACGCTCGAGGAAACCAACGCCTTCTTCGGCCAGCGCGCGCTCGACGCACTGCCGCCCGACATGCTCTCGCAACTGCACCGCAAGACCGAGGGCTGGGTCGCGGCGATCTGGCTGGCTTCGATGGCGCTGGAGCGGCATGGGGTGGAGACCGGCTTCGTCGAGCGCTTCTCGGGCTCGGACCGCGCCGTGGCCGACTACCTCGCGGAAGACGTGCTGGCGCACCAGCCGCCGGAGATCCGCGACTTCCTGCTGCGCACCAGCATCCTGCGGCAGCTCGACGCGTCGGTCTGCCAGGCGCTCAATCCGCGCGCCGACAGCGCCGCCCTCCTGGAGCGCCTGGCCGCGTCCAACCTGTTCATCACGCCGGTCACGGGCGAGGGCCGCGCCTGGCGCTATCACAGCCTGTTCGGCGACTTCCTGCGTGCCCGGCTGGCGGCGGAGATGCCCGACGAGATGGCACGGTTGCACCTGGCCGCATCGGCCTGGTACGAATCGCAGGGCCGTCCGGTGCCGGCCATCGACCATGCGATCGAAGGCGGCGACCATCCGCATGCGCTGACGCTGCTCGCGACCTGGGCCGGGCAGTTCCTGGAGCAGGGCCGCATGCGCATGCTGTCGCGCTGGTTCGCGGCCATTCCCGCGCGCCAGTTGCGCGCGCAGCCGATGCTGCAACTGATCGCGCTGTGGGCCGCATGCTTCACCCGCGGCCCGTGGGACGCGATGCGCAAGCTCGAGCAATCGGGCTGCACCGACAGCACCATCGCCGAGGTGCGCGCCGGCGCGCACACGCTCTATCCGCTGCTGCTGGCGATGCAGGACCGCTACGACGAGGCCTACGCAGCCGGCCGCGATGCCCTGGCCCGCCTGCCGACCGGCATCCCCTTCGCCGACAGCGCACTGCTCAACGCCATGGCCAACGTGCTGGCGGTGATGGGCGACCAGCACGAGTCACAGCGCATGCTCGACGCGGCGCGCAGCCGGCAGGGCCACAGCCATTTCAACCGCATGTATTCCGAGTCCCTGGAAGGCCTGCTCGACCTGCAGGGCGGACGGCTGCGGCAGGCCACGGCGCGCTTCCGGATGGCGGTCGATTCCACGCATGCGGTCACCTACAACCACAGCCACGGCAATGCCTGGGCCGGCGTGCTGTATGCGGGCGTGGTCTACGAGGCCAACCAGTTGACGCAGGCCGATCACCTGCTCAACACCTACCTGCCGCTGGCGCGCGACGTGGGCCTGCCCGACCATATGATCCTGAGCCATGTCATGCGATCGCGCATCGCGTTCCATGCGGGCGACATCGACGCGGCCTTCCTCGCGCTGACCGAACTCGAATACCTCGGCCATGAGCGCCAGTTGCCGCGCGTGGTGGCGGGGGCCAAGCTGGAGCGTTCGCGCATCCTGCTGCTGCAGGGCAACGGGCCGGCCGCGCGCGACGAACTCGCGCGCGCGGACGACCCCGCGTTGTGGGCACGCGAACGCCGCCAGCGCCTGCCGGCGCACGACCTCGACTACCTTGCGCTGGCGCAGGCGCGCTGGCAGATCGCGTTCGGCGATGCGCGTGCCGCGCTGTCCACGTTGGATGAGGAGATCCGTTCGGCGAATGAATCCGGCCGCCATCGCCGCGCGCTCAAGCTGCGTGTTCTGCGGGCGCTGGCCTTGCATCGCGCAGGCGATGCGACGGCGGCTGTCGACGAGATGGGCGCCGCGCTGCAGGCCGCGAGCCAGGAGGGCTTCATGCGCCTGATCCTGGACGAAGGTCCGGCCGTCGGCGCGCTGATCCAGAGCCATGCCGCTGCAACGCGGGCGCAGGCCGCGCACGGCGATCCGATCCTCGCGGACTACCTCCAGCGCCTGCTCCAGGCCATGGGCCCGATGGCGCCGCGCGACATCGAAGCGCCCGCGCCGGGCGCCGAACTTGCCGAGCCGCTCACCCGCAAGGAAATCCACGTGCTGCAACTGCTGGCCGAGGGCTATTCGAACGGCGCGATGGCGGAGAAGCTCTTCGTCTCCGACAGCACCGTGCGCACGCACCTGCGCAACATCAACATGAAGCTGGACGCGAAGAGCCGAACACAGGCGGTGGCGATTGCGCGGAAGGTGGGCGTGATCCGGTAACGAGGGGCGCGCTCAGCCCGCGGCGAAGCGCGCCAGGCGCCCGCCGATGATCTCCTCGGCTTCGCGCATGATGCGGTCGATCAACTGCTTGACGGTCGGCACATCGCTGATCAGGCCGGCCACCATGCCGCACGACCATGCGCCGGCATCCATCGCGCCTTCCTTCATGATCTTCGGATAGACACCGGCGACCTCGTCGATGATGTCCTCGAACTTCAGCGCGGCACCCAGCGTCTTTTCCTTCTCGATCAGGCGATCGACCGCGTCGTTGCGGAGCACGCGCTCGGTGTTGCGCAGCGAGCGCATCACGAGTCGGGTGTCGAGTTCACTTGCGGCCACGATGGCCTGCTTGACGTTCTCGTGCACGGGCGCCTCCTGCGTCGCGATGAAGCGCGTGCCCATGTTCATGCCCTCGGCGCCCAGCGCGAGCGCGGCGACCAGCGAGCGGCCATCCGCCATGCCACCCGAGGCGACGAACGGGATCTTCAATGCCTCGGCCGCGCGCGGCAACAGGATGAAGTTGGGCACGTCGTCCTCGCCCGGATGGCCGCCGCATTCGAAGCCGTCGACGCTGACGGCATCGCAGCCGATCGACTCGGCCTTCAGCGAGTGGCGCACCGATGTGCACTTGTGGATCACCTTGATGCCCGCCTCGTGCAGCGCAGGCAGCCACTTCTGTGGATTGTTGCCAGCCGTCTCGACGGCCTTGATGCCGCCGTCGATGATGGCGCGGATGTAGCCGGGGTAATCGGGCGACGTCACGGTGGGAAGGAAGGTGAGATTCACGCCGAAGGGCTTGTCCGTCATCTCGCGGCAGCGCGCGATTTCCTGCGCGAGCAACTCCGGCGTGCGCTGCGTCAGGCCGGTGATGATGCCGAGGCCGCCGGCGTTGGACACGGCCGCCGCGAGTTCGGCAAAGCCGACGTAGTGCATGCCGCCCTGGATGATGGGATGCTCGATGCCGAAGAGTTCAGTGATGCGGGTCTTCATGAAGGTCGTGTCTCGCTGGGATGTGTGAATGTGTGAATGTGTGAATGTGTGAGATGGGCGGCGCGACGGACGCGCGACCCACGAGCGTAGCGCCGCGAAATCCGGAATCGGGGTCTCCGATGTGACGCGACGGCAGCACATTGAGAAACCGAGGCCCTGCGCGGCAGAAGGTCGCGCTACGCCTCGCAGGATCGATACCGCATCGGCGTCACGCCAATCGCCGCGCCAGGTGCGCCCGCAGCATTGCCAAGTCGATCTGGTAGGTGCCGTCCTCCTTGTGCACGGCGAATCCGAGGCGGTTGTTGATCGACAGCATGGCCGCGTTGACCACGGCGTTGTGCGTGAGCACCGTCCTCACGCCCGGGTCGCTCGCGCGCACGAGTTCCAGCATGCGTGCCTTGACGGCCTTGGCCAGTCCGTGGCCGCGCCATGGCCGCGCTACCGCGGTGAGCTGCTGGTACAGGCGGTCCGGGAAGCGCGCGTCCCAGGTCGCGTCGCACATGGCGGCGACCCTCTGCTCCCCATCGCGCAGCAGCACGAGGAAGTGGTCACCGCCGCGGCGGTCGAGGTCCGCGTACCAGCTTTCGTAGTCCTTCATCTCGTAGCGTATGCGGGGGATGTCCAGCCTGCCGAGCGGCTGGTCGTTGATCAGCTCGGTGAAGGGGTCCATCAGCGGGGCCAGGGTTTGCATCGGCACGCGTCCGCCGTGCACTTCCCAATGCAGGCCCGCAGCGGCAAGCCCGGCCGGCCGGGCCCAGCGCGCCAGCATCTCCCAGTCCAGCCGATCGAAGGGCGAGCGGTTCTCGAACATGCGCAACTTGCAGGTGGCGCCGATGCCTGCCATCCACACATGCGAATCAGGCAGGTGGGCCTTGGCGGTGGCCGTGTGCTTGCCATGGACTTCCATGAAATCGACCAAGCCCGCCAGCAGCGCCCGGCCCACGCCGCGCCGGCGCAGCGCCTGCGAGACCCCGCCGGCAACGTCCACGTAGCCGGCATGGTCCTCGCTGCCGGGGGAACCGGCGCGACGATAGTTCAGCACCATGATTCCCGCGATCGCGTCGTCGTGCACGGCGAGCACGCGTCGTGTCTCCACGAGCGGGCGGATGACACGAAGCTCGGATTCGAAATCCGCATCGGACATCACGGGCTCGCCGGGGAAGTCCTCCTGGCTGCGCAGGCGACGGAATGCATGCAGCGCCTGCCACTGCGATGCGCTGGCCTCTCGTGGTTCGAAGGGACGAAGTTCTACCTTGGCCGAATGGCCGGAAAAATAAGACATGAGTGCCTTGAGTGTTCGATGCCGAAAACGTCGCGGGCAATGCCGCGACGACTTGGAGGGCGACTCAGGCGGTAGGGGAGCGCGGGGCCAGGCGTGAAGACGCCGTGGCTATGTGGTCAACGCTCGCGAATCCACCGGATGAGCGCGGAGGTGGGGTGATGTGCGTCTGCCATGGGATACCTCCGTGCGGTGGATTGGGGGGAGGTGGATGCTATCAAGGGCCTGCGCGTTCCACGACAGGGAATGCGCCAGTCACGCCGGGTTTGTCCCCGAGCCGCGAAGTCATCCCACGGCCGATACTGCGCGCCGAAACGCTGCGCCACACGCGTCGCACCTCTCGCACCCCTGTCGATCCAAAAGGAAACACCGATGACGGCCCGCAATCGCAGATCCATGATGCAACTGACCACCGCCGCGGCTTTGGGCGCGCTATCCGGCTGCGCCACGAGCCCAGGCGCCGGTGCTGGTGGCAAGCCGATGTTCGCGGTGGCCGGCGCCACCATTCCGGTCGTCGGCAGCGAGCAGGTCTTCCCTGTCCGGCGGGTGTATTGCATCGGTCGAAACTATGCGGCCCATGCCATCGAGCGCGGATCCGATCCGAACCGCGAGCCGCCCTTCTTCTTCCAGAAGCCGACGGACGCGGTGCAACTGGTTCCGATGGGCGCGACCATCGACCATCCCTACCCGCCGCTCACGAAGAACTACCACTACGAAGTGGAACTCGTCGCCGCGCTGAACAAGGGCGGTCGCAACATTCCGCCCGAGAAGGCGCTCGACTGCGTGTATGCCTATGCGGTCGGCCTCGACATGACGCGGCGCGACCTGCAGAACGCCATGGCCAACGAGAAGAAGCCCTGGGAGATCGGCAAGTCCTTCGACCACTCGGCGGTGGTGAGCCACCTGCATCCGGTGAGCCGCACCGGGCACTTCGACAAGGGCGCGATCTGGCTCAAGGTCAACGGCCAGGTGAAGCAGTCGAGCGACCTGTCGAAGATGATCTGGAACGTGGCGGAGCAGATCGCGAAGCTGTCGGAGTCGAGCGAGTTGTTCCCGGGGGACATCATCTATTCGGGGACGCCGGAGAACGTCGGGCCGGTGGTGAAGGGCGATGTGATGACGGGGCACATCGATGGGCTGTACGACATCAACGT
The DNA here is from genome assembly GCF_018449755.1 of Variovorax sp. dw_954. Classification (NCBI taxonomy): domain Bacteria; kingdom Pseudomonadati; phylum Pseudomonadota; class Betaproteobacteria; order Burkholderiales; family Comamonadaceae; genus Variovorax; species Variovorax sp. dw_954. The sequence continues at coordinate 68,925 of NZ_JAAVVD010000019.1, read as the reverse complement.
CCGGGTCGTGTGATCCGACTCCCGGGTCAGGTGCGCGCTACTCGCCCGTCGAATTGGCCGCGATCCATTCCCCGTAAGGCACGTAAACGTGCTCGAACGGGATCGCGTGAATGGCTGGCAGTTCGTAGCCGTGCAATGCCCTGATCGCGGCTTCGACGGCGGCATAGCGCTCGCTCGTAGTCTTGAAGAGGACGCGGGACTCTTCCTCGTTCTGCACCGCGCCACTCCAGGTGCTTACAGCGCCCGCGAGATCACCTCTTTCATGATCTCGTTCGTGCCGCCATAGATGCGCTGCACCCGCGCATCGGCATACATGCGCGCCACCATGTACTCGCTCATGAAGCCGTAGCCGCCGAACAGTTGCAAGCACTCGTCGACCACGCGGCCCTGCGTCTCCGAGCCCCAGAGCTTGGCCATCGACGCGGTGGCGGTATCGAGCTTGCCGGCCACGAGGTCTTCCACGCAACGGTCGATGAAGGCTCGGCCCACCTTGATCTGCGTTGCGATCTCCGCCAGCTTGAACTTGGTGTTCTGGAAGTCGGCGATCGGCTTGTCGAAGGCCTTGCGGTCCCGCACGTAGTCGAGGGTGGCCTCGTAGGCGCCTTCCATCGTGGCCAGCGCGCTCACGCCGATGATGGTGCGCTCGTACGGCAGGTCGGACATCAGCTGGAAGAAGCCCTGCCCTTCCTGCCCGCCCAGCAGGTTGGCCGCCGGCACGCGCACGTTGTCGAAGAACAGTTCCGAGGTGTCCTGCGCCTTCATGCCGATCTTGTCGAGCACGCGGCCGACGCGAAAGCCCTTGCAGCCTTCGGTCTCGACGATGAGGATCGAGGTGCCCTTGGCGCCCTGCTTGGGATCGGTCTTGACGACCACCAGCACCACGCCGGCCAGGAAGCCGTTGGTGATGAAGGTCTTGGAGCCGTTGATGACGTAGTCGTCGCCGTCCCGCTCGGCGCGCGTGCGCACGCCCTGCAGGTCGGAGCCCGCGCCCGGCTCGGTCATGGCGATGGCGCCGACCAGTTCGCCGCGCGCCATGCGCGGCAGGTACTCGCGCTTCTGCGCCTCGGTGCCGTGGTTGAGGAAGTAGTGCGCGACGATGGCATGGACCGACGTGGCCATGCCGCTGAGTCCCCGGCGCGCGGCTTCCTCGTAGAACACGGCCTCATGGCGGAAGTCACCGCCACCGCCGCCATATTCCTCGGGGATGTCGGCGCAAATCAGGCCGATTTCGCCGGCCTTGCGCCAGATGGCATGGCCCACATGGCCGTTCTTGCGCGCCTCCTCGTCGTGCGGGACCATTTCGGTCTCGATGAAGCGCACCACGTTGTCGCGGTAGAGCTCCAGGTCTTCATCGCTCCAGGAGCGGCGGAAATCGATGGGCATTTGGTGTCTCCTGTAATTGCTCTTCAGCCGACGCGTTTTTCGCGTCCGGCCCAGAACGGTTCGCGCAACTGGAACTTCTGCAGCTTGCCCGCCGCAGACAACGGCAACGCATCGCGGAACTCCACGCTGCGCGGGCACTTGTAGCTGGCGATCTGGTCGCGGCAGTGCGCAATGATGGCATCGGCGTCGATCTCCGCGCCCTCGCGCCTGACGATCACCGCATGCACGCGCTCGCCCCACTTGTCGTCCGGCACGCCGATCACCGCGGACATCAGCACCTGCGGCATCTGCGCGATCGCGTTCTCGACCTCGGCCGAATAGACGTTCTCGCCGCCGCTCACGATCATGTCCTTCATGCGGTCGACTACGAACAGGAAGCCGTGTTCGTCCATGTACCCGCCGTCGCCGGTGTGCATCCAGCCGCCGCGCAGCGCGGCCTCGGTCTCCTGCGGCTTGTTCCAGTAGCCCTTCATCACGGTCGGCCCGCGCGCGCAGATTTCGCCGACCTGGCCCAGCGGCACTTCGTTGTCGTTGTCGTCGACGATGCGGATCTCCGCCGCGGGCACGGGCGTGCCGGCCGAGCGCAGGAGGCGGTTGCGGTCCGGCCCGGGCAGGTGGCTGTGCGGCATCAGGATGGCCACGGTGGGCGACAGCTCGGTCATGCCGTAGGCCTGGGCGAAGGAGCTCTGCGGCAGGGCGCGCATGGCCTGTTCGAGGAGCGCGACGTCGATCGGCGCCGCGCCGTAGAACATCATCTTCAGGCTCGACAAGTCGAACTCGGCAAAGCGCGGATGCTCGATCACGCGCTTGATCATCGTCGGCACCAGGAACAGCTCGGTGGCGCGCGCGGTCTGGATGGCCTGCAGGATCGCGACCTCGTCGAACATCGGCAGCACATGCTGCGGCACCAGGCGCAGCATGCTCTGCACCGACAGGCCGCATCCGGCCACATGGAACATCGGCACGCCGATCACGGTGGCGGCGCCGCGGGCATCGCGCGGCACCGCGGCGATGGAACTCAGGCCGTTGGTGTAGATGTTGCCGTGCGTGAGCATCACGCCCTTGGGCCGGCCGGTGGTGCCGCCGGTGTACATGACGGCGGCGAGTTCCTCGGCATCGTGCGGCGCATCGTCGATGGGCGTGGCAGCGGCCAGCAGCGCCTCGTAGCCCAGCATGCCCTCGGGCGCCGGGCCGTCGCCGCAATGGATCACCGTGTGCAACGAGGTCGAGAGCTTGCGCAGTTCGGCCGCCATCGGCGCGAACAGGTCGTCGACCAGCAGGATGCGCGTGTCGCAGTCGTCCAGCGAATAGGCGACCTCCTTCGGGTTCCAGCGGATGTTGACCGGGTTGATGACGCCGCCGCCCCACCAGGTGCCGAAGAAGTATTCGACGAAGCGGTGCGAGTTGAGGCTCATCATGCCGACGCGGTCGCCGCTGCCCATGCCGAGCTTCTGCAAGGCGGCGCCCAGGCGCGCCACGCGATCGGTGAACTCGCCAAAGTCGAGGCGGCGATCACCGCAGACCACGGCGGTGTCGCGCGGCTTCTCGCGGCGGCCCTTGTGCAGGGGCAAGGTGAGGCTCATGTACATGCGGGTCGACTCCTTCGGTGGCTTGGTTCGAGCGGCTGATTCGGTGGGCTGATTCGATCGGGTGGCTACGCAGCCGCGCCCCAGCGGCGCAGCACGGCAGTGGCGTCCTCGCGAGGCAGGCCATCGGGCTGGTCGGGCGCGGTGCGGCTGAAGCGCGGCGCAGGCGCTGGCTGCACCACGCCGCCGACGTTCACGAAGGTGCCGCGTGCCACGTTGTGCGGATGCGCGGGCGCCTCGTCCCAGTCGAGCACCGGCGCGAAGCAGGCATCCGTGCCTTCGAGCAGCGCGCACCATTCGTCGCGCGTGCGGGTGCGGAACACGTCGGCGAGCCGCAGCTTGAGAAGCGGCCAGCGTGCGCTGTCCATCTGGGCGTCGAAGGCCGGGTCGTCCGCGAGGCCGCAGCGGTCTCGCAGCAGCGCGTAGAACTGGGGCTCGATGGACCCGATGGACACGTGCTTGCCGTCGGCGCAGGCGTAGGTGTCGTAGAAGTGCGCGCCACCGTCGAGGAAGTTCTCGCCGCGGTTGTTGTTCCAGCGGCCCTCGGACTTGAAGCCATACATCATGGCCGACAGCAGCGCCGCGCCGTCGGTCATCGCGGCATCCACCACCTGGCCCTTGCCGGAGCGCTGCATCTCGTAGAGCGCGCCCATCACGCCGAAGGCCAGCAGCATCGCGCCGCCGCCAAAGTCGCCGACGTAGTTGAGCGGCGGCACGGGCGCCTCGCCGGGGCGGCCGATCGCATGCAGCGCGCCGCTGATCGCGATGTAATTGATGTCGTGGCCGGCCGCATGCGCCAGCGGCCCGTGCTGGCCCCAGCCGGTCATGCGGCCATAGACCAGGCGCGGGTTGCGCGCATGGCAGGCGTCGGGGCCGAGGCCCAGGCGCTCCATGACGCCGGGCCTGAAGCCTTCGATCAAGACATCCGCGCTCGCGATGGCATCGAGCATCGTCTGCGTCGCGCCGGCCGCGCGCAGGTCGAGCTGCAGCGTGCTACGGCCGCGCGCCAGGATGTCGTGCGGACTCGCGGGCGTGCCCGGCCGTTCGACCCGGATCACCTCCGCGCCCATGTCGGACAGCAGCATCGCGCAGAACGGCGCGGGGCCGAGGCCCGCCATCTCGATGACCCGAAGGCCTTGCAGTGGACCTGCCATGTCAGTCTCCCTTGGTTGTCAGTTTGAATGCAGCTTCGCGACACGCCGCAGGTGCCATGACGCGGGGCCGAACAATCCTTCGATGAGCGTGGCCCGGCGCACGTAGTGGCCGACGGCCAGCTCCTCCGTCATGCCCATGCCGCCGTGCAGTTGCACCGCGCCCTGCCCCACCGCCTTGCAGGCCTTGGCTGTCGCGACCTTGGCCGAGGACACGGCACGCGCACGCTGGCTCGCGTCGAGTTCGGCGTCGCCCAGGGCCTCCGCCACGCTGCTCGTGAGCGCCGCCGCCTGCTCCAGCGCCATGTGCATGTCGGCCAACCGGTGCTGCAGCACCTGGAAGCTCGCGATGGGCACGCCGAACTGCTTGCGCTGGCGCACGTAGTCGAGCGTGTCGTGCATCAATCGGCGCATGACGCCGGTGGCCTCGGCGCAGACGGCGAGCGTGGCCTCGTCGAGCGCCTGCTCGATGTGCGGCAATGCGCCGCCTTCGCTGCCGAGGAGCGCGTCCATCGGCAGTGCAACGCCGTCGAAGGCGATCTCGGCGGCGCGGTCGCCGTCGCGCGTGGCATAGGGGCGCATGCGGATGCCGGGGGTCTCGCGCGGCACCAGGAGCAGCGAAAGCCCACCCGCCTCGCCCGCGCCGCCGCTGCTGCGCGCACTGACGATGAAGTGGCTGGCCCACGGCGCCGCATGCACGACCGACTTGCGGCCATCGAGCCGGAAGCCATCGCCCTCGCGCACCAGCGTGGTCCGCACGTCGGCAGGGTCATGCCAGCCTTGCACTTCGGTGTGGCCAAAGGCAATGACGGCCTGGCCCGCAACGGCGCGCGCCAGCAGTGCATCGGCCCGGGCGCCCGCGTTGCGTTGCAGCAGGCCGGCGCCGATGACGATGGTCGAGAGATAGGGCTCGGCGGCCAATGCACCTCCGAGCGTTTCCATCATGGCGGCGTGCGCAGACATTCCGCCGCCGAGTCCGCCGTGCGCCTCCGGCAGCGCCACGCCGAGCAGGCCAAGCTCATGCGCGAGTCCTTGCCAGAACGGAGGCGGCGCCGTATGCGCCTGCGCCAGTGCTTGCAGCCGATGCGGCAGGCCGTGGCGGTCGTCGAGATAGCGCACGAGGCTGTCGCGCAGCATCGCGAGCGTGTCTTCTTGGTCGGTGGTCGTGGTCATGCGATCAGTGGGCCAGGAGGTGGGCGGCAATGATGTTGCGCTGGACTTCGTTGGTGCCCGCGTAGATGGAAGCGGCGCGGTCGTTGAGGTAGGCCGACATGGCGAACACGGCCTCTTCGGGCAGCGGCAGTTCACCCGCTTCGCAGTCGGCCATCGGCACGTCGATGGCGGCCTGCGGGCCGGCGATCTCGACCGCCAGTTCGGTGATGCGCTGGCGCAATTCGGAGCCGAGCACCTTGCCCATCGAGGGCCGGATCCCCGGCGGCTCGCCCCGCGCCTGCGCCCGCAGTTGCAGCAGTTCCGTCGCTTCGACCGCGTCGGTGGCGCACTCGATCTCGGCCAGGCGCAGCGCCATGTCGGACGCGGCCTGCGCCTGCCGCGCAAAGGCCGCAACGGCGGCGGCGCGCAACCGGCGCAGGCGCTCGCGCAGCATCGGCGTCCAGGCGCCGCCGCGCTCGTGCTGCAAGAGGTACTTGGCGACCGTCCAGCCCTGGTTCTCCTCGCCGAGCAGGCTGTCGGCGGGCACGCGCACGTCATCGAAGAACACCTGGTTCAACTCGTGGTCGCCCGAGATGCTGATGATCGGCCGCACCGTGATGCCCGGCGTCTGGAAGTCGAAGCAGAGGAAGCTGATGCCCTGCTGCGCCTTGCCGCCGGAGGTGGTGCGCACCAGGCAGAACATCTTGTTGGCGTACTGCGCATGCGTGGTCCAGATCTTGGTGCCGTTGATCACGTAGTGCTCACCGTCGCGCACCGCCTTGCATTGCAGCGACGCGAGGTCGGAGCCCGACTGCGGCTCCGAATAGCCCTGGCACCAGTAGTCGTCGCCCGAGCGGATCCCGGGCAGCCAGGCGCGCTTCTGCGCCTCGGTGCCGAAGGCGATGATCACCGGCGCGACCATGCCGGTGCCCATCGGCGCCACGCGCGGCGCGTCGGCCGCGGCCAGCTCGCTGGCGAAGATGTAGTGCTGCATCGGCGACCAGTCGGTGCCGCCATGCTCGACGGGCCACTTCGGCGCGCTCCAGCCACGGCGCGCAAGGATGCGGTGCCAGCGGATGCCGTCTTCGTAGTCGTTGAAGATGCCGGAGCAACGCCGGCCGGCCACGCGCAGCTCGGGCGTCAGTTCACGCGTGAGGAAATCGCGCACCTCGTCCCTGAACGCTGTCTCCGCAGGGCTGAGTTTCCATGCCATGTCGTCTTGTCTCTCATCGGGCAGAAGGCACGAGTGTGCCGGCTGGGGCCGCACGGCGGCATCGTCGGATCGGACGAACCTGCGTGCCTGCTCAGCGTCCGAGCAGGTTGCGCACCGGACGGAACGGGCGTTGCTGCTTATTGCCGGAAGCCTTGCCGGAAGCCGCGCCGCCGCCCGACGCCGCAGCGTCACAGACCGACGCGCCGCGCCACGTACGCAGCGCCGGCGCCAGCAAGGACCAGCCGCCCGTCGCCGCGGCAATGCCCAGGTCGGCCGCCTGCTTGGCCGCGCCAAGCGGGTTGATGCTGAGTTCCGGCGCCTGCAGCGGACCGGTGAGCAGCAGCAGTTCGACCATGTTGGCCGCCTTCAGGTCCAGCCCCTTCTTGGCCTGGGGCTGGAATGCCAGCCCGATGGTCTGCCGCGCCAGGTTGACCTGGCCGCTGGCCGAGACCGCGACCTGCGAAGTCTCCATGGCCATCGAACGATCGATCTTCGCCACGCCGTTGCGCAGCGGAAGCCGCGCCACCACGCACTGGAGCACCAGGTCCCGGTGCGGCACCGATTTGGGTAGCAGCGCTTCGAGGACGCGCGCGACGATGTTCTGGTCGAGCGAGCCGCCTGAGGTGCCAGCCAGCGCAACGCCGCTGACCCTGAGCAGCGCGTCGCCGGTGGCGGAGGCTGCGAGCTTCGCCGGGGTCTGGCCGGCCATCGAGACCTTGAGATCGAGGTTCGCCCGACCTCCCTTGAAATGCTTGCCGCCGCTGGAGGCCGCGGCTCCGAGCGCGTCGATGGAGACCGACCGAGCATCGACCTGCGCCTCCACCTGGGGCGCCGCGCCGTCACGTTGCGAGACCTTGAGGCGCGTGCGGACTGGCCCGTCCGCGAAAGTGAAATCCAGCCGGCTCACGTCGAGCAGGCCAGCGCTGTTGACCAGCCGCGCGTCGAGCGCGGAGAGGGGCGGCATGCCGGGCACTTCCAACCTCTCGATCCTGAGGGCGATCTCCGCATCGATCGACGGCAGGTCGTCGAAGGGCAAGGGCGCATCGCCGAACAATGGCTCGCGTCGCTGCGCGGGTGTCGAAGGCGCACGGGTCGGCGCGGCGCCCGCACGCAGCCGCGCAAGATCGATGGTCGCTGCCGCAATCGTCGCCTGCACGCGCAAGGGCTCGGCCTGCGCGTTCACGCTCCCTGTGAATTGCTGCCCGGCGATGGACAAGGTCATCGCCTCGGCCTGCCATTGCCTGGGTGCGAGGGTCGCGGTTGCGCTCGCCTCAACGGGCATCGGCAGGGCCGCGAGGGCCGCCGCGAAATGCGGCAGCGCCGCGCCCGAGGTGACGCGCAACGCCAGCTTGCCGTTGAACGTGTCCGCACTGGCGCCGTGGCCCAGCTTGCCTTTGGCGGAAAGCGATGCGCCCCCAGTGCTGAACTTCAACACGATCGGCCAATCGTCCGCGCCGTCGAGCAGGTTGTCGAGCAGCCCGGTGCGGCCTTCGATCTTCCAGGCCTGCTTGCCGCTGGTGATCGCTGCATCCAGCGCGTTTCCATCACCCTGCGCGGCCAGGCGGAAGGAATCGATGTCGAGCTGGCGCTTGGCACCGCCCTTGCCGCCGGGGTAGCGCAGCCGCGCATCGGTGACGGTGACATGGTCGAGCGCCAGCAAGGACGAGCCACCCTTCGGCGACGCTGCTGCCGGCGCGTGCGGTAGTTGCCAGTTGAAGCGGCCTTTCCCGTCGGATTCGAGTTCGAGGTCCAGCCCCTTCACCTCCACGCTCAGGATGCGCAACTCGCGATGCAGCAAGTCCTGCAGCGACAGCTCGAAGGCGACAAGTCCGGCATGGGCCATCTGCGGCGACGAGGCCCATTCCGCATTGGCCAGCGAGATGTCGCGCGCCTCGACGGCCAGCGTCGGCCACAGCCGGAACTTCAGGTCGCCTTCGATGCGCAGGGCGCGCCCGGTGGCTGCGCTGACGTGCTCCGCGAGCATGGCCGCAAGCCGGGCCGGCGGGAAGGCTTGCCGCAAGGCGACGAGCGCCCCGGCGACGAGCAACGCGGCGACCACCAGCAGGATGGCAGCAATGCGCAGGAAGCGCCGCACCGGGCCACGCGGCCGTGCGGCAGCCGTGGAGCTAGGCACGAAGCATCGCGTTCAACTGGTCGACCACTTCGGCCCACTCGGCGTCTTCGTTGATCTCTTCGCGCAGGAACTGCGCCTGGCTCGGTGACCAGAATGGCGCGTCGGCCAATCGAAGCTCCGCGGCAAGCGGCCGATGCTCGGCGACAAATCGCTCGATGTCCGCCGTGCTGGCGCTGGGCAGGCCGAGTTGCGCGAAGAGGGTCTCGAGGCTGTGAGGTGTCGTGTCCATGGTCCCGCACTGTAAGCACGGAACCTGGAAATGACAAAGGCTTTGGCAAGCCTCATCAGGCAATGCCGATCGAATACGCGGCGTCCAGCGTCGCATGGGAAGCATCGCCATCGCCACCAGCCGTTTCATCCGCCAGCCCGGAAGCGTCCGATGGTCGCCGTGGGTAGTGACTTCTACGATCCCCAGAACCCGTCCAGGACCGATGCCGCAACCCACGCGCCGGCCTGCCAACCCCAGGAGAAGCTCCCCATGCTCATGAAGAAGCCGCGCGCCGTTTCGCGCATTTGCGCCATCGCGCTCGCCATCACAGCCTTGTCGGCCCATGCCGAAACCGAATCGCCCAGCCGGCTCGCATCGCTCGACCCTGCCGCCACGGGCGCGCCCATTGCCGCGACCCCCACGCCGGGCGAAGCCAATGGGGCGCAACAAGTCCGCCTGCGCGTCGAGAAGGGCTACCTCAAGCCCGGCTACGAAAACCTTCGCGTGGTCCGCCGTGACCACACGATGAACAACGTCGCGGGCCAGGTCGCCTTGAACGTGGCGCTTTCATTGGTCACGCGATCGGTCGTCGTCACAGGAAGCGCTTTCTCCAAGGACGACCTCGCGGGCGAGACCCTGCAGGATCTCAAGGGCGATCCCGTCCTCGCCAACCCGGCCACGAGCGACCTGAGGGACGCCCTGGGCGATGTCGCCAGCGACATCTACCGCCGCCGCGTGGCGGCCGCGCGCGCCACCGCGCTGCAGGACGGTTCCACGCCGGAAGAAATCGCCGAGGCAAGCCGGATGCCGCAAGAGGCCGACACGCCCCTGTACCCCGGCCAATGGCACCTGGTCTACGAGAACCTCTCCGGCACGGACGAGATGTTCCGGCTGCGCTTCGGCGCGGAACTCGGCCGTCCGGGCTTCATGCGTCCGCCCTCCGGCTGCGCCTGGCAATCGGAGCCGATCGCCTGGACGGAATGGCAGGCCGACCACTGGCAACGACTGCGCGACGAGCGCGCCAAGGCCGTGGCAAGTTGCACCAAGGTGCTGGCAGGTACGCCCGAGAAGTTCTGGTGAAGCTTCGCAGGCCGAGCGCCGCCACAGTTGTGAACCGTCCGAAGAAGACTGCAACCAAAAGTTAGCCATTCCTGATAGCCTGCGGCTCTCTCCGGAGGGCTACGCATGCAGCAGGACATCACGGCGGCGCAAATGTTGGACGCGTTCAAGGAGGACGCACCCGGGCATCTCCCGGACACCCGTTGGGCGCACACCCATGGCCTGGGCGTCATGGGGCACTTCGTGGCCTCCGAGGTCGCCCGGGACTTCTGCAGCGCCGGGCACTTCCAGGGCCAGTCCGTTCCGGTCACCGCCCGCTTTTCCAACGGCTCCTCCGACCCCGAGCGCCACGACGAGCGGCCCGACACGCGCGGCCTCGCGGTCAAGTTCCATGTCAGCGACAGCATCGACCACGACCTGCTGTCGATGACGATGAACGTGTTCGGCGCCCGCACGCGGGAGGAATTCCTCGGCGTCTCCAAGGCCTTCGTGCCCAAGCCGGTGCAGGAGGAATCGTGGTTCCGCCGGACCATCCTGGACCCGCTGATGCTGCGCAATCCCTTGCCGCCGATGCCGCCCGGCGTCACGATTAGCGGCGGTCCGGGCCTGGCGCAGTACGCCGGCTCGCACGACTTCGCCCGCGCCTTCACCATCGAGGGCGGCCTGCTGCAGGTGCCGGTGAGTTGGGCCCGCACGGCCTACCACGCGGTCCACACCTTCATGGCCGTCGGCCCCGACGGCGTGCGGCGACCGGTGCGCTTTTCATGGCAGCCGATCGACGGTGTCTTCCCGGTCCCGGCCGATCAGCAGGCGAGCAAGGCCACCGACTTCCTGACCCCCGAGATGCGCGCGCGGCTCGCGAAGGCCCCCGCCCGCTTCACGCTCAAGATGGCGATCGGCGACCCGGGTGATGCCCTGGACGACCCCTCCATGACATGGCCGGTCACGCGCCAGACCGTCAGCATGGGCACGCTGTTCATCGAGCAATTCGCGCAGGACCGTGGCGTGGACGTGGACCGCCTCAGCTTCAATCCCATGCGCCTGCCGCCCGGCATCGAAGCCTCGGACGACCCGATCCTGCATGCCCGCGGCGAGATCTACCAGCTCGGCTGCAAGGAGCGCGGCGGCATCGGCTGCCCCTTGCATGCGGCCCGTGCCCTGAGCGCCGTTCGCGCCGCCGTCACGCCCAGCGCGGAGGTTTCAGAATGATCGACTTCTTCAAGCAACTGCTCGAACGCATCCTCATCCGCATCTGGTCCTGGCTGCAGCCCACCGCCGTCGCGCCCGGCGGCCCGCGCGACAGCCGGCAGGCGACCGACAACGTGATGCGCACCATGAACCTCGTGATGCCGCTCAAGAACAAGACCGCCATCGGCCGCGCGCAGGCCGCCATGGTGGTGGGCTCCTGCCTCGACGAGATCTACAGCGGCCTGGACAACGTGGGCACCGTGCACATGGCGCGCTTCTCCATCGTCGACAACAACCTGCTCATGTTCTCCTTCTACGACGGCGACTTCCATGCCTACATCCGGGACTTCATCATGACGCTGGGCAATGCCTTCGACGGGGTCGTCTCGCTGATCGAGGACCCGCCGCCGCTGCCCTGCTGGCAGCACGTCGATGCCTTCATCCAATGGGTGCACGAGCGCGACGCCTTCCAGTTGCCCGACGATCCGGGGCGCCTCGTCGAAGTCGTCGCTCCCAAGCTCGACAACCTGCAGGACCTGTCGCGCTACCTCGTGCTGCAGCTCGACAAGAACCCCAACGTGCAACTCGGCAGCTACCGCGCCTACCCGGGCTATTCGGTCGCGCAGGTGCGGCAGAAGCTGGGAGTGGGCTGGTGAGCGCGGTGCTGGCGAGCAACGCCCCAACCCGCGATGCGGGCGAGGCACGCGACCCCGGCGTCGACCTGTCCGACGTTCAGGGCAACATCCTGCGCGGCTACCGCAAGAAGCGGGTGCGGCACCTGACGGCACAAGTCATCGACGCGCGCGAGGCCCGCGCCTGGATCGCCGCCATCGTCGGGCCGGACCGCGCGCTCGCGCCCGAGATCACCGACGCCGCGCACTGGGGCAAGCAGCCGCCGGACGTGTGCTTCAACCTCGGCATCACCTTCACCGGCTTGCAGGCATTGGGCCTGCCCGATGCCACGACGTCGACCTTCCCCGAGGCCTACCGCGAAGGCATGGCCGCGCGCGCCACCAAGGTCGGCGACTGGGACAACTCCGCCCCGGCCTGCTGGCAACCGTGGTTCCAGTCTGCCGACGCGGTTCACTTCATCGTGAGCCTGCATGCCGACACGGCCGCGCTGCTCGACGACTTCGAGAAGTCCCTGGTGGCCGGCCTTGCAGGCCGCGCCTTCAAGGTCTGCGGCCGCAACGATGGCGCCTTCTTCAACGGCGACGAGGTGCACTTCGGCTACCGCGACAACATCTCGCAGCCGCGCTTCGCCAACATCAGCCCGCCCGGCAAGTACGACGCCCAGCCCACTGCGCCGCTCGGCACCGTGCTGCTGGGCTACCCCACCGCGCTCGAGCAACTGACCTGGACCTTGCCCGATCCGCCCGTACTGGGCCGCAACGGCGCCTTCAACGCCTTCCGCGTGCTGGAGCAGGACGTGGCCGCCTTCGAGAAGTACCTCGACGACGCGGCCGCGCAGTTGCTGGACAGTCCGCTGGCCGGCGAGCTGCTGCCGCCCGGGTACGACGGCGACGGCTCCCCGTCCGCGCGGCTGGCGGCCATGCGCGAGGTGGTCGCCGCCAAGATGCTGGGCCGCTGGCGCAACGGCACACCGCTGGCGCTGTCGCCGCGCACCCCCTCCCCGGACCAGCGGGTTTCCGACACCGACTACGACTACATCGACGACGCCGCCGGCCTGAAGTGCCCGATCGGCTCGCACACCCGCCGGGTCAATCCGCGCAACGCCCGGATCGTGCAGCGCGTGGCCAACCACACGCGTCGCCTGATACGTCGCGGCATCCCCTACGGCCCGCCCTACGACCCCGCGAATCCCGATGCCAACGACGGCGTCGAGCGCGGCCTGCTTGGCAGCTTCATCTGCGCCGACCTGTCCGCACAGTTCGAGGCCATCCAGTACGACTGGATCAACCTCGGGCTGCAAGACCCCCGCATCACCGGCTCCAACGATCCGATGCTGGGCGCCAACGAAGGGGATGCAGGCTGGTTCGACGTGCCGACGGCCAAGGGCACGATCCGTCTGCGCGGCGTGCCGCGCCTGGTGCGCACGCGCGGCGGCGCCTACACCTTCCTGCCCAGCATCAGTGCCCTTCGGTGGATCGGCTCGCAGAAGGTATGAATCTTTCTACTGCGGCCACCGATCTCGGGCCTGCGGTGCTCACTGCACGGGAGTGCAGTTCGCTCCTCAACCCGAACTCGGCGCCCTCGCTACGAAATCTTCACGCCTTCTTTGGCGTCGATGCCGAGCGCCTTCAGCACCTCGCGCGCATGCACGAGGTCGCGCGTGCCAAAGCCCTCAGTGAACCATTGGTAGACCGGCGCCAGCAGCTCCCGCGCCTCGCTGGTCCGGCCCTGCTTGTGCAGCATCTCTGCCAGGCTGGTCGCGGTGCGCAGTTCCCATGACCGCGCCTGCTGGGTCCGGGCCCAGTCCAGCGACAGGCGATAGCTCGCCTCGGCGGCTTCCGTGTCGCCGCGCTGCTCGTGCAGCCACCCCTCCAGGCGGCGAATCTCGGCATAGTGGCAGCGCTCGCCCCAACCGGCCCGCTCGACCTGCTCGATCTGGCTCTCGACGATGCGCAACGCCCCGGTGACATCGCCCTCCATCGCCATGCCTTCGGCCAGCAGCGACTTGAGGTACGGGTTGCTGCCACCGTAGCCGCCGCCGGCTTCGCGCATGGCCAGCCCGGCCTGCAACAGGCGCACGCCCTCGGCCGCCTTCCCCGCACGAACCAGCGAGGCGCCGCGCCGCAGCGGCGCCATCAACTGCCAGAGCACCGTGAGGCTGTTCTCCCGTCCCAGGCGTTCGGACTCCTCGATGCGGGCCTGCTGCGCCTCGGGCTCGCCCCGGTACTCGAACACGTCCGCGCCGGCAGACAAGGCGAAGCCGCGGTCGAAGACATGGCCGCGCGTGCGTGCGTGCGCATCCTTCGCATCGCACTCCTCGACGGCGCGGTCCGGGTAGCCCAGCATCCAGCTCACCTGCGCCCGGTAGACGCCGGCGCCGGTCAGCGGATCGTGGTTGATCTCGTTGGCGATGTGGCGGTGCCTGACCGGGTCGTAGATCCGCGTCAGTTCCTCGATGTGCGCGCGGCTCGTCAGCAGTTCGCCGAGCCAGAAGGTCGACACGCTCATCATCAGGTGCGCCGTGATCAGCATGTCGCTGTCGCCCGTCTCGCGACCCATGGCAAGAAGCTGCTCGGCCCAATCCACGGATTCCGCGACGCGCCCCTGGCTCAGCGTGTTCGCGAACAAGCCCCAATACACCGCCAGCACATCCCGCCCGGATGCGGCGGAGTCCACCAACTTCAGCGCCGGCAGGAGGCTGTCCCGGGCCTCGGGCGCGGCCCAGCCCTTGGCGGCCATCCAGGAAACGCCAAGGGCGCGCCGCAGCGAGAGTTCGCACCGAACGTTCTCCACCGAGCCCGGCAGCATGGACACCAGCTTCAGGCCCTGGTTGAGATGCGAGATGGCCTCGATCAGCGCCATCCGCTTCAGCGCCAGCTCGCCCGCGCTCTGCCAGAGCGGAATCGCGGCCGTGGCCAGGCCTGCGGCGGTGAGGTGATGGGCCAGCACTTCGGGCTCGGTGACCTTGCTGTTGGCAAAGCGCTCCTGGATCGCGCGGGCAATGCTGGCGTGCAGCTCCTGCCTGCGGCTCTTGAGCAGCGAGTCGTAGGCCACGTCCTGGACCAGCGCATGCTTGAAGGTGTAAGTCGCATCCGGCGGCGCACCCTGGCACCAGGCCAGGCCCGACTCGGTCAGCCGCGCGAGCGACGCGTCGAGTTGCTCCCGGTTCATCGGCGCCACCGCCGCGATCAGCTCGTAGCTGAACACGCGCCCGATGGCCGCGCCGATCTGCGCGATGACCTTCACCGGATTGAAGCGGTCCAGCCGCGCCATCAGCGAATCCCGCAGCGTGGCCGGGATGGCCATGCCGTTGCCGGCGCCCCGGTACTCGTAGTGATCCGCCTCCTCCGTCAGTTCGCCGGATTCAAGGACGGCCTTGGTCAGTTCCTCCACGAACAGCGGCACGCCGTCGGTCCTGGCCAGGATCTGCTCCAGCAACCGCGGCGGCAGCGCCTTGCCGCCCGCCAGCCCGGACACCATCGCCGCGCCTTGCGCCTGCGTGAGGCGGGACAGGTTCAGCGCCTGCACGTGGGCCTGCTCCGGCCAGCGCGACTTGAACTCGGGGCGATGGGTCAGCACGACCAGCAAGGGGATCGATGGCAGGCGGGCGATCAGCAGGTCGACCACCTCCAGCGAGGTCGGGTCGGCCCAGTGCACGTCCTCGAACAGCAACACGCTCGGATGCTTGCGCGCCGCCGCCTCGGTCAGGTCCACCAGCGTGCGCAGCGTCTCCTGCTTGCGCTTCTGGGAGGTCATGGGGCGGGGCCCGTAGCGGTCGTCGCAGGGGATCGACATCATCGAGGCGATGAAGCCGACGTCGGCCAGCGGCCGCCCATAGGCGCCGACGACCAGGCCCTCCAGCTTGTCGAGCCTGGACGCGGGCGACTCGTTGCGCGCGAACTTCAGCCCGCGCTCGAAGTTGTGGGTGCTGGGCCAGAAGGCGCTGTTGACGTAGTAGGGCGAGCACTGGAACTGCAGCGCCTTGGCACCCTCGCTTTCGGCCCGCGCCCGGAAGGTGTCCAGGATGCGGCTCTTGCCGATGCCCGGTTCGCCCGACAGCACCACCACCTGGCCCTGCCCCGCTCGCGCGAGCGCCCAGCGCTCCAGCAGCAATCCGATCTCCTGCTCCCGGCCGATCAGCGGCGTCAGCCCGCTCTCCTGGGTGGCGGCCTGAAAACGGCTTGCCGCTTCGTTCACGCCAACCACGCCGTAGACCCGGACCGGCTGGGCAATACCCTTCATCGCACGCTCGCCCAGGTCCTCGTAGGCGAACACGCCCCCGGCCAGGCGGTGCACCCGCTGGCTCACCAGGATGCTGCCGGGCTGGGCCGCAGCCTGCAGCCGTGCCGCCAGGTTCACCGCCTCGCCGACCGCACTCTTCCCCGCCTCGGACACCACGACCACACCGGTCGCGATGCCGATGCGAACCGCAAGCCGCCCGGCGTCGGGGATCTCCAGCCGCGACAGCGTCTCGATGATCTCCAGCCCGGCATGGATGGCGCGTTCCGCCTCGCCCTCATGCGCCAGCGGATACCCGAAGAAGGCCAGGATGCCATCGCCCAACAACTGGAACACGTACCCCTCGTAGCGGGCGATGCACACCGCGCAGGCTTCCTCGTAGGCGTGGACGATGCGCCGCAGCACCTCCGGGTCGACCCGGCCGGCGAGTTCGGTGAAGCCGACCATGTCGCAGAACATGGCGGTCAACTGGCGCCGCTCGCCCTCGTCGGCCGCGCCTTCGTCGGCGGCTTCGGGCGGCGCGTCCGCCAGCGCCTCGGAGGCGGACGCGTCGCTCCGGATCGTGCGCAGGGCCGCGGCCAGCTTGGCGCGCAGTCCGATCGGCAGGCCCAGGTCCTTCAGGTCCGCCGCTGAAAGCACCAGCAACGCATCCCAGTCGATCTGCTCGCGTTCCAGTGTCTCGGCGATGGATGCCAGCCGATGCTTGTCGAGCCAATCCCGGACGTTGCTCATGGAGAGTTTGCGCTGCGGTGAAGATCGGCCGAAAGGTCGATCGAATGTGGACAAAGTGTAAGCGGTGCCTCATCCGGCGAACAACGCGAACGCCCGCCGTCCCCAAGTGAAAACCCCTGCCAGCCCCGGCCGCAACCGCCCGGCAAAGCCACGCAGGAACCGCGCCCGATGGGCCCACAATGCGCCGAACAATCCGATGGGCGCGAACAACCATGACAACAACCCATGACTTCCGCGGCAAGGCCGTTCTCATCACCGGCGCGGGCGGCGGCATCGGCCGCGCCACCGCACTGGCCTTCGCCAGGGCGGGCGCGCGTCTCATGCTGACCGACATCGGCGCTGCCGCGAGCGAGGAGACGGCATCGCTGGCGCGCGCCGAGGGCGGCGAGGCGATGTTCCTGCAGGTCGACGTCAGCCGTGAAGCCGAGGTGGCGGCGATGGTCGCGGCCACGGTGGCGGCCTACGGACGGCTCGACTGCGCCTTCAACAATGCCGGCATCGAGATCGAAACCTCGCGCATCACGGAATGCGACGAAGCGGTGTTCGACCGCATCATGGGCGTCAACGTCAAGGGCGTCTGGCTTTGCCTCAAGCATGAGCTCAGGCAGATGGAGGCGCAGGGCGGCGGCGCCATCGTCAACACCGCCTCGGTCGCCGGCCTGAAGGGCGCGCCGCGGCTGGCCACCTATGCCGCTTCCAAGCATGCGGTGGTGGGGCTCACCCGGTCCACGGCGGCCGAATTCGCCAGGCAGAACATCCGCATCAACGCCGTGTGCCCGGGGGTGATCCGCACCCCGATGGCCGCACGGTGGGCCGACCTGGATCCGGACTTGCCGGCGCGCATCGCAGCCATGCACCCGATCGGGCGCATCGGCGAACCGGAGGAAGTCGCCGCGGCGGTGCTGTGGCTGTGCTCCGACGCCGCGTCCTTCGTGACCGGAACAGCGCAAGCGGTGGACGGCGGCTTCACCGCCATCTGACTTCCGGCCTCGCACCAAAGGGCATTGGCTATTGCCCGCACGCACATTGCCTGCGCCGCCGGCCCTGTCGGATGATGTCCGACCTGGCGCCTGCAGGCTCATGCGGCGGCGAGCGCTTCATCCCTACCCGAAAGGAGAACGCATGGCAAAGGCAAAAAGTGCGGCCAAATCGAAGCAACCCAACATCCTCGTGATCTGGGGCGACGACATCGGCATCGCCAACCTCAGCTGCTACACCCACGGCCTGATGGGCTACCAGACGCCCAACATCGATCGCCTGGCCAGGGAAGGCATGAAGTTCACCGATTCCTACGGCGAGCAGTCGTGCACGGCCGGGCGCTCCTCGTTCATCACCGGCCAGAGCGTGCTGCGCACCGGCCTGTCGAAGGTCGGCGTGCCAGCCGCGCCGGTCGGCATGAACACCAGGATCGTCACCATCGCGGCGCTGCTGAAGAACCAGGGCTACGCCACCGGCCAGTTCGGCAAGAACCACCTCGGCGACCGCAACGAGCACCTGCCCACCAACCACGGCTTCGACGAGTTCTACGGCAACCTCTACCACCTGAATGCAGAGGAAGAGCCGGAGATGCCGGACTACTACCCGGAAAAGGACTTCCCCAACTTCCGGAAGAACAACGGCCCGCGCGGCGTGATCCATTCCTATGCCACCGACGTGGACGATGCCACCGAGGAGCCGCGCTGGGGCCGCGTCGGCAAGCAGAAGATCGAGGACACCGGCCCGCTGACCGTGAAGCGCATGGAGACCTGCGACGACGATTTCGCGGCGGAAGCCAAGAAGTTCATCGGCAAGCAGAACGATGCCGGCAAGCCATTCTTCGTGTGGGTCAACTTCACCCACATGCACATGTTCACCCACACCAAGCCCGAGAGCATCGGCCAGGCCGGGCGCTGGCAGTCGCCCTACCACGACACGATGATCGACCACGACAAGAACGTCGGCGAACTGCTCGACTATCTCGACGAACTGGGCATCAGCGAAGACACCTTCGTCATGTACTCGACCGACAACGGCCCGCACATGAACAGCTGGCCCGACGGCGCGATGACCCCGTTCCGCAGCGAGAAGAACACCAACTGGGAAGGCGCATTCCGCATCCCGATGGTGGTGCGCTGGCCCGGCAAGGTCCCGGCCGGCACCGTCTCGAACGGCATCGTGCAGCACCACGACTGGCTGCCGACCTTCCTGGAAATGGCGGGCGAGCCCGACATCGTCGAGAAGTGCAAGAAGGGCGTGGAGGCGATCGGCCGAACCTACAAGAACCACATCGACGGCTTCAGCCTGCTGAAGCACATCACCGGCGAGGAAAAGGAAAGCCCGCGCAAGCTCTTCGTCTACATCAGCGACGACGGCGACATCCTCGGCGTGCGCTACGACAACTGGAAAGTGGTCTTCATGGAGCAGCGGCTGCGCGGCACCATGGGCATCTGGGCCGAACCCTTCGTCACGCTGCGCCTGCCCAAGCTCTTCAACCTGCGAACCGACCCGTTCGAACGCGCGGACTCCACCTCGAACTCGTACTACGAATGGTTCCTGTACCACGCGTACATCCTGTACGGCGCCTGGGGCATCGCCGACCAGTTTGCTGCGACCTTCAAGGACTTCCCGCCGATCCAGAAGCCCAACACCTTCACGATCGGCGACGCGATCGAGAAGATGAAGGAGGCGTCCGGCGGAGGCTGATCGGCCGGCCGCGCGCGGGCGTATGGTGGCACTGCAACACCGGTGCCCGCGCCCTGCCCGCGCTGCGGCGGGCCCTTACTTCTGGAGCGCGGCCAGGTAGAGCGACTGGCGCGGTCGCGCCATCACGCGGCGCAGCATCGGCTCGAATTCCTGCAATGGCATGAACTTCGCGTTGGTGTCGAACGCGGGGTTGTCGTAGAGATCGACGAACTCCGCGGTGCGCGTGTAGTGCGGGTTGTCCTTGAACCGCTCACGCATGTTGCGGTCCATCCCGAGGTGGTGGAAGAAGTTGTAGCCCTGGAAGATGGCGTGGTTCTGCACCATCCAGAGGTTCTCTTCCGAGACGAAGGGCTTCAGGATGGCTGCGGCGATGTCCGGGTGGTTGAAGGTGCCGAGCGTGTCACCGATGTCGTGCAGCAGGGCGCACACCACGTACTCCTCGTCGCGTCCGTCGCGTGCGGCCAGGGTGGCCGTTTGCAGGCAGTGCGTGTAGCGATCGACCGGGAAGCCGCCGTAGTCGTTCTCCAGCAGGCGCAGATGGGTGATCACGCGATCAGGCAGCGTCTTGGTGAACTGGACGAAGTCGCCGCCGATGACCTGCCATTCGGCAGCGGTACTGTCTTCCATGCGGGTGAATGTGGCGCGGTTGTTCATGCGTGAGGTCTCCGGCTTGGTTTATTGCTGGCGGCTGCGCCGGCTCGAAAGGCCGCTGCCTTGCTGGCGGCGGCCGCTGGGGCAGCGCGCACCACGATCTTAAAAGGTCCCCTTCCGCGAGACGGTCACGCAGATGCCTGCGGCACCGAGCCAGTGGCCCGGGCGCCGGGTGCGATCGTCGGCGGCGCACTGTTGAGCGCATCGATCGCAAAGCCCGCCGCGGCCTTGTAGCGCGACATGAATGCCTCCCGCTCGGCGGCCGGAATCACGTCGTCGATGTTGTCGAACACGCCACCGCAGCGTTCGTCGACCAGGCCGAGGATGCCGAACGGCCCGGCGCCCCGATTGCGCAGCACCAGCGCGGAGATGTCTGCACACAGCTTGTCGTCGTAGGCCTGCAATGCCGCGGGAGTCACTCCCTTGTCGATCATCGCCGCGCCCAGCACGCGCGCATCGACGATGGCCTGGCTCGCACCGTTGGAACCCACCGGATACATCACGTGCGCCGCGTCGCCGAGCAGCGCCACCCGGCCGTCGACCCAGGTCGGCACCGGGTCCCGGTCGATCATCGGGTACTCGAAGAACTCATTGGCGCCGCGCAGCATCGCGGGCACGTCGAGCCAGCCGTAGTTCCAGCCATCGAAGTGGTGGATGAAGTCCTCGAGCGCGGCGCGGCGGTTCCAGTCGCCCTGCGTCCAGCCACCGGCGTTGTCGACGGTGATCTCGGCGATCCAGTTGATGGTGGCGAGCCCGGTGACCGGATCGGGCGGCGAGATCGGATAGAGCACCACGCGGTGCTTGAGCGAACCGACGCCCACGAAGGACGCGCCGGTGCGGATCGGCACACCCGGCGCGGTGCCGCGCCACATGATGGCGCCGCCCCACTGGATCGGCGGCTGCGCCGGATGCATCTGCGCACGCACCGCGGAGTGCAGGCCATCCGCGGCAATGAGCAACCGGCCCTCCACCTCCAGGCTCTGCCCGTCGCGTGTCTCGACCAGGGCGGTCACGCCGTCGGCATGGTTGCGGTAACCGGTGACGCGGTGGCCAAGCCGTATCGCGTCGGGGCCCAGCCGCTCGAGCGCCACCTTGTACAGCAGCATCTGCAACTGCCCACGATGCACGGAGTACTGGGGCCAGCGGTAGCCCGCGCGCAGGCCGCGCGGCTCCGCGTAGACATCGTTGCCATTGCGCCCGACGAGCGCCCATTCGCGCGCCTGGATGCCGATCGTGTCGAGCAGCGTGTCCTCGATGCCGAGGTCGTACAGCTCGCGCACGGCATTGGGTTGCAGGTTGATGCCGACGCCGAGCGGCTGCAGCGCGGCGACGGCCTCGAGCACGACACACGGCACGCCGATCTGATGAAGGGTGAGCGCGAGGGCGATGCCCCCGATGCCACCGCCTGCGATCAGGACGGGGCGGGAATTGGATGATTCAGGCATGGCGCGGATTGTCGGGGACGCGCAGCACGGTTCGCGCCCCGGCTTACCCCGATCCAGCCTTGGCCGTCGGCGGGCCCACCTACAAATGCCACCCAACGAAAAAGGGCGTCCGGTGGATGAAACCGGACGCCCTTGGACGTTCATATGGTCGGTGTGAAAGGATTCGAACCTTCGACCCCTTGCACCCCATGCAAGTGCGCTACCAGGCTGCGCCACACACCGAAGCCCTCAATTATAACCTGCGGATTTCAGTGAACCGCACCCAGAAGCTCGCGGATTTCGAAGAGTTCGCGGCGAAGCTGGTTGATCAGCGTCTGCCCGGGCTGTTGCGAGGATGCAGCGGCGTCTTGCTGCTCGTCTTGCAAGGCGGCGTCGAACTCTTCGCGATCAATCTCGATGGCTTCAACGCCCGCGAGCGGCGTCTCGCCCAACCTGCGCCGGTCACGCTCGTGTTGCACCAGTTCCTGCAGCTTGTTGCGCGCACCGCTAATGGTGAAGCCTTGGTCATACAGCAGGTCGCGGATGCGGCGGATCATCAGCACCTCGTGGTGCTGGTAATAGCGGCGGTTGCCGCGCCGCTTCATCGGGCGCAGTTGGGTGAATTCCTGTTCCCAGTAGCGCAGCACATGCGGCTTGACGCCGCAAAGCTCACCCACTTCACCGATCGTGAAGTAGCGTTTGACGGGAATCGGGGGGAGGGTTTTCTCCATTGAAATCAATGCCGTGCGCGCGAAACCTGAGAGATTACTCCACCGGCCTCAACAGCGCCAAGAACTATTCGGTCCCGACGCTCCACTCGACCTCCTGGGGGCCTTCTTCCGTGATATTTCCGTGAATCTGTTCCTTGAGCTTGGCGCTCGCATGGAACGTGGCAACGCGGCGCGCGCCAATCGGAATCGCTTCGCCGGTGCGCGGATTGCGCCCCGGGCGCGGCGCCTTGGTGCGGATCTGGAAGTTGCCGAAGCCCGAGATCTTCACATCGGTCCCCTCGATCAGGCTCGCGGCGATCAGGCTGAAGAAAGCCTCGACCATGTCCTTCGACTCGCGCTTGTTCAGGCCAATCTGTTCGAACAGCAGGTCGGCCAGCTGCGCCTTGGTGAGCGCGGGTGTTTCGAGGGCCTCGAGCGTGAATTCCATGTCCATCATCCTCGCAGGCGTGCGCCCAGCCTGGCGCCGAGTTGATCGATGATGGCGCGAACCGCCGGTTCGATCTGCTCGTCGGTCAACGTGCCCGCATCGCTCTGGAAGCTCAGGCGCACGGCCATGCTCTTCTCGCCTTGCGCCAGGCCGCCCGCAGCAGGCGCGGCGCCGTCGCGCGCGACCTGTGGCCTGTAGATGTCGAACAGATTGGCGCCCTGCAGAAGACCCTCGTCGCCAGACGCGGATGCGATGGCCTGCATCAGCGCATCGTGCGTGACGGCTTCCGCCACCACCACCGCGATATCGCGCTCAACGGCCTGGTGCCGCGGCACCGGCTGCGCAACGGGCAACGGTCGCGCAGTCACCGCATCGAGATCCAGCTCGAACAGCATGGGCGCCTGCGGCAACTCCCACTTCTGGCGCCAGCGCGGGTGCAACTCCCCCACCACGCCGATGTCGCAACCGTCGACGCGCACGCGCGCTGCGCGGCCCGGATGCAGCGCGGGATGCTCGGTCGGCTCGAAGGTCGGCAGCAGCGGCGCGAGCAGCGCCTCGACATCCCCCTTGATGTCGAAGAAGTCGGCGCCCTGGGCCTTGCCTTGCCAGCGCGAGCCTTCCGCATCGCCCCAGGCCAGGCCGGCCACCCGCATCGGCTGGTGGATGCCCTTGACGGTGCTGTCGGTCGTGGCGACGCTGTCGTCGCGCCTGAACACGCGACCCAGTTCGAACACGCGCACGCGTGGCGCCTTGCGGTCGATGTTGAACTTGAGCACCTGCAGCAGCGAGCCCAGCAGCGAGGAGCGCATCACGCTCATCTGGCTGGCAATCGGGTTCAGCAGCTTGATCGGGTTCGCGTTGCCGGCCAGGTCCTGCTCCCAGTGCGCCTCGACGAAGCTGAAGTTGATCGTTTCCTGGTAGCCCAGCGCTGCGACGCGGCGGCGCACGTCGAAGCGACCGCGTTGCACCTCGGGGCGCACGCGCGCGGTGATCGGCGCGAGCGGCGGTGTGGTCGGCAGGTTGTTGTAGCCGACGAGGCGCGCAACTTCCTCGATCAGGTCTTCCTCGATCAAGAGGTCGAAACGATGCGGCGGCGGGGTCACGCGGATCGTGCCTTCACCCTCTTCCATCGGCAGGCCGAGGCGCTTCAGCGCCGCGACGCAATCGGCTTGCGACAGCGGCATGCCGATCACGCGCGCCGCGCGCGCAACGCGCAAGGTCACGGGCCTGGCTTCCGGCAGGCGCAGGGTCTGATCGTCGATCGCGCCGGCCTGGCCGCCGCAGATGTCGATGATCAGTTGCGTGATGCGCTCGATCACTTGCACCGTGCGGCTGGGGTCCACGCCGCGTTCGAAGCGGTGGCCTGCATCGGTGTTGAAGTTGAAGCGGCGCGATCGGCCCTGAATGGCTTCAGGCCACCAGAACGCGGCCTCGACATAGATATTTTGCGTGTCGTCCGTCACCGAGGTAGCGTCGCCGCCCATGATGCCGGCCAGCGATTCGACCTCGCGCTCGTCCGCGATCACGCCGACTTTCTCGTCGACGGTGATCGTGTTGCCGTTGAGCAGCTTGAGCTGTTCGCCCGCCTTGCCCCAGCGCACCGTGAGGCCGCCGTGGATCTTGTCGAGGTCGAAGATGTGCGAGGGCTGGCCCAGTTCGAACATGACGTAGTTCGAGATGTCGACCAGCGCGGTCACGCTGCGCTGGCCACATCGCGCCAGGCGCTCGACCATCCAGGCCGGCGTCGCGGCCTTGGTATTGACGCCGCGCACGATGCGACCCGAGAAGCGGCCACAGAGTTCGGGCGCTTCAACCTTGACCGGCAGCACATCGGTAAAGGCAGTCGCGACCTGCGACACGGCGGGCGTCTGCAAGGGTGCGCCCGTCAACGCCGCCAGTTCGCGCGCCACGCCATACACGCTGAGGCCGTGCGCGAGGTTCGGCGTGAGCTTGAGCGTGAGCAGCGCGTCGTCGAGGTTCAGCACCTCGCGGATGTCGCCGCCAACGGGCGAATCGGCCGCAAGCTCCAGCAGTCCTCCATGGTCCTCGCTGAGTTGCAGTTCGCGCGCCGAGCACAGCATGCCGAAGCTCTCGACACCGCGCAGCTTGCCGACCTTGATCAGGAAGGGCTCGCCGTCCTCGCCGGGCGGCAGTTCGGCGCCGACCAACGCACACGGCACCTTGATGCCGACGCGTGCATTGGGCGCACCGCACACGATGTTGAGCAGGCTGCCCTGCCCCACATCGACTTGGCACACGCGGAGCTTGTCGGCGTTCGGATGCTGGACGGCTTCCTTGATTTCACCGACCACGATCTTCGTGAAAGGCGGCGCGGCGGGCTTGCGTTCTTCGACCTCGAAGCCGCCCATCGTGAGCGTCTCGGCCAGTTGTTCACTCGTGAGCGGCGGGTTGCAGAACTCGCGCAACCAGGACTCGGGGAATTGCATGTCGTCTCGATCTTTGTCTGGTTACTGGAATTGGCTGAGAAAACGCAGATCGCCGTCGAAGAACAAGCGCAGGTCGTTCACGCCGTAGCGCAGCATCGTGAGCCGGTCCGGGCCCATGCCAAAGGCGAAGCCGATGTAGCGCTCGGGGTCCAGCCCCATGTTGCGCACGACGTTCGGATGCACTTGGCCGGAACCGGCGACTTCGAGCCAGCGCCCGGCCAGCGGGCCGCTCTGGAACTGGATGTCGATCTCGGCGCTCGGCTCGGTGAACGGAAAAAAGCTGGGGCGGAAGCGCAGCACGAGGTCGTCGGTCTCGAAGAAGGTGCGGCAGAAGTCGGTGAATACGACCTTCAGGTCCTTGAAGCTCACGTTCTCTCCCAGCCACAGGCCTTCGCACTGGTGGAACATCGGCGAGTGCGTTGCGTCGCTGTCGACGCGGTAGGTGCGGCCCGGCGCAATCACGCGAATCTCGGGCGGCTTCACGTTTGGATCGGTCTCCGCGGCCTCGAACACGGCCGCGTGCTTCTTGATCTGCTGGTGTGCATAGCGGACCTGCATCGGGCTGGTGTGCGGGCGCAGGTTGTAGGGGATGCCGTCTTCGCCGTCGATGTCGACGTAGAAGGTGTCCTGCATCGAACGCGCCGGATGATTCGGCGGGTTGTTGAGCGAGGTAAAGCTGTGCCAGTCGGACTCGATCTCGGGGCCGTCGGCGACGTCGAAGCCCATGCTCGAGAAGATGGCCTCGATACGCTCCATCGTGCGGCTCACCGGGTGCAGTCCGCCACCCACGCGATGGCGGCCGGGCAAGGTCACGTCCAGCGCTTCGGCACGCAGTTGCACGTCGAGCTCCGCATCGGCCAGCGCCTGGCGGCGCGCATTCAACGCCGCTTCGATCGCCTGCTTGGCCACGTTGATGGCGGCGCCGCGCGACTTCTTCTCGTCAACCGACAGCTGGGCCATGCCCTTCATCAATTCGGTGATGCGACCGGCCTTGCCGAGAAAGCGTGCCTTGGCGTTTTCCAGATCGGCCGGCGCGTTCGCTTGTGCGAAGTCAGCGCGGGCGGTGTCGACCAGGGTGTCCAGCTCGTTCATAGAAATTCGGGAGAAGGAAATAAAAAAGGACTGGTGCCATTTCTAGCGCCAGCCCTCAATGCCGTTCAGGCCGTGGACACAAGCCGCCATCTTCGGGAAGACGGCGATCTGCGATACAGGATCAAGCAGCCAGCTTGGCCTTGACCTGCTCCACGATGCCGGCAAAAGCGGCCTTGTCGTGCACGGCGATATCGGCCAGGACCTTGCGGTCGATCTCGATACCAGCCTTGCGGATGCCGTTGGCGAACTGGCTGTAGGTCAGGCCCAGTTCACGCGAGGCGGCGTTGATACGCGCGATCCACAGTTGACGGAAGACGCGCTTCTTGGTGCGGCGGTCACGGTAGGCGTATTGGCCTGCCTTCATCACCGCCTGCTTGGCGATGCGATAGACATTACCGCGGCGGCCGCGGAAACCCTTGGCGAGCTTGAGAACCTTCTTGTGGCGGGCGCGAGCCGTTACACCACGTTTGACGCGAGGCATGTGAGTACTCCTTGTTCGTCTTGATTAAATGCCCATGCCGGGCAACATGGCGGCCATCGAAACCATGTTGGTTTCATGAACCGTCACTGCACCGCGCAGATGGCGCTTGTTCTTGGTGGTCTTCTTGGTCAGGATGTGACGCTTGAAGGCTTGACCGCGCTTGACGGTGCCACCGGGACGAACGCGGAAACGTTTTTTCGCGCTGCTCTTGGTCTTCATTTTGGGCATTGAATGCTCCTTAAATTGTGCTCGTGAGGCGATGCGGATGCTCCGCATGCTTGTTGGCCCCGAGACACTTCTTCATCCCACGCCCGCCTTGCGGCCGGCGCGAAATCCCTGCAAAACTTATCTGCCGTTCGAACTGAGCGATGCCGAAACACTTCGGCAAGTTCAGCCCGACCGAACTTTGACGATCAAGCGGCGGCTGCCGGCTCGGTCGTGGCCTTCGGTGCAGCCCCACCGGCCTTCTTGCGGCCCGGCGCGATCATCATGATCATCTGCCGGCCTTCGAGCTTCGGAAACTGCTCGACCATGATCGTGTCACCCAACTCGTCGCGAATGCGCTGCAAGAGTGCCAGACCCAGCTCCTGGTGCGTGATCTCGCGGCCGCGGAAGCGCAGCGTGATCTTGCATTTGTCGCCGTCCTCAAGAAAGCGCCGGATGTTGCGCATCTTGATGTTGTAGTCACCATCGTCGGTACCGGGCCGGAACTTGATTTCCTTGACCTCGATGACCTTCTGCTTCGACTTCGCTTCGGCTGCCTTCTTCTGCTCGTGGTACTTGAACTTTCCGTACTCGATCAGTCGGCAGACCGGCGGGTTGGCCGCCGCGACGACCTCCACCAGATCCACATCGGCCTCACCGGCGAGGCGCAATGCCTCGGAGAGGCTCATCACACCCATTGGCTCGTTTTCCGGGCCGACAAGGCGGACTTCCGGGGCCATGATTTCCCGGTTAAGGCGGTGTTGGCGTTCCTCGCGGTGGCGGCGGTCGCGAAATGCAGTAGCGATGGTCTGAATCCTTCAATCAATTTGCTACAGAATCTGTAGCGAAAACCGTAGCAACCACGCGCACAAGCGACCGTTTATCTCAAAATCAGCGTTTGTGTTGAATGTCTTCGGCGAGCAGTTCTGAGAACGCCTGCATCGACATGACTCCGAGGTCTTTGTTGCCTCGAGCGCGCACTGCGACGGCACCTGCTTCCTTTTCCTTGTCGCCCACGACGAGGATATAAGGGAGCTTTTGCAACGAATGCTTCCGTATTTTATACGTAATCTTCTCGTTGTGCAGGTCAAGCGTCACCCTAAGCCCTTGATTCCGCAGCGTTTTGGCTACTTCGAAGGCGTAATCGGCCTGCCCCTCGCTGATATTCAGCACCGCGACGTGCACCGGCGCCAGCCACGCCGGCATGGCGCCGGCATGGTGCTCGACCAACATGCCGATGAAACGCTCCAGGCTGCCGACGATGGCGCGGTGCAGCATCACCGGGAAGGCGCGGCCGCTCGTTTCCGTGACGTATTCGCCGCCCAGGCGTTCGGCCGTGTTGAAGTCGACCTGCATCGTGCCGCACTGCCACTGGCGGCCGATCGCGTCCTTCAGCGTGTATTCGATCTTCGGGCCGTAGAAGGCGCCGTCGCCCGGGGCGATGACGAAATCGACGCCGGAGCGGCGCAGCGACTCCATCACGGCATGCTCCGCCTTGTCCCACAGCACATCCGAGCCGACGCGGTTCTCCGGCCGCGTGGCGACCTTGTAGAGGATGTCCGTGAAGCCGAAGTCGGCATAGACCTTCTGCAATTGCACCGTGTAGTCGATGCACTCCTGGAGGATCTGGTCTTCCGTGCAGAAGATGTGGCCGTCGTCCTGCGTGAAGCCGCGCACGCGCATGATGCCGTGCAGGCCGCCCGACGGCTCGTTGCGGTGGCACTGGCCGAACTCGCCGTAGCGCAGCGGCAGGTCGCGGTAGCTGCGCAGGTCGCTCTTGAAGATGATCACGTGGCCGGGGCAGTTCATCGGCTTGAGTGCGTATTCGCGCTTTTCCGACTCCGTGACGAACATGTTCTCGCGGTAGTTCTGCCAGTGGCCCGTCTTCTCCCACAGGCTCTTGTCGAGGATCTGCGGGCCCTTCACTTCCTGGTAGCCCGTGTCGCGGTACACCGCGCGCATGTACTGCTCGACCTGCTGCCACAGCGCCCAGCCCTTCGGGTGCCAGAACACCACGCCCGGCGCCACTTCGTCGATGTGGTACAGGTCGAGCTCGCGGCCGAGCTTGCGGTGGTCGCGCTTCTCGGCCTCCTCGATGCGTTGGATGTATTGGTCGAGCTGCTTCTTGTCGGCCCAGGCCGTGCCGTAGATGCGCTGCAACTGCTCGTTCTTCGCGTCGCCGCGCCAGTAGGCGCCGGCCAGCTTCGTGAGCTTGAAGACCTTCAGGAAGCGCGTGTTCGGCACGTGCGGGCCGCGGCACATGTCGACGTATTCCTGGTGGTAGTAGAGGCCCATGGCCTGCTCGTCGGGCATGTCCTCGACCAGACGCAGCTTGTATTCCTCGCCGCGGGACTTGAAGACCTCGATGACATCGGCGCGCGGCGTCATCTTCTTGACGACGTCGTAGTCCTGCGCGATCAACTCGCGCATGCGCGCCTCGATGGCGGCCATGTCTTCGGGCGTAAAGGGGCGCTCGTAGGAAATGTCGTAGTAGAAACCCTCCTCGATCACCGGGCCGATCACCATCTTGGCCGTCGGGTAGAGCTGCTTCACCGCATGGCCGACCAGGTGGGCCGTCGAGTGGCGGATGATTTCCAGGCCTTCGTCATCGCGCGGCGTGATGATCTGGAGCTTGGCGCTGTGGTCGATGATGTCGCTGGCGTCGACCAGCTTGCCGTCGACCTTGCCGGCCAGCGTCATCTTGGCTAGGCCGGGGCCGATGGACTGGGCCACTTCGGCCACGGAGACGGGGCCGGGGAACTCGCGCTGCGAGTTGTCGGGGAGCGTGATCTGGATCATGAAGAAAACCTCTGGAGATAAAAGCAAAAAGCGCGGTGGGAGCCGCGCTTTGCTGGTTCTGGGTGCCGGTCGAGACCAGCGTGCGCGGGCTACCGGCCGCTTCCTTGAAGGAAAGAGCCGTTGAAAACGGTTGCCGTAGTTCGCGGTGTCATAACCAGATTGCCTTTCTCGCCCTTGTTGAGAGTAGAGCCCGCCATTCTAGCCGCGCGCCTCAAAAAGCAAACTTGAGCGGCATTGCCTGAAGCGGCCGTCGCGACACCGCCTGTACGTTCGGCAACGCAGGTTCGTCTCGATCATCGCGATCTCTCAGTGGCGCGACATCAGGCAAGGTTCTTCAGACCGAGCACCTCGATCGGCTGGATCGACGGTGGCTCGCTGAACAGTTCATCGGCCTTTGCCATGAGCGCCTGCGCGATGGGGCCGCTCAGGTGAGCCTGCCGGCCGGCCTCGTCCGCGAACGCGTCGAACACGCCGAATGTCGTCGGCCCGAGGCGCAGTGCGAACCAGATCGGCGTTGTCTTTTCCTGATGCGCCAGCGCGAGGCCGGTCTCGAGGAACTTCTCGACATCGGCCTCCTTGCCGGGCTTGGCTTCGAGGCGGGCGAACAGTGCGAGCTTGATCATGGGGGTACTCCGGCGTGTGCGTGATGCGGCGCGCGGTATTGCGCGACCCAAGGTGGACTCTAGGCAGCCACGCGGGTTGCGGCTATTGGCATTTTTGACATCTTTGATATCGTTATTGCCATGAAGCTCCAAGTCTTGGTCCTCGACGGCGTATTCGATACCGGCCTCGCCACGGTGCTCGACGTGTTCACGACGGCGAACGAGCTTGCCGGCATGCTGCAACTCGATGTCGCGCGCTTCGAGCTGACGGTGGTGGGCATGCGCGCTCGGGTGCGCACCGCGCAAGGCTTCACGGTTCCGGTGACCCGGCTCGCCAATGGAGGCGCAGCCGACTGGTTCATCGTGCCCGCGCTGGGCTGCAAGATGCCCGACGTGCTGGCACCCGCGCTGCAACGCCCGGATGTGCGTGATGCTTGCACCGCATTGAAAGAGGGAGTGGGCGCTGGCAGCAAGGTTGCGGCGGCCTGCGTCGGCACGTTCGTGGTGGCCGAGTCGGGGTTGCTCGATCACCACAAGGCCACGACCACCTGGTGGCTCGCGTCGATGTTCAGGCAGCGCTACCCGGCCGTGCAACTCGACGACTCGCGCATGGTGGTGGCCTCCGGCGACATGGTGACCGCGGGTGCCGCGCTGAGCCACGTCGACATGGCGCTCTGGCTGGTGCGGCAAGCCAGTCCGGAGTTGGCGTCGCTGGTGGCCCGCTACCTGATCGTCGACTCGCGGCCTTCTCAATCGGCCTATGTGATCCAGGACCACCTCGCGCACTCGGACCCGTTGGTGGAGCGCTTCGAACGTTGGGCGCGCGGCCGGCTGGCCGATGGTTTCTCGCTGGACGACGCGGCCGATGCAGCCGGCACCAGCAAGCGGACGTTGGCGCGGCGCATGCAACAGGTGCTGGGCAAGAGCCCGCTCTCGTACTTCCAGGACCTGCGCGTCGAGCGCGCGGTGCACCTGCTGAAGACCAGCGACAAGAGCCTGGAGCAGATTGCCGGGCTGGTCGGCTATGCGGATGGCGTCACGTTGCGCAGCCTGCTTCGGCAGAAGCTGGGACGCGGCGTGCGCGAGATGCGCATGAGCGAATAGCGCAGGGGGAAATGTCTCAGCTTGCAGTGACCGCTCTTCCAGGCTTCCTCGATGCGCAGTGAGTCCCCCGGCAATGGACGCCGCAGACGAAAAAAAGCCCGGCGCAGGCCGGGCTTGAATAACGTGACAGCGAACCCGGATCAGTGGAACTGTTCTTCTTCGGTCGAGCCCGACAGCGCCTTGACGCTCGACGAACCGCCCTGGATCACGGTGGTCACGTCGTCGAAGTAGCCAGCGCCGACTTCCTGCTGGTGCGACACGAAGGTGTAGCCCTTGTCCCGCGCTGCGAATTCCGGCTCTTGCACCATGTTGACGTAGTGCTTCATGCCTTCGCCGCGGGCGTATGCGTGGGCGAACTGGAAGGTGTTGAACCAGTTGATGTGGATGCCGGCCAGCGTGATGAACTGGTACTTGTAGCCCAGTGCCGACAGGTCTTCCTGGAACGACGCGATCTGCGTGTCGTTCAGGTTCTTTTTCCAGTTGAACGACGGCGAGCAGTTGTACGACAGCAGCTTGCCCGGGCAGGCGGCGTGCACGGCTTGCGCGAATTCGCGGGCGAAGCCGATGTCCGGCACACCGGTTTCGCACCACACCAGGTCGGCGTAGGGCGCGTAGGCGACACCACGGCTGATCGCTTGCTCCAGGCCGTTCTTGACGCGGTAGAAGCCTTCTTGCGTGCGCTCGCCGGTGAGGAAGGGCTTGTCGTTCGCGTCGTGGTCCGACGTGATCAGGTTGGCGGCTTCCGCATCGGTGCGGGCCAGCACGATGGTCGAGACGCCCATGACGTCGGCTGCGAAGCGGGCCGAGATCAGCTTCTCGCAAGCTTCCTGCGTCGGCACGAGCACCTTGCCGCCCATGTGGCCGCACTTCTTCACGGCAGCCAGTTGGTCTTCGAAGTGAACGCCGGCAGCGCCCGAAGCGATCATGTTCTTCATGAGTTCGAAGGCGTTGAGCACGCCGCCGAAGCCCGCTTCCGCGTCCGCAACGACTGGCAGGAAGTAGTCGATGAATTCCTTGTCGCCCGGATTGATGCCGCGGCCCCACTGGATTTCGTCTGCGCGCTTGAAGGTGTTGTTGATGCGACGGACCATGGTCGGCACCGAGTCGTACGCGTAGAGCGACTGGTCGGGGTACATCGTCTCAGACGTGTTGCCGTCGGCAGCGACTTGCCAGCCCGACAGGTACACGGCTTCGAGGCCGGCCTTGGCTTGTTGCATCGCTTGGCCGGCGCTGATGGCGCCGAATGCGTTGACGTAGCCCTTCTTGGCGCCGCCGTTGATCTTTTCCCAGAGCTTCTCGGCGCCGCGCTTGGCCAGCGTGTGCTCGATCGGCAGCGAGCCGCGCAGGCGCACGACGTCGGCTGCGCTGTAGCCGCGCTTGACACCCTTCCAGCGGGGGTTGGTGGCCCAGTCTTTTTCGAGGGCGGCGATTTGTTGTTCTCGGCTCAGTTGTTCGGTGATGGATTGGGGCATGGTCACTCCAGAGTTGTTGATGGGTCGGCGGTGGCGCCTCGGGGATTAAATGTAGCTGGAATCACCAGTCTTATGTCTTATAGAAGACATAAATTTCACTCAACAAAATCAATAAGTTACGAACGCTTCCTTCAATGTGAAACGAGTTCTCTCATATTGAGAAAAAATATTGCGGCGCAGCACCGCGCTTTTTCATGATGCGCAATGACGTCCTTTGCCGTGAAAAAGACGCGCGCATCGCGCCACATTTCGACGCTCAACCCCGCGCAAGCCAGTCGCCACTGTCGATCGCGGTCCGGCCTTCGATGCGGCCGGGATGGATTTCGTAGACCAGGCACATCACTCCCTGCGGCCCGACCATCACATCGAGTTCGCGCTTCAGGTATTCGCCGGAGCCGTCCGCCGCCACGCCCTCCAGCAGGTCCAGCGCGGCCTCGACCTCCGGCGTGATGCGATAGACCTCGCCACGGATGCTTCCCTCACCACCCAGCACGGCGCCGGGATAGGCGCCCAGGTCATACAGCGTGCCGGCGATCACACCATCGCCCACGCGCTGGGGCCGCGGGTGATAGCGCGCGATGTCGTTGCTGCCGCCCGCACGCAGGGTGCCGTAGACGAACACGTGGCGGGCTGCGAGGGCTGGCTGCGGCATCATCGAATCTCTTTTGTCTGAACGGCTCGCAGTCTATTGAACACCCCACGCACCAACGGCCAGCGCTTGCTCGCGTACGGCTGTCTCGCGCTCAGCATGTCGCTCGTCGGCTGCTACGTTGCCCTTTCCAAGCCATTGGTCGCGACTTTTCCCGTGTTGCTGCTGGCGTGGCTGCGCTTTGGCATCGCGGGGCTCGCGATGCCGCACTGGTTGCGCCGCCCAGCCGACGAACCGCCGATGACGCGGCGCACGCGCGGCCTGGTGTTCCTCGAATCCTTTCTCGGCAACTTCATGTTTTCGCTCTGCATGCTGTTTGGCGTGAGCATGACCAGCGCGGTGTCGGCGGGCGTGATCATGGCGTCGCTGCCTGCAGTGGTCGCGGTGGCGAGCTGGATGTTCCTGCGCGAGCGCATTACCGCGCGCATCGTGACGGCGATCGGCTGTGCGGCCGTGGGCATCGGCCTGCTCGCGCTCACGCCGGCGCACGCTGCCGCGCCGGACGCACCGAAGGTCGCGATGCCGTGGCTGGGCAACCTGCTGGTGTTCTGCGCGGTGCTCTGCGAAGCAGCCTATGCGGTCATCGGCAAGTCGCTGACGGGGCGACTCGGACCGCGGCGCATCTCGTCGCTGATCAATCTCTGGGGCTTCGTGCTCTCGACACCGTTCGGCATCTGGCTTGCATTGCGCTTCGACTTTGGCGCCGTGCATGCAGGCACGTGGCTGCTGCTCGTGGCCTATGCACTGGCCGCGAGCATCTGGACGGTGTGGCTCTGGATGACCGGGCTGCGCCACGTTCCGGCAGCGAAGGCGGGCGTGTTCGCGGTGATGTTGCCGGTCAGCGCGGCACTGGTCGGCGTGCTGGTGTTAGGGGAAACACTGTCGCAATTGCAGGTGCTGGCGTTCGCACTTGCACTACTCGGCGTGGTACTCGCGACATGGCCCGCGCGCCGAGGGTGAAGCGAGGGGTCTTCTCTCCTCTGAAAAAACAACATCTCCCAATGAAAAAACCCTCATTTCCCTTGGAAACGCGTTTTTTCTCATTTAGCATCCGCACTACCAGTGGATGCTCTGTTTTTCATTGGTGAATATCTCATCCAAAACAAGGAAATCAATCATGGCAACTGCAAAGAAGGCTCCGGCCAAAAAGGCTCCCGCAAAGAAGGCCGCACCGGCAAAGAAAGCGGCTGCTCCGGCAAAGAAGGCTGCTCCTGCAAAGAAGGCGGCCCCGGCGAAGAAGGCTGCTGCACCCGCGAAGAAGGCAGCAGCTCCGGCCAAGAAGGCCGCACCGGCAAAGAAGGCGGCTCCCGCCAAGAAGCGCACCCCCAACGCTGCGTTCATGAAGGCCTTGACCCCCAGTCCGGCACTCGCCGCTGTGGTCGGTTCCACCCCGCTGCCGCGCACTGCCGTGGTCAGCAAGCTGTGGGACTACATCAAGAAGAACAACCTTCAGGACAAGGCCAACAAGCGCAACATCAACGCCGACGCCAAGCTGAAGGAAATCTTCGGCAAGCCGCAAGTGTCGATGTTCGAGCTCGCTTCGCTGATCGGCAAGCACGTCAAGTAAGCCGTAGGCGCTTCGTGCGCCTGCCCGAAGAGCCGGCCTTGCGCCGGCTTTTTTTCGTTTGGGGGTGACCGCTCTTCAGCGGTGCTTCACTTCCCCAACGCCGCCTTCGTGATGCCGCTCAAGGTGCCGCGCGTGGTGATGATCTCGGGGTCGAGCGGTATCTCGATCAGCGTGCCGGTGTCGGCCTTCAATGCACGCAGCAGCGCCGCCTCGAACTGGTCGGTGGCGGTCACCCGCTCGGCCGCGTAGCCATAGGCGCGTGCGAGCGCGCAGAAGTCCGGGTTGCGCAGCGCCGTGCCGCTCACGTTGGTGGGGTACTCGCGCTCCTGGTGCATGCGGATGGTTCCAAACATGCCATTGTTGAGCAGGACGATGATGCTCTTGCCGCCGTGCTGCGATGCCGTCGCAAGCTCCTGCCCGTTCATGAGGAAGTCTCCGTCGCCGGCGATGGTGAAGGCGATTCGCCCGCTCACGAGGTTTGCGGCAATGCCCGCGGGAACGCCGTAGCCCATGGCGCCGCTGGTCGGCGCGAGCTGCGTCTTGTGGCCCTTCACGAGCCCGTGATAGCGGAAGAAGCGGTGCACCCAGCTCGCGAAGTTGCCCGCGCCATTGGTGATCGCGGCGTCATGCGGCAGGTGCTGCTGCAGCAGTGCGACGACGGCCGCCATGTCGACCGCGCCGCGCGGGGCCGCGGGCGGGAGTCCGGGCAGCGGCTGCGGCTGCAGGTTGGCGAGATAGTCGGCATGGGCCGCATCGGTCCAGGTTTGCCAGGGCAGTTCCGGCGGCGCCGTGAGCACCTCAAGGCTGCGGGCCGCGGCGCTCATGCCGGCGTTGATGGCGAGGTCGGCCTGGTAGACGCGGTTGAGTTCCTCGGCGCTGGCGTGGATGTGCACCAGCTTCTGCTTCGGCCTGGGCGCTTCGAGCAGGGTGTAGCCGCTGGTCGTCATCTCGCCCAGGCGCGGGCCGATGGCGATGACCAGGTCGCTGTCCTTCACGCGCTGCGCGAGCCTGGGGTTGATGGCAATGCCGACGTCGCCGGCGTAGAGCGCATGGTGGTTGTCGAACGTGTCCTGGAAGCGGAAGGCATTGCCCACAGGCAGTTGCCAGTTCTCGGCAAAGCGCTGCAGGGCCTGGGCCGCCTGCGGTGTCCAGCCACTGCCGCCGGCGATGACGAAGGGGCGCTTCGATTCCAGCAGCAACTCGCGCAGCGTGCGCAACGCGCCCGGGTCGCTCCACGGCTGCACCGCCTTCACGCGCGGCAGGGGTTGCGCCGTCGTCATCGAGCGCAGCATGTCCTCCGGCAGCACCAGCACGACGGGGCCGGGCCGCCCGTTCATCGCGGTGGAGAAGGCACGCGCAACGTACTCGGGGATGCGGCTGGCGTCGTCGATGCGTTCGACGCGCTTGGCAAAGCCCTTGGTGCTGGGCCCGAAGAAGCTGCCGTAGTCGACCTCCTGGAAGGCTTCACGATCGCGGAAGTCGCTGCCCACATCGCCGATGAACAGCACCATCGGCGTGGAGTCCTGGAACGCGTTGTGCACGCCGATCGATGCATTGGTTGCGCCCGGCCCGCGCGTGACGAAGCAGATGCCCGGCCGCCCGGTGATGCGCGCATGCGCGTCGGCCATGAAAGCGGCGCCGCCCTCCTGCCGGTTGACGATGAAGCGGATCGAATCGCCGTGCGCATGAAAGCCGTCGAGCACGGCAAGGAAGCTTTCGCCGGGCACACCGAAGGCGTGTGTGACGCCTTGCGCGACGAGGCACGACACGAGCAGGTGGCCAGCCATGACGGACGATGGAACGGCTGCACCGGCAACGGCGTCTTGCGGGAGAGTGGGGTTGGCTTGTGTCACGCGGGCCTCTTGAAGTGGTGGCCGATTATCGGGAGCGTGCAATTCACCGTGGCCCCTCGGGAAAACGATGTGGCAGCTATTCACGATGCGGTGAATTATGGCCGCCATGTTGAGTCCCGCAACCCTGTTGTCGACGACTGACGCAGCCCCTGCCGAACTGCGCAGCCGCAACGCGGACCGGACGCAGCAGGAGATCCTGAAGGCTGCCACGCAGGAGTTCTCGACGGCCGGCCTGGGCGGTGCGCGCATGGAACGCATCGCCGCGCTGGCGAGGGTCAACAAGCGGCTGGTGTACTACTACTTCGAGAGCAAGGAACTGCTTTTTCTCTCGGTGCTCGAGGACACCTATGCGCGCATCCGCGCGGCCGAGCGCACGCTGCGGCTGGAGAACCTGGAGCCCGCCACGGCCGTGCGCCGGCTCGTGGAATTCACCTGGGACTACTACCTCGAGCACCCGGAGTTCCTGGCCTTGCTCAACAGCGAGAACCTGCATCGCGCGAGTCACCTGCAGCGCTCATCGCATATCCAGGAAATGAACTCGCCGCTGGTGCAGTTGCTGCGCGACGTGGTGGAGCGCGGCCAGCGCGAAGGCTTGTTCCGGGAAGGTGTGGACCCGGTGCAGCTCTACATCTCGATCGCGGCGCTTTGCTACTTCTACCTGTCGAACAACCCGACGCTGTCGACGATCTTCGGGCGCGACCTGCGCACGCCCGCGGCGCTGTCGGAGCGGCTTTCGCACATGACGGATGTGGTGATGGGGTACCTGTTGCGCAAATAGCAACGGCGGGCGGCAGTTCACCAGGGAGTTAACGACAAGAGCGGAGACCGAATGGATTCGTACGACGCAGCGTATTACCGGCATCACGGCCACCTGACGGTGAACGGCGTGTTCCCGTCCGACGAGATGGACAGCGTCGTGCGCGACATCGAGCAATGGGGCGAGTCCTTCCTGCAGACGCTGCCGGCGGAGCAGCGCAGCTGGTACATCGACGGCGGCGTGACCGCGCGGACGGTGCTGCGCAAGCTGGACAACCCGCATGCGCATCGACCTGCGGTGCAGGCGCTGGCGCGCGATCGCCGGCTGCTCGACCTGGTGGAAGCCTTCATCGGGCCGGGCGTGTCGGTGTACTTCAGCCAGATCTTCTTCAAGCCGCCGGAAGGCGGCGGCCCCAAGCCGGCGCACCAGGACAACTTCTACTTCGGCCCTGCCGACCCGGAAGGCGTGGTGACAGCATGGATCGCGCTCGACGATGCGACGCTGGAAAACGGCTGCCTCTACTTCGGCGACGGGACGAACCTGGGGCCGGTCTATGCGCACTTCGCGCCGGAGGGGGAGCCGTTCAACCTGCAGATTCCAACGGACATCCTGGCGCGCCAGCCCATGGTGCCGGCGCCGGTGCGCAAGGGCGGCGTGAGCTTTCATCACGGCAACACCTTCCACTGCTCGGGTTCGAACAACAGCAACAAGTGGCGCCGCGCCTGCGCATTGCACTTCGTGAGCGATGGGAACAGCTTCGACCACCCCGCCCTGCCCTACGACCATTCCTTGAAGTTCCGGGTGTCATGACATGAGGCACTGGATGCATCCGGCGACGCGGCCGTTCTGGCTGATCCTGATCCTGCTGGTGCTGTGGGACATCGCGATCCGGGTATTCAAGATCCCGCCCTACCTGATCCCGCCACCGCTCGCGGTGGTCAAGCAGTTGTTCGCCGAATGGCCGATGCTGCTGCGCGAGATGATGCCGACGCTCTATGCAACGCTCGGCGGCTTTGCGCTCTCCGCCATCATCGGCGTGCCGATCGCGATGTGGATCGCCTACTCGCGGCTGGTCGAGAGCTTCGTCTATCCGCTGCTGGTGTTCTCGCAGTCGGTGCCGAAGGTGGCGATCGCGCCGCTGTTCGTGGTGTGGTTCGGCTTCGGCATCGTGCCGAAGGTGATTGCGGCCTTCCTGCTGGGATTCTTCCCGGTGGTGGTGTCGACGGTGCAGGGCTTCAAGTCGGTCGAGCCCGATGTGATCGACCTGGCGCGTTCGATGGGCGCCAACGGGCTCAAGATCTTCCTCAAGTTCCGCCTGCCGCATGCGCTGCCGGCCATCTTCAGCGGGCTCAAGGTGTCGGTCACGCTGGCCGTGGTCGGCGCGGTGGTGGGCGAGTTCGTCGGCTCCAACTCGGGCATCGGCTTCGTGTTGCAGCGCGCGACCGGCACCTTCGACCTGCCGCTCATGTTCGCCGCGCTGGTGGTCCTGTCGATGATGGGCGTGGTGCTGTTCCTCATCGTCGAGCTGATCGAGCGCTGGCTGATGCCCTGGCACGCGTCGCAGCGGCATGACGTGCAGCAGGCCACGGCCTGACCGCCCCCATTCGGTATCCCTTTTCGCAACCTCAACCTACAGGAGACACAGCATGGAACGTCGCAACTGGATTCGAATGGTGGCCGCCGCCGCACTGGCAGCGGGGCTGGCACCAGGTGCGATGGCGCAGCCGCGCGACAAGGTGACCCTGCTGCTCAACTGGTATGTGTACAGCGAGCATGCGCCCTTCTTCATCGGCAAGGCCAAGGGGCTCTATGAAGCGGAAGGCATCGACCTCGACATCCAGGAGGGCCGCGGCTCGGCCGTGTCGATCCAGGCGGTGGCGGCGAACTCGGCCACCTTCGGCTATGTCGACGTGCCGACCATGATCAAGGCCGCGACCAAGGGCGCGCCGGTGAAGGCCGTCGGCGTCGCCTTGCAGGTGAGCCCGATGGCGGCCATGGGGTTCAGCGAGAAGAACATCAAGACGCCGCAGGACATCGTCGGCAAGACGGTGGCCATGACGCCCGGCGATTCGATGAGCCAGATCTGGCCGCTTTTCCTGAAGAAGACGGGCTTGCAGGAGGGGCAGTACAAGGTGGTCTCGGGCGACGCGCAGACCAAGCTCAACGCCGTCATCAACGGCCAGGCCGACCTGCTGCTGGGCTATGTGATGGACCAGAACATCAAGGTGCAGGACGCGACCAAGAAGCCGGTGACCGTGATCCGCTTCGCGGACTACGGCGTGACGCTGGTCAGCTCCGGCATCGTGGCGCACAAGGACACGCTGACCAGCAAGCCCGACCTGGTGAAGCGCTTCATGCGCGCCACGACCAAGGCCTTCGAAGAGACGGAGAAGGCGCCCGAAGCCGCGATCGACGCCATGCTCGCCGCCAACAGCAAGGCGGGCCAGCGCGACACGCTCATCGTCGGCATCAAGCTGACCACGCCGCTCTACCACTCGGCCGAGACGAAGTCGCAGCGCCCGCTGCGTGCATCGATGAAGGACATCAACGAGTCACTCGACCTGCTGGTGCAATACGGTGGGCTGGAGGCCGCGTCGCGCGGCAAGGCGGAGGACTGGGTGACGAACGATTTCCTGCCGCGATGAGTCGCGCGGCATGACCGCCGTCGTCATCCCGCTCGACCCCGCCGAGCGCGCGGCGCAGGTGCTCGCGCCCGTGCTGATCGAGGGGCGCGGCGTCAGCAAGACCTACCGCACGCGCGAAGGCGATGTGGAGACGCTGAAGCCGCTCGACTTCCAGATCCGCGCCGGCGAATTCGTCTCGGTCATCGGACCTTCGGGCTGCGGCAAGAGCACGCTCATGAAGATGGTGGCCGGCCTGCTGCCGATCAGTGGCGGCGAGTTGGAGCTCTCGGGCAAGGTGGTGCGCGGGCCGCAGACCGATGTCGGCATCGTGTTCCAGAGCGCCTTGCTGCTGCCCTGGCGCACGGTGATCGACAACATCCTGCTGCAGGCGGAGATCCGCGGCCTGCCCAAGGCTGCCGCGCGCGATCGGGCCGACAAGCTGATGACCATGGCCGGCCTGCAAGGCTTCGAGAACAAGTACCCCTGGCAGCTTTCGGGCGGCATGCAGCAGCGCGTCGCGATCCTGCGCGCCTTGCTGCACGACCCGCCGGTGTTGCTGATGGACGAGCCCTTCGGCGCACTCGACGCGATGACGCGCGAGAAGATGAACGTCGAGCTGCAACGCATCTGGATGGCCGCGGGCAAGACCGTGCTGCTCATCACGCACAGCATCCCGGAGGCGATCTTCCTGTCGGACCGCGTCTTCGTGATGACCGAGCGGCCCGGCCGGTTCGCCGCGGTGTACGACATCGACCTGCCGCGCCCGCGCGCGCTCGACGTGATGGGCAGCGCAAAGTTCGCGGCCCATGCCAGGACGCTGCGAGCGCATTTCTTCGCGCAGGGCCACCTCGATTGAACGGCGCCCGCCCCCCAGGCCCCTGCCGCATCCTGAAGAACACGCATGGCTGACACATCCATCGCTACCGCACCCAAGGTGCGCGTGCTCGCAGTGGACTGCGGCGTGCGCCCGATGCACCTGCGCCTGCCCTTCAAGTTCGGCGCCGCCACGCTCACGCGCTGCCCGCAACTCTTCGTGCGTGCGGTCGTGGACTGCGGCCCGCAGGGCACCACGACCGGGTGGGCTGCCGAGATGATGGTGCCGCGCTGGTTCGACAAGCGCAGCGGCCCGAGCCATGCCGGCAACGTGCGCGACCTGCAACTGGCCGTGGCCGCCGCGGCCGACGCCTACACCCACAGCGCCGCGCAGCCCGCCTTCGGCCTGTTCGAACGCCACTACGCCGAGCTGATGGCCGAAGGCGCCTTTCGCGATTCGACCGAGCTTTCCACCGCCTACGGCCAGGCCGTGCTCGACCGCGCGGTACTCGATGCGCTGTGCCGCGCCACGCGAAGCTCCGTGTACGGCGCCATCCAGCGCAACCTGGTCGGCTTCACCGACACGGCCATTGCCGCCGACATGGCCGACTGGGACTGGAGCAACTGGCTCGGGACCCTCGTGCCCTCGACGACCCTGCACGCCCGCCACACCATCGGCATGCTCGATGCGCTGGACGACGATGGCCTCGCGGGCGACCCGGCCGCGCTGCCCGTGGGCCTGCCTGCCATCGTGCGCCGCTACGGTCATCGCCATTTCAAGATCAAGCTCGGTGGCGACGTGGCCACCGACCTGGCACGCCTCGATGCGGTGCTGGCCACGCTGGACGCCGTGCAGCCGGGCCATTG
The DNA here is from genome assembly GCF_018449755.1 of Variovorax sp. dw_954. Classification (NCBI taxonomy): domain Bacteria; kingdom Pseudomonadati; phylum Pseudomonadota; class Betaproteobacteria; order Burkholderiales; family Comamonadaceae; genus Variovorax; species Variovorax sp. dw_954. Next base: position 27,001 of record NZ_JAAVVD010000019.1, on the reverse strand, counting down.
CTTCACGCTCGACGGCAACGAGCAATATCCCGGCACCGACGCACTCGCCGCGCTGTGCGAAGGCTTGCGTGCCATGCCCCGGTTCGCGGCGCGGCCCGACACGCTGCTCTACATCGAGCAACCGCTCGCCCGCGACGCCAGCCTGGAGGCCGATCTCGCATCGCTCGACAGCCCCGCGCCCCTGTTGCTCGACGAAGCCGACGGCTCGCTCGACGCCTTTCCGGCCGGCCGCAAGGCGGGATGGCGCGGCGTATCGAGCAAAGGCTGCAAGGGCCTCTACAAGGCGATCATCAACCGCGCCCGCTGCGACAAGTGGAACGCACACGCGCCCGAAGGTCCCCGCTACTTCATGTCCGCCGAAGACCTGACCTGCCAGGCCGGCCTGGCGGTGCAGCAGGACCTGGCGCTGGCCGCGCTGCTCGGCCTGAGCCATTGCGAGCGCAATGGCCATCACTACGTCGACGGTTTCGGCGATGCGCCGGAGCAGGAGCAGATTGCTTTCGCCGTCGCGCACATGGGCTTGTACGAAGCGTCATCGGGGCGCGCGCGGCTCGCCATCCAGGACGGCCGCATCGCGATCGGCTCGCTCGCCCGCACGGGCTTCGCCTCCAGCGCCATTCCCGACTTCGACAGCCTGCGCCCCCTGGCCGACGCGCCACTGCTTGTCTAGTTCCAACCCCGGAGACATCGAACCCCATGGCAACCCAACGACTCGGAATCATCATGCACGGCGTGACAGGACGCATGGGCACCAACCAGCACCTGATCCGCTCGATCTGCGCCATCCGCGCGCAGGGCGGCGTCCTGCTCTCGAATGGCGACAAGGTGATGCCCGACCCCATCCTGATCGGCCGCAACGCCGCCAAGGTCGAGGCCCTGGCAAAGGCGCACGGCGTGACGCGCTGGGGCACCGACCTCGACGATGCGCTGGCGAACGCCGAGGACACGGTGTTCTTCGATGCTGGCACCACCCAGATGCGGCCCGCCCTGCTGGCCAAAGCCATTCGCGCCGGCAAACACGTGTATTGCGAGAAGCCGATCGCGACCAACCTCAACGAGGCGGTGGAGATCGCGCGCCTTGCCCAAGGCTCGGGCCTGAAGCACGGTGCCGTGCAGGACAAGCTCTTCCTGCCAGGCCTGCGCAAGCTCGACATGCTGCGCCGCGCGGGCTTCTTCGGCCGCATGCTCAGCGTGCGCCTGGAGTTCGGCTACTGGGTGTTCGAGGGCGACCTGCAGCCGATCCAGCGGCCGAGCTGGAACTACCGCAAGGAAGACGGCGGCGGCATGATCCTCGACATGATGTGCCATTGGCGCTACGTGCTGGACAACCTGTTCGGTGAAGTGAAGTCGGTGTCCTGCCTGGGCGCCACGCACATCCCGAAGCGCTGGGACGAAGCCGGGCAAGCCTATGAAGCGACCGCCGACGATGCGGCCTACGCGACCTGCCAGTTGATCGGCCACAACGGCGAACCCGTCATCGCGCAGCTCAACATGAGCTGGGCCACGCGCGTGCGGCGCGACGACCTCGTGACCTTCCATGTCGACGGCACCGACGGCTCGGCCGTCGCGGGGCTCTCGGCCTGCCGTGCGCAGTCGCGCGTGGCCACGCCGCGCCCGGTGTGGAACCCGGACGAGAAGCAGAGCATGGACTTCTTCGGCCAGTGGCAGGAGATTCCAGACTCGCAGGTGTACGACAACGGCTTCAAGATCCAGTGGGAGCACTTCATCCGCCATGTCGTGGAGGACGCGCCGTACCGGTGGACGCTGCCCGAAGGCGCGAAGGGCGTGCAACTGGTCGAGGCCGCGCTGGCAAGCTGGAAGGAGCGGCGCTGGGTCGACGTGTCCCCGCTGCACGTCTAGATGACCACCCCCGCCGCGGGCCGCCGCGAACATGCTTCGCCTGGCATCGAGAAGCACTGAGAAGCACCGAGAAGAGACATGACCCTGACGCTCACCCTCCCCGTCGCAAGCGGCGCGCTCGCTCCCTACGCGCTGCGCGGCACAGTGCCGGTCAAGCCACGCGCGGGCATCGCGTTCAACCGGATCGCGTACTCGGCCGCGCACGTCGTGGCAGACCCGCTCGCGGCGGTCGATCCCTGGCTGCAGGCCGCGGTCGACTGGGACGCGACGCTCGACTACCGCCGTCACCTGTGGGCGCTCGGCCTGGGCGTGGCCGAGGCGATGGACACCGCGCAGCGCGGCATGGGGCTGGACTGGCCGACCTCGCTGGCGTTGATCCGCCGCTCGCTCGATGCCGCGAAGGATGTGCCCGGCGCGCGCGTCGCATCGGGTTGCGGCACCGACCACCTGAATCTCGACGACGTGAAAAGCATCGACGACGTGATCCGCGGCTACGAGGAGCAGATGGCCGCGATCGAGGCGCTGGGCGGCAAGCTCATCGTCATGGCCAGCCGCGCGCTGGCCCGCGTCGCCACCAGCCCGGCCGACTACGAACGCGTGTACGACCGCATCCTGTCGCAAGCCCGGCAACCCGTGCTGCTGCACTGGCTCGGTGACATGTTCGACCCGGCGCTGGCCGGCTACTGGGGCTCGCACGATATCGATGCCGCGATGGACACCGCGCTCGGCATCATCGCCGCGCACCCCGACAAAGTCGACGGCATCAAGATCTCGCTGCTCGACAAGGACAAGGAGATCGCCATGCGCCGCCGCCTGCCCGCGGGCGTGCGCATGTACACCGGCGACGACTTCAACTACGCCGAGCTGATCGCCGGCGACGGCCAGGGCAGCGAACCGACGCACCGCCAAAGCGACGCGCTGCTCGGGATCTTCGATGCGATCGCGCCCGCCGCCAGCGCCGCGCTGGGCGAGCTCGCGCAAGGCCATCTGGACAGGTTCCACGCGATCCTCGGCCCGACGGTGCCGCTGTCGCGCCACATCTTTGCGGCGCCCACGCGCTTCTACAAGACTGGCGTGGTCTTCATGGCCTGGCTCAATGGCCACCAGTCGCACTTCACCATGGTGGGCGGGCAGCAGAGCACGCGATCGCTGCTGCACCTGGCCGAACTGTTCCGCCTGGCCGACGCCGCCAACCTGCTGGAGCAACCCGGCCTGGCCGTGCATCGCATGAAGACCTTGCTGGCGATGCATGGCCTCGAAACGTAGAACGGCGACCGCGAGTCCGTCGCGTGTTGCCTTAGAGTGATGCGATGCGCGACTTCTCCAACGACCACGACTGGCTTTCCATCAACACCGCGACCGTGCGCAAGCAACGGGGCGTCGAGGTACCGCTCGACCGCATCATCGATCAGTGCGCGGAGCGCGGCATCCGCGCCATCGCTCCCTGGCGCGACCAGGTCACGGCGGTCGGGCTCGACAAGATCGCCAAGCAATTGAAGGCGCACGGCATCGGCCTGTCCGGCTACTGCCGCGGCGGCTTCTTTCCGGCGGCCGACGCGGCGGGGCTGAAGGCCGCGCTCGACGACAACCGCCGCGCCATCGACGAAGCCAGGACCCTTGACGCGCCCTGCGTGGTGCTGGTCGTCGGCGCCCTGCCCGGCGCGCTCGAAGGCAAGGTTGCCTACAAGGACATCGCCCGCGCGCGCAGCGAGGTGCACGACGGTATCGCGGCCTCGCTCGAATATGCGCGCGAGGTCGGCATGCCCTTGGCCATCGAGCCGCTGCACCCGATGCAGGCCGCCGACCGCGCCTGCATCAACACGCTCGAACACGCGCTCGACATCTGCGACGAACTCGATCCGCAGCAAAGCGGCATGCTCGGCGTCGCACTCGACATCTATCACGTCTGGTGGGACCCGAAGCTGGAGCAGCAGACCGCGCGCGCCGGCAAGCCGCGCCTGCTGGCCTACCACCTCTGCGACTGGCGCACGCCCACGCGCGACCTGTTGACCGACCGGGCCATGATGGGCGACGGCGTGGTCGAACTCAGGAAGGTGCGCGGCTGGGTCGAAGCGGCTGGATTCGAAGGCTTCTGCGAAGTCGAGATCTTCTCGTCGCTGGACTGGTGGCAGCGCAGCGGGGAGGAAACGCTGGACACCTGCATCGAGCGCCATCGCAGCTGCGTTTGATGCCCTTCGAAGGCGGAGCGTCGAACGCAGTCGGCCGCCCGCATTCCCGCCCCCTTCCCATGGCCACGCCGACTCTCGACGATCTCCGGCGCTATGCCATCGCGCGAACGCTGTTCAAGCCCACCACCTTGCCGCGCGCGATCCAGCGCCTGGGCTTCGTGCAGGCGGATCCGATCCGGGCGCCCGCGCGTGCGCAGGACCTGACGCTGCGCCATCGCGTCAAGGACTATCGGGCCGGCGACCTCGAGCGCAAGTACACCCGGCTGGCGGTGGAGGAGGACTGCCTGGTCAACTACGGCTTCCTGCCGCGCGAACACCTGGCGCTGATGCATCCGCGCGAATCGAGGCAAGCCTGGGACGAAGCGACCCGGCGCAAGGCCGAGGAGGTGCTCGCCTTCGTGCGCGAGCGCGGCGCGGTGCATCCGCGCGAGGTCGAACTGCATTTCGCGCATGGCCGCATCAAGAACTACTGGGGCGGACAGAGCAACGCGACCACGCACCTGCTCGACGGCATGCACTACCGCGGCATGCTGCGCGTGGCCCGGCGCGACAGCGGCACGCGCGTCTACGAGGCGGTGACGCATGCACCCACCGATGACAGCGACACGGGCCGCGCGCAACGCGCCGCCGCACTGGTCGAGCTCGTCATCCGCAAATACGCGCCACTGCCCGCCGCGAGCCTCACCTACCTCGTGCGCCTGCTCGGCTACGGCGCGCCGCACCTCTCGCCCCAGACGCAGACGGCCCTGCAGCATGCGCGCGAGAAACTGGCCTCCTGCCGTATCGACGGCACCACCTGGTACTGGCCCGCCGATGAGAATCCGGCCTCGCGACGCCATGCGCCGGACGAAGCCGTGCGCCTGCTCGCACCCTTCGATCCCGTCGTCTGGGACCGCCGCCGCTTCGAACTGCTTTGGGGCTGGAGGTACAAGTTCGAGGCCTACACGCCGGCGCCGAAACGCCAATACGGCTACTACGCCTTGCCGCTGCTCTGGCGCGACCGGGTGATCGGCTGGGCCAACGTGTCAGCCAGCGAGGGCCGCTTGCAGCCGAGCTTCGGCTATGTCGAGCGCAAGCCGCGGGAGGCGGCATTCGGCGCCGCGCTTGACGAGGAGTTGCAGCGTCTCGCGCAGTTCCTTGCGCCTCGCTGAGCCGAGGCCGTGGGGGGCACGCAGGTGGCTCCCGTCAACTCTTCTTGTCATCCTCCCCGGGCTTCTTGCCCGTCCCTCTCAGTTGCACGAGTTTCTGGAGGGTGTCGAACCAGAAGGGTGCGCCGAAAAGGGCGGACAAGGCGGTCAAGAACCATCCCGGAACATGCGAAAGCCAAGACCATGACCAGCCCGCAGGCAAAGGCCAGGGCCAAGGCGAAAGAGGGTCCGAGTCGGGCGCGCGGAGTTGCCACCCCAGCGGCAGCGTTTCCATCGTGTTGAAGGCCGCCTCGGGCTTCGTTTGCCCGATGTCATTTCCGGCCGTGATCAGCGCCGAATAGGCAGGACGCGCCCAGATCGCACCCGCAAGGTTGACGCTGTCGATGTTCAGTGCGCCCGCCACCAGCAACCCGATGATGAGGGTCCAGAATTGCGTGCGCCTCTTGTACGCGCCCGACAAGCGCTGCATGCCCGAGTCGAACCATGACGCCAGCTCGGCCTCGATCTCCGCCCGGCCTCCGTTCGCCCGCTGGTAGATCCCCGTCAACAACTGCCTCGTCTGTGGATCGCTGATTTGCCCTATCGCAATCTGAAGGTTGGCACCGTCCATTCCAGCGGCCGTCGCGGCGGCCTGGGCGCTGTCCAGGAGCGCCCTGGCGAAGTGAATGGGCTTGATATAGGAGGGTTTGACGCTGGGGGCCGACCCGCCGCCGGCCGATGGGGTGTTCAAGGGATTGACCAACGAATGGTCGTAGATCGCGCGGGCCAGACCCGTAAAACCCGGATCGTTGAGCAAGTCCTTGACCCCCTGAAGCAAGCCATTGGCCCGAAGCTTCAGGACCGAGGCCGCGGCCTCGCGGATCTGACTGACGATCAGGCTGACGGACGCAAAACAGAACACCAACCCGATGGCAACTTCCAAGACGGTACTGTTGAACATTTCGGTCTCCTCAAGTGTGAACTTGCACAGAGCCTGCCTTTGAAGTCGTGCGGACAAGGCAGGAGTCACAAGGTATCCGGATCGCCCGCGCGGCGCACCCTCTGCAAGCAGTACGAACTCCGGCAGAACCTGAAATGCCCGTCAGTTGGCGGTCAGTAGCGCGTTGCTCGCGCCCTTTGGAAAATCCCGGATCCGGTTCTCGCAGGGTCTTTGCTCCTGGGTGACAGCGCAACTTGGCGCTGCTGCATAGAATCCGCTTCGCCCCGACGCAAGCCGGGGCGAAGCGTTCTCAGGGCGGGGTGTAACTCCCCACCGGCGGTGATGGCGGCGAAAGTCGCACAAGCCCGCGAGCGCCTGGCCTCCACGAGGTTCAGGGTCAGCAGATTTCGGTGCGATTCCGAAGCCGACGGTCACAGTCCGGATGAAAGAGAGCGCGAACCGCAGGCCGGGCTGCGCGCGTTTGTCGCGCCGCCTTGCATGTGGTTTCGTGCGCCCTGATTCATACAACCTGCTTTGCAAAAGAGGCACCATGAGTCAGATCAACGACCTTCCCCTTTCCGCCGTCCCGGCGTCCGACGCATCGCGCGGACTGCGCGTCGCCTTCGTGCAGGCGCAATGGCATTCGGACATCGTGCACCAGGCACGCGATGCCTTCCTCGACGAGATGGAGCGCCAGGGCTTCGCCCGCGACCGCATCGACGTCGTCGACGTGCCCGGCGCGTTCGAGATCCCGCTGCATGCCAAGCGGCTCGCGCTGTCGGGCCGCTACGCCGCCATCGTCGGCTGCGCACTGGTGGTCGACGGCGGCATCTACCGCCACGAGTTCGTCGCCAACACCGTCGTCAGCACGCTGATGTCGCTGCAGCTGGAGACCAACGTCCCGATGCTCTCCGCGGTGCTCACGCCGCACCACTTCCACGAGCATGTGGAACACCGCAAGTACTTCCACCGCCACTTCGCCATCAAGGGCACGGAGGCGGCGGATGCGTGCATCAAGACGCTGGAGAGCCTGCGCGTGGTCGAGGCGCTGACGACGGCCTGAACGGGGCTACGCGGCGCGGACGGACGTGCCGCGCTCGTACCAGGCCTGCGAACGGTTCACCACCGCAACCACCGCCAGCATCACCGGCACCTCGATCAACACACCGACCACTGTGGCCAGGGCCGCCCCCGACTCGAAGCCGAACAGGCTGATCGCGGTGGCCACGGCCAGTTCGAAGAAGTTGCTCGCGCCGATCAGCGCTGACGGACCTGCCACGCAGTGGGCGACACCCAACCTGCGGTTCAGCCAGTACGCCAGGCCCGAATTGAAGACGACCTGCAGCAGGATCGGTACCGCGAGCAGCGCGATCACCAGTGGCTGGCGCAGGATCGCCTTGCCCTGGAAGGCGAACAGCAACACCAGCGTGAGCAGCAAGGCCGCGATGGACCATGGGCCAAGCCGCGCCGCCACCGCTCGCAGGTGCGTTTCCCCCCGGCGCAACAGGCCACGCCGCCACCCTTGCGCGATGGCCACCGGAACCACGATGTAGAGGCCGACCGAGGTCAGCAGCGTGTCCCAGGGCACCGTGATCGAAGACAGGCCCAGCAGCAGCGCGACGATGGGCGCGAAGGCGATGACCATGATCGCGTCGTTGAGCGCGACCTGCGACAAGGTGAAGTACGGGTCGCCCCGGCAGAGTTGGCTCCAGACGAACACCATCGCGGTGCAAGGCGCGGCCGCCAGGAGGATCAGGCCCGCGATGTAGCTGTCGAGTTGCCCTGGCGGCAACAGCGGCGCGAACACATGGCGAATGAAGACCCAGCCCAGCAGCGCCATCGAGAACGGCTTGACCGCCCAGTTGATGAACAGCGTCACGCCGATGCCACGCCAGTGCGTGCCCACCTTCCCGAGCGCGCCGAAGTCGATCTTCAGCAGCATCGGAATGATCATGATCCAGATCAGAAGGCCAACCGGCAGATTGACGCGTGCCACCTCCATGGCGCCCACGGCGTGCGACAGGCCCGGCAGCCATTGCCCGAGGCCGACGCCCGCGACGATGCACAACGCCACCCACCACGTCAGGTTGCGCTCGAAGAAGCCGATGACCGGCGCCTGCTTCAGCATGCGCCGGCGCAGGCACCGGCCGGAGCGACCTCGCAGGCCTCGCCGTCGCAGCAGTTGTCCGTGAGGTAACCGATCAGTTCATTCATCCGGCCATAGGCGGCGCGATAGATCAGGTTGCGCCCATTGCGTTCTTGCGTGACCATGCCCGAATGCAGAAGTTCCTTCAGGTGAAACGACAAGCTCGTGCCCGGCACGGCGATCGCCTCGACCAGCGCGCCCGGCGTCAAGCCCGAGGGCCCGGCGACCACAAGCGCGCGAAAAACCTGCAGCCGAACCGGCTGCGCGAGCGCGGCCAGCGACTTGACGACATCCGGAGCTTCCATATTTCAATAATATTTGGATAATTGGAATGATGCAATCCCAAGCCCCTTCCATCACGATCTTCCACAACCCCAACTGCGGCACCTCGCGCAACGTGCTGGCGATGATCCGCAACAGTGGCGTCGAGCCCGAGGTGATCCAGTACCTGAAGACACCACCGTCGAACGAGCGCCTGCGCGACCTGGCCGCCGCCATCGGCACCGGTGTGCGCGGCCTGCTGCGGCAAAAGGGCACGCCCTACGATGAACTCGGCCTGGGCGATACCAAGTGGACTGACGCGCAGCTGCTCGACTTCATCCGGAAGCATCCGGTGCTGCTGCAGCGCCCCATCGTCGTCACGCCGCTCGGCACGCGCATCTGCCGGCCGTCGGAAACGGTGCTCGACATCCTGCCCGCGGCGCAGCTCGGCGCATTCGACAAGGAAGACGGCGAGCGCGTGGTCGACAAGGATGGCCGTCGTGTGGAGTGACGACCCGACGCTGCCCGCACTCGACGCATCGCTCTTCCAAACCACCGACGCGACGCGGCTCTGGCCGGCCACGCGCGCCACGCACGCGCCGCGCATCCTGATGCTCTACGGCTCGGCGCGCGAGCGCTCGTTCAGCCGCCTGCTGACCCACGAAGCGGCGCGGCTGCTGGCTGCGCTTGGCGCGGAGGTCAAGGTGTACGACCCGCGCGGCCTCCCCCTGCCCGACGACGCGCCGGCCATCCATCCCAAGGTCGATGAGTTGAGGCGGCTTGCATCCTGGGCAGAAGGCATGGTCTGGACCTCGCCCGAGCGCCATGGCGCCATGAGCGGCATCCTCAAGGCGCAGATCGACTGGATTCCACTCGCGCTCGGCGCCGTGCGCCCCACCCAAGGCAAGACACTCGCGGTGATGCAGGTGAGCGGTGGTTCCCAGTCCTTCAACGCCGTCAACCAGATGCGCGTGCTCGGCCGCTGGATGCGCATGCTGACCATTCCGAACCAGTCGTCCGTGGCCAAGGCCTACCAGGAATTCGACGATGCCGGCCGCATGCGTCCGTCCGCCTTCTATGACCGCGTTGTCGACGTAATGGAAGAACTCGTGAAGTTCACACTGCTCACGCGCGACATGGCGCCCTACCTCGTCGACCGCTACAGCGAACGCAAGGAAAGCGCGCAAGCGCTACGGCAACGCGTCGACCTGCGCGCCATCTGAGCGCGCATCGGGCGCGCTCAGGCAGAGGCAGGAACCAGCAGCGTGCGCCGCACGCGACGCACATTGAACGCGCTGGCAATCAGCACACCCTGCGTCAGCGCCAGGCCGAGGATCACGCTGAGATACTGGCCGCGGTCCATGAGCGGACCAAAGACCAGCGGCGCCACCGCCTGCCCGATGTCAAGGCCGGCATACACCACGCCGTAGACCCGGCCGGTGGCGTTCGGCGGCGTCGACTTCTTGACCAGCAGGTCGCGCGACGGCCCGGCAATGCCGGAGGCAAAACCCATCGCCCCGAACAGCACCGGCACCATCGCCGCCGGAAAGCTGGCAAAGGCCAGCACCAGCGCGAGCGCCGCCGCGATGCCGAAGCCCGCGCCCACGATGCGTTCGCAACGCGAAGGGTCGGAGGCGAGGAAACCGCCCACCACCATGCCGCCCGCGCTCGCCACCATGTAGACAGTGAGGCACACGGCCACCAACGCCACCGGCACCGCATGCAAATGCCCCGCCGCGACCGGCGCAAAGGTCTGCACCACGCTGATCACCATGGCATAGAACAGGAAGAAGCCGAAGCACATCCACACGGCGGGGATGCGCAGGAAGCCGAACTCACCGCCCACGTGCGCACCGGCGCCCTGCCCCGTCGCCTTGTGCACCTCCTTGACGTCGAGCGCCAGCACCTCGCGGTAGAGCCACAGCACCACCAGCACGGCCAATGCGAGCACGCCCGCGGAAGCCAGCGCCACGCGCCAGGAAAAGGCTATGGCCAACGGCACCACGAAAGCCGGCGCCAGCGCCCAGCCCAGGCTGCCGGTGATGCCGTGCACGCTGTAGGCATGGCCCAGGCGCGACGGCGCCACCTTGCGGTTGAAGAGCGTGTAGTCGACCGGATGGAACACCCCATTCCCCATGCCCGCGAAGACAGCGCATAACAGCAGCATCCAGTAGTTTGGCGCGACCGAATAGCCGATGGCAGCCAGGCCGAGCAGGCCCAGTCCGACGAACAGCACCGGCCGCGGCCCGAGCTTGTCGACCACGAAACCGGAAGCCGCCTGCACGACGCACGAGACCACGAAGAACACGGTCAGCACCGCGCCCAGTTCCGTGTAGCTGACGTTGAAGGCATCCTTGATCCAAGGGAAAAGCGGCGCCAGCGTCAGTTGGCTGAAGTGACTGATGGCGTGAGCCAGGCCGACCAGGCCGATCAATTTCGCGTCGGAGCGCAAGGTCGTCGGCGTGGCGGCGGCGGAGTGGGAGGCGGCGGTCATGTCTGGCTACAAATTCGAAAGCGGACTCTGATGCTAGCCGGGCAAGCAGCGTCAGAATGGCGATAGAGGGACAACAATTGTCGCAATCATGCCAAGCACTGAAACCCCCGACCGCCTCCGTGAATTGGCGCGCGGCGGCGCGAATGCGCCGACCACCAGCGTCGGCCCGCTGACGCCGCACCTCTACGCGCCCGATGCGGTGCGCCCTTTGCGCGCCAAGGAACATTTCCTGAAGGCCGACACGCTGGTCGAACTGCATCAGCACCCCTGGCCGCAACTGACCTTCTCGACGCGTGGCGTGATCCGCCTCAGCACCGAGGACGGCAGCTACATCGTGCCGCCGTCGCGCGCGCTCTGGGTGCCGGCCAACATGCCGCACAGCATCACGCTGATCGAGGACGCCGAATTGCGCACGGTCTACCTGCACGGATGGATTGCCCCGAGCTGGGAGCGCTGCGAGGTGCTGGAAATCAGCGGCCTGTTGCGCGCGCTCATGCTCGCGCTCGACACCACGCCCGATGGCCTGCCGCCGGCCGACCCGCACGCGGCGCAACGCGAGCGCTGGATCGCGCCGCTGCTGGTCGACGAACTGGAGCGCGCCACGCAGATCCGCATCGACGTGCCGCTGCCCGCCAACAAGCGCCTGCGCCAGTTGTGCGAGACGATGCTGCGCGCTCCCGCGAGCCGCGCCACGCTGGCCGAGCGCGCGCATGCCATCGGCGCCAGCGAGCGCACCGTGGCGCGCATGTTCCGCGACCAGCTCGGCATGAGCTGGCAGCAATGGCGCCAGCAGGCCGTGATGGCGCACGCACTGCCGCTGCTGGCGCGCGGCATGCCGGTGAGCCAGGTCGCGACCGCCAGCGGCTATGCCACCGACAGCGCCTTCTGTGCCATGTTCAAGGCCGCGACCGGCCAGTCGCCTACCGCTTTTCAACACAAGAAGAAGTCGTAAGGCCGCCCAACCCAAGGAGTCTCTCCATGAAATCGCACATCGCCCTCATCGCCGGCTGCCTTGCCCTCAGCGTCGCCGGCACCGCCTCGGCCGCCGACCTGCTGGGCAGCCTCAAGTCCCAGGCCGGCAATCTCTCGATGCCCGAGATGGGTTCCAGCACGATGGGCAATGCCGCCGGCGTGCTGCAGTACTGCGTGAAGAACAACTACCTGGCCGGTGGCGACGCCAGTGCCGTCAAGGACAAGCTCCTGGGCGCAGTCACTGGCCAGCAGCCGCAGCAGGAGGGCTATGCCAGCGGGGCCAAGGGCCTGCTGCAAGGCACCGATGGCCAGTCCTTCGACTTGAAGAGCGTCTCGGGCAAGCTCAAGACGAAGGCTTGCGACTATGTACTGAAGAATGCGAAGTCGCTGGTGTGAGGTACGTGGCGGCGAGTTAGAATTTCCAACTTTCAAACCGCCGTCATCATGTCTGAACTTGTTCGTGTCAAGGATAAATTCCAGGTCACCATCCCGGTGACGTTGCGCAAGGCGGCGGCGTTGGAGACGGGCGACTACCTGGAAGCATCGCAATGGGGCGACGGCATTTTGTTGAGGCCCGCCTCTGCCCGCAAGGCCGCGAAGGCCAAAGCCGGCATCGTGGCCTTCCTCAATGAACGGCGAGGCCCCGGCCGCACTCGCGTGGACATCGATGCGCAGGTCACCGCGGAGCGTGCTGCATGGGACGAGTGAGGTGAGCGAGAAGCTCGCCCTCGAGCGCGGTGCAACCTTCTACCTCGATACTAATCCGATCATTTACCTGACAGAGGGGAATCCGCTCTTCAAGAAATCGATCGCCGCACTGTTCAAGTCGGTCGAAGCGGCGGGGGCGCATCTGATCACAAGTGAACTCGCGTTGACTGAAGTGCTCGTGCGCCCGATTCGCCAGAACGACACCGAATTGATCGCAACCTACGAGCGACTGTTCGACACACTGGTCGACGCAAGGCCTGTCAGCCGCGAGGTCCTGCTCCTCGCCGCGCAGTTGCGGGCCGACTTGCCGTCGCTCAAGACGCCAGACGCAATCCACGTCGCCACCGCAACGCTGGCGGAGGCGGATGCATTCGTCTCCGGCGACCTTGGGCTACGCGGATTGCCCTCCACCATGCGGCGAATCACCTTGTGACCGCCGAGTCCGTATGAATTCCCCGGCCTCGTGCAGCAGTCCCTCGGTCGCCGGCTCCCCATGAATCCGATCGCCAACGTCCCCCTGCGCCAGCGCCTCGCCCGCTTCATGCCATGCCTGGGCTGGCCCCGCCCGAGCGGCAAGCTGCTGCAGAGCGAAGCCCTGGCCGGCATCACGGTCGCGCTCATGGTGTTGCCCCAGGGGGTGGCGTACGCCGCGCTGGCCGGCATGCCGCTCGTCACCGGCGTCTACGCGGCGCTGTGGCCGGCGTTGGTGGCGGTGCTGTTCAGTTCCTCGCAACGGCTCTCGGTCGGTCCGACCGCCCTCACCAGCCTGCTGGTGGGCGCCTCGCTGGCGCCGCTCGCCGTGGCCGGGAGCGCCGAATGGGTGGCGATGGCGGTGTGGCTCACGCTGATCTCGGGCGCCATCCAGATCGTGATCGGCGCGGGCGGCTTCGGCTGGATCCTGCGGCTGGTCAACTCGCCGGTGCTCAGCGGCTTCACGCAGGGCGCAGCCATCCTGATCGCGCTGTCGCAATTGCCTTCGCTGCTCGGCTTCACCGGCCGCACCGTCTTGCAGGCCCTGCAAGGCGGCACGCCGCCGGACTGGACCGCCATGGCATTCGGCCTCGGCAGCATGGCCGTGATGTGGATGGGCAAGCGCTGGGCACCCAGGTTCCCGACGACGATGGCGCTGGTGGGCGGCGCCGCGGCCCTCAGCTATGCGGTGAGCTACGCGCTGCTGGGCGGCGCCGTGGTGGGCGCGTTGCCGTCGGGCCTGCCCTCGCTCTACCTGCCCGACTTCTCGTCGCTGCACAGCCTGTCCGCGCTGCTGTTGCCCGCGCTCATGATCACGCTGGTGAGCTTCCTGGAAACGGCGTCGAGCGCCAAGATCGACAACGCCCGCGCCGGCACGCTCTGGAACGAGAACCAGGACCTGATCGGCCAGGGCCTGGCCAAGGTGGCGTCGGGCCTGACCGGCGCATTCCCGACCAGCTCTTCGTTCTCGCGCTCGGCCATCACGCTCTACGCCGGCGCGCAGACCGGCTGGGCCACCTTGTTCAGCGTGGTCTTCGTCGCCATCGCGCTGGTGTGGCTGATGCCGCTGATGTACCACGTGCCGCAGTCGGTGCTGGCGGCGGTGGTGATGACGGCCATCATCGGGCTGCTCAAGCCGCACACCTTCACCGCGCTGTGGAAGGTCTCGCGCGTCGAGGCTGGCATCGCGCTGGCCACCTTCGTGCTCACCATGGCGACGGCGCCATCGATCTACTGGGGCGTGCTGGGCGGCCTGCTGGCCAGCCTGGCCAACTACATGTACCGCCATCTGCATCCGCGCATCATCGAAGTCGGCCTGCACGGCGACGGCAGCCTGCGCGATCGCCACCTCTGGCAGCTGCCGGCGCTGGCCCCCGACCTCTATGCGCTGCGCATGGATGCCGAACTGGATTTCGCCTCCGCCAGCACGCTGGAGCGCGCCGTCTCGGAAGCCATGGCGGCGCGGCCGGGGCTGACCGATGTCTGCCTGTTCGCACAGCCCATCAACCGCATCGACATCACCGGCGCGGAGGTGTTCGGCTCGATCCGCCGCACGCTCGAGAACGGCGGCGTGCGCCTGCACCTGAGCGGTCTCAAGCTACCCGCGCAACAGGTGCTGGAACGCGCAGGCCTGCTGGCGCCGGGACCGCTGCTGTTCGTCTACCGCACCGACGCCGACGCACTGGCAGCACTTGCAAGCGAACCGGCGTAGGCTGGACACCATGACGAGGAACGGTTCATTGCGATGTGCGCCGTGGCGCGCGCTTCTCCCGCTCGCGGTGCTGCTGTCGGCCTGCGCGGGCCAGGTCAACCCCATCGTCGACGAAGACAGCGCTGCCGCGCTCTCGGCCCAGACACCTGCGCGCATGAACGCGACGCCTGCCGACTACCGCGGCAACGACTGCTACATGCTCGGCCGCTTCCTGGGCGTCATGCAGCAGGGCTACCGCGTGACCGTCGGCTTTCCGCAGAAGGTCTACGGCTGGCATGTCGATGCGATCCAGCAGGTGCAACAGGAAAAGGGCTGCGCCAACGTCCAGGCCGGAACGTCCGCCAACCCGGTGGTGAGCGGGCACCTGGGTGTGCAATTCGAAGCGCTGACGCCGGCGATGGCGCGCACCCTGGGCATGCGCAATGCCTACGGCGCCCTGGTGGTGGAACCCGGCGTCGGGCAGACCGGCCTGCACGCCCGCGATGTGGTTGTCGAGATCTCCGGCCAGCGCGTGCAGACGCCGCTCGAACTGCAATCCATCGTGGGCCTGATGGCGCCCGGCTACAAGGCGCCGCTGGCCGTCTGGCGCGACGGTGCGCTCGTCAAGCTGACCATCGAGGTCACGGCGCCGGGGTCGGCCGTGGTGCAGGCGGCCAAGTAGGCTGGAGGCTGGCTACAAGGTCATCATGATCTCGAAGCCGCCCCAGAACATGCGCTTGCCGTCGAAGGGCAGCTTCGATGCATCCATCCACTCCTTCAGCCGCGGGTCCACCATGACCCTGGCATTGACTTCGTCGCGTTTCGCTCGAGACTCGAAGACGATCCACGACAACACCACGACCTCGTCGTCCTTCAACTGCACGGCCTGCGGAAACGAGGTGTGCTCCCCCGGCTGCACATCGTCCGCCAGCGCCTCGCGGTATTCGAGCGCACCGTGCTCGCGCCAGACGGCGCCCACCTTGAAGGCCATCGCGCGATAGGCCTCGACATTGGCCTTGGGCAGGGGCAGGACGTATCCGTCGACATAGGCCATGGATTTCTCCTTTGAATGCTTGTGCGTTCACACTACGGCCTGCGCCTCTGGCGCGCAAGCCCGAAGACTACTTCGGCGCCATCGTCGTCAGCACGGCCACGCTCATCGCCTCGACACTGGTCTTGATCGAAGGCTCCGGCACCGGCGCGAAGAAGGGCGAGTGGTTGAATGCGATGGGTTTGCCGCCGGGCTTCATCGAAGCGGCCACGTCCTCGGGGGCGAGCACGCCGACGAAGAAGAACATCGACGGCACGCCGGCGTTCACGAACTCCGAGAAGTCCTCGCTGGCGGTGATCGGCGGCACCGCCACCACCTTGGGGTCGCCGAACGCGGCCTTGAGCGCGGCAACGGTGCGTCCGACCACGGCCTCGTCATTGACGACCGCCGCGCCGCCGGGCACGAGTTCGACCACCGGCTCCGGCGCGCCTCCCATCATCGCCGCCGCATTGGCCGTGCGACGGATGCCGGCGAGCAACTTCTCGCGCACTTGCGGGCTGTAGGAGCGCACGGTGCCGCTCAGCACCACCGTGTCGGGAATGATGTTGCCCACGGTACCGCCCTGGATCGCACCGATCGTGACGACGCCGAATTCCGCCGGGTCTTTCTCGCGGCTGACGACGGTCTGCACGTCGGTGACGAAGCGCGCCGCGATGGCGATCGGGTCGATGGTCTTGTCGGGCGCGGATCCATGGCCGCCACGGCCCTTGAAGGTGATCTCGAGCGAATCGGAGTTCGAACTGATGGCGCCGACCTTGTAGCCCACGAAGCCGTACGGCGATGGCGAGGTGTGCAGCGCGAAGGCGTAGTCGGGCTTTGGAAAGCGCTTGAACAGCCCGTCGGCGATCATCGCCTTGGCGCCCGACACGGTTTCCTCGGCGGGCTGCGCGACGAACATCAGGGTGCCCTTCCATCTGTCCTTCATGGCCAGCAGCGTGCGCGCGGTGCCGACCCAACTGGCCATGTGGATGTCGTGGCCGCAACTGTGCGCGACAAAGGACTCGCGGCCGTTGGACTGCGTCCTGGCCTTGCTCGCGTAGGGCAAGCCGGTCTTCTCTTCCATCGGCAGGGCGTCGAGCTCGGTGCGGACCAGCACCGTGGGCCCGGCCCCGTTCTTGTAGATTGCGACCACACCGGTGCCGCCGACCTTCTCGGTCACTTCGAAGCCGAGCTTGCGCATTTCGTCGGCCATCTTCGCGGCCGTCCGCACTTCCTGGAACGCGATCTCCGGATTCGCATGCAGGTCCCTGTAGAGCGTCTCCAGTGACGGGTACATGCCGCTCACGATGGGCGCGACCTGCGTGTGCAGTGGCGAGGGCGTCTGCGCGCCCGCCGTTGCGGCGAGCAGGACAGCGCCGAAGACTGCGCTGCGGCGAACGAGAGCATGAATCATCTTGAATTCTCCAGTTGGATGTGAGCGGTGCGACCCACGGAGGGCGTCGCATCATCGATCAGTGCGCCCGAAGCCTCCACCAGTCGATGAAGGGCAGCGACGATGTTGCGCAGTCGCTGGATCATGACGAAAAAGCTCCTGCCACGGCGCAAAAAAAAGCCGATCCATGGCTCTTGGCAAGGCGACACAGCGCGGCTCGCACTACTTCGCAGGCACAGCAAGCTTCACGCCAGCCGTCGGCCCCTGGCGGCTTGCGTCGACTGTGCTCGCGTGTTGGGCACCCGTCGCGCGACCATGGTTGATCAAGGCCACCGCGATGGCCGCGATCACCGCGGGGATCGCGATCGCCATGAAGTTCTGCTGGAGCGGCAAGGCCAGGCCGACCAGGCTGCCGATCACGATGGGCGCCAGGATGGCGCCGCTGCGCCCCACGCCCGAGGCCCAGCCGATGCCCGTGGCGCGCACCGCCATCGGATAGAACTGCCCGACGTAGGCGTAGGTCACGATCTGCGTGCCGATGGTCGAGGCGCCCGCCAGGCCGACCAGCAGGAACAGCACTTCCGTCGGCACGCGATAGCCCAGCAAGGTGATCGACACCGCCGCCAGTGCATACATGCCGACCAGCACGTACTTGATGTGGAAGCGGTCCGCGAGCCAGCCGCCGCCCACCGCGCCGATCATGGCGCCGAAGTTCAGCACCAGCACGAAGGTCAGCGCCGAGCCCAGGCTGTAGCCCGCACCGGCCATCAGCTTGGTCAGCCACGAGCTGAGCGCGTAGACCATGAACAGGCACATGAAGAAGGCGATCCAGAACATCACGGTGCTGAATCCGCGGCCTTCCTGGAACAGTCGACCGATCGGCGCGCTCACGGCCTTGTCCTCGCGCGGCAATTCAAAACTGTCCGCCGCGTCGGGACGGTAGCCCGGATCGAGGCGGCTGGCGATCGCCTTCAATTCGTCGACGCGCTTCGCCTTGATCAGGAAGGGCATGGATTCCGGCATCGAGCGCAGGATGAGCGGGATCAACAGCACCGGCACGCCGGCAGCCAGGAACACCGAAGCCCAACCGTAGGCTTCGATCAATCCCTTGCCCAGCAACGCGGCCAGCATGCCCCCTACCGCATAGCCGCTGAACATCAGCGTGACCATGGTGCTGCGGATCTTGCGGGGCGAGTATTCGGTCATCTGGGCGACGACATTGGGCATGACGCCCCCGATGCCGAGGCCGGCCAGGAAGCGCATCACGCTGAACGTCACCGGATCGTGGGTGAAGCCGGCCGCGGCCGTGAAGACGCTGAACAGGCCGATGCAGATCGCGATCGCCCGACGCCTGCCGATCCTGTCCGCGATGGTGCCCAGGAAGATGGCGCCGAACATCATGCCGAACAGCGCGGAGCTGACCATGAAGCCCGCGTTCGTCGGGCTCACGCCCATCTCTTTCATGATCGACGGCAGTGCGATGCCGGCGACGGCCAGGTCGTAGCCGTCGAAGATGATGATCAGGGCGCACCAGAAGAGCACCTTTCCGTGGAAGCCGTTGAATCGGGCTTCGTCTGACAGCTTGTGGAGGTCGATGTGGCGCATGGTTGTCTCTCGTTGGATTTGCTGTGGATGTCGAGGGGCTGGTCAGCCGAGGTCGCCGCCGCCGACGGGCAGCACGGTTCCGGTGATGTAGGAGGACTCGTCCGAAGCGAAGAACAGGATCGGGGCGACCTGCTCGTCGATGGTTCCGTAGCGGTGCATGAGGCTGGAATCGACCGTCTGGTCGACCACGCCCTGGTACCAGGTTGCTTCCTGCCGGCTGGGCTTCGCCTTCGCCTGATTGCGCGGCACGCGGCGCGGCGGTGCATCGGTGCCGCCGGGCGCCGTGGCATTGATCCGGATGCCGTTGTGCGTGTGCTCCATCGCCAGCGAGGCGGTCAGCGCATTGACGCCGCCCTTGGCTGCCGAGTACGGCACGCGGTGCACGCCGCGCGTGGCGATGGACGACACGTTGACGATGACGCCGCGCTTCTTCTTCACCATGAAAGGCAGCGCGGCGCGGCAGGACCACAGCGTCGGGAAGAGCGAACGCCGGATCTCGGCCTCGATCTGCGCCTCCTCGTAGTGCTCGTAGGGCTTGGCCCAGATCGTGCCGCCGACGTTGTTGATCAGCACGTCCACGCGCTTGAACTTCGCGAGGCACTCCGCGACCATGGCTTGGGCACCTGCGAAGGTCTCGAGGTCGGCCTGGAAGCCGGAGGCGATGCCGCCGGCCTCCCCGATCTCCGCGACGACCTCGTTGACGATCTCGGCACGATCGACGGCCAGCACGGTGCCGCCTTCTGCGGCGACCTTCAGCGCAACGCCACGGCCGATGCCCTGGGCGGCACCCGTCACGATGACGACCTTGTTCGTGAAGCGTGTGCCGGTCATTTGATGAGCAGCGCTCATGCCGCCACCGCTTCGTTGGCCGACGAGAACTTCTCGAAGTGGAAGCTCTTCGGCGTGACGCCGACGCCCGACATCCACTTGCGCACGCCCTCGACCATCGGCGGCGGGCCGCAGACGTACACATCGACATTGCCGTCGTGCAGGTCGTCGCCCGAGAGGTGGTTGGTGACGTAGCCCTGCTTCGGATGTCCGCTCTCCGCGTCGACGACGCAGGTGAAGAATTCGAAATCCGGCAGGCTGGACTTCAGCGCCGACAGGGTCTCGAGTTCGACCAGGTCGTCGTTGGTGTTGACGCCGTAGGCCAGGCGGATCGGATGGTCCGTCGGGTTGTCCTTGAGCCACTGGAGCATCGACAGGAAGGGCGCCAGGCCGGTGCCGCCCGCGAGCATCAGGATGGGTCGCACTGCCGGCCGCAGGTAGAAGCTGCCGTAGGGGCCGGTGAACATCAGGAAGTCCTCGGGCTGCGCCTGCTTGCGCATGTAGGTGCTCATGAGGCCGTCGGGCACGTCGCGGATCAGGAAGGCCAGCTCGGAAGTGTTCGGCGCGGAGCTGAAGGAGTACGAGCGCGTTTCCTTGCTGCCGGGCACCATGAGATTGACGTACTGCCCCGGCAGGAATGCCAGCGGCCGTTCCGATTGCAGCGCGAACGACACGGTGGTTGCCGAGTCGCGCTCGATCTTCGTGAGCTTGCCGCCGTGCGCGCCGACCTCCGTCTTGCACGCGGCCGACGAAGCCGGCACCCGCACCACGCAATCGGAGGTGGGCTTCATCTGGCAGGTCAGCACGTAGCCGTTCGCGGCTTCGTCGTCGGCGAGCGCATCCTCGATGTAGTCGCCCATCGTGAAGCTGCCGCTCTCGCAGTGGCATTTGCAGGTGCCGCAGGCGCCGTCGCGGCAGTCGAGCGGGATGTTGATCTTGGCGCGGTAGGCCGCGTCTGCAACCAGTTCGTTGGGCTCGCACGGGATGATGCGCGAGACGCCGTCCTCGAACTGCAGGGCGATGTTGTAGGTCATGCTTTGTCTCCTTGTCTCGTGGATCAGATGTGATAGATGTCGAGCAGGTGGTGGATGTAATCGTTCTTCAGGACGACGTACTTGCGCTTGATCAGCGGCTTGTCGCCACTCGTGTCGAGCGTGTATTGCGAGCTGCCGAAGTACACGTCGACGATGTCGTAGCGGAAGCTGTGCGTGGTCCAGTTGAAGGACACGACGCATTGCTGGTCGTCCTGCGACAGCACCTCCAGGTTGTTGATCGCGTGGCCGGTGCGCGTGTCGGGCATGGTGGCGCTTGAGCGCTCGGTCTGGATGCGGAACACGCGGTCTTCCAGCCCCTGCTTGTCGGGGTAGTAGATGAGCGAGACCTCGTTCTGCGGGTCGGTCGTGAGCTTGTCGTCGTCATCCCACGAGGGCATGAAGAACTCGGCGTCGTCCGCGTAGCAGGCGAGCCAGTCGGCCCAGCGGTGCTCGTCCAGGGCGCGGGCTTCCGAGTAGACGAAGGACTGGATGGCTTGGTAGTCGAGCATCACAGCGCCCCTTCCGATTCGGCAACCACGGCCTTCTTCATGGTGTCGAGCCAGTACTCGTGCTGACCGATGTAGAGGCCCTCGTCCTCGGTCTTCACGCAGCTCAGGTCCGGCTTCAAGCCGATCAGCTCGGCCGTGGCGTCCGGGCCCTTGATCCAGTGCGTGGCACCGCGGCTCATGTCGTTCCACTTGACGGCCCGTGCGCCGTAGCCGTGCTGGCAGGAGCGGAACTCCTCCAGGTCGTCCGGCGTGGCCATGCCGGTGGCGTTGAAGAAGTCTTCGTACTGGCGCAGCCGGCGCGTGCGGGCTTCCTGCGCCTCGCCCTTCGGCGCGATGCAGTAGATCGTCACTTCGGTCTTGTCGACCGAGATCGGCCGCACGATGCGGATCTGCGAGCTGAACTGGTCCATCAGGTAGACGTTGGGGTACAGGCACAGGTTGCGGGACTTGCCAAGCATCCAGTCGGTGCGGGCCTCGCCGAACTTGCCGATCCACTCGTCGCGCTTCGAGTACAGCGGCCGGTCTTCCGGGTTCGACCAGTTGGTCCACAGAAGCAGGTGGCCATGCTTGAAGGTGTAGGAGCCGCCGCCCTGCTGCGCCCACTTGCCGGCATTCATGGCCTTGACGGTGTCGACCTTGCCGTCGACGCTGCGCCGGCTGGTGGTGGCCGCGTAGTTCCAGTGCACCGACGAGACGTGGTAGCCGTCCGCGCCGTTCTCCGCGCCGAGCTTCCAGTTGCCGTCGAAGGTATAGGTCGACGCGCCGCGCAGCACTTCCAGGCCTTCGGGTGACTGGTCGACGATCATGTCGATGATCTTGGCGGCCTCGCCCAGGTGCTCTTTCAGCGGCACCACATCGGGGTTGACGCTGCCGAACAGGAAGCCGCGGTAGTTCTCGAAGGCGCCGAGCTTCGCCAGGTCGTGGCTGCCTTCGCAATTGAAGCTGGACGGGTAGCCGGCTTCGGCGTTGTTGTCCTTGACCTTGAGCAGCTTGCCGGCGTTGTTGAAGGTCCAGCCATGGAACGGGCAGGTGAAGCTGGACTTGTTGCCCTTTTTATGCCTGCACAGGATGGCGCCGCGATGGGTGCAGGTGTTGGCCAGCGCATTCAGCTTGCCGTCCTTGCTGCGTGTGATGACGACCGGCTGGCGGCCGACGTACACGGTCAGGTAGTCGTTGACGTTGGCGATCTGGCTTTCATGCGCGAGGTAGACCCAGTTGCCTTCGAAGATGTGCTTCATCTCCAGGTCGAACAACTGCTCGTCGGTGAAGACCGAGCGGTCCAGGCGGTACTTGTGCGCGACCGGATCGTCCTCGAGCAAGGCGTCGAGCTTCGAGAGGTCTGGCGTGGACTTGACGGGGTAGATGGGGATCATGTCGTGTCTCCGAAAAGGTTTGCGATTTGGCGATTTGCAGAAAGGAGGTCGTCGCAAAGCCGAAGCACGCTGCTTCACCATCGACGATCGGGGGTTGGGGAGAGAGGCTCCTGGCCGGGCATGCCGGCGCAGGAGCAGTGGCTCAGGTCAGGCCAGGGCGCGCGCGATCCGTGCTTGTGGATCGGCTTCGCTTTCGTCCACGGCAGGTTGCATGACGAAGTCGAAAGGCACGCGGGTGAACTGGGTCGTCACGCCGAGCGATTCGTAGCCCTTGGGCGAGGTGTTCCGCTCGAGCTTCAGGATCAGCCCGTCGCGCGTGGCAAAGGCGAAGTCGTCGTCGATGAAGCTGTCGCCCGGCACGTTGACCTGTGTCGTCAGCGTGCGCAGGCCGGGTGCGACCACCAGGAAGTGGATGTGCGCCGGACGGTTGCCGTGGCGGCCGATGGCGCTGAACAGTTCGGAGGTCGGGCTGTTCGGCGGAATCGCGTAGCCCGGCGGCAGGAAGCTGCGGAAACGGTAGCGGCCCTGGGCATCGGTCTCGATCTTGCGGCGCAGCGCGTACTCGGCCTGGTCCGGATCGAAGTGCGAGTAGCGGCCCAGTTCATTGGCATGCCACACGTCGACGATGGCGCCGGCCACCGGCTTGCCGTTGACGTCGAGCACGCGGCCCTCCATCACCATGGTCTCGCCGCGTTGCTCGTCGCCTTCTTCGTCGACGCGCGTCTCGTACTTCGAGAGGGGGGCGCCGGCGATGTAGAGCGGTCCTTCGATGGCGCGCGGCGTGCCGGCATTGCGGCCGGCGCGTTCGTCGGCTTCGTCCAGGCGAATGTCGAGCAGGCGGTCGAAGCCCAGGCCCGCGGTGATGAGGCCGGCCTGGCCGCTCGAGGCGAGGCGCGAGAGCCAGTCGACACCGGCCCAGAACTCGTCGGGCTGGATGTCGAGGTCGTCGATGGCACGGAACAGGTCGCCGACGATGCGCGCGGTGATCTTCTGCACGCGCGGGTCGCCGTCGGGGCGGTTGGCGAACGTGACGCGTTCGAGCAGTTGGGTCTGGGTGAGTTCGTTCATGGCGTTGTCTTCCTTGGGATCGTGGGGTGGAGGGGAAAAGTGGAATGGATCAGCGGTCGTCTTCGCGGATGGACGAGCCGTGCCGGCACAGCGGCCGCACGACGATGTCCATGTACGGGAACAGGGGCAGCGTCATCAGCGTGTCGTGCAGCGCCGCGTTGTCGGCGACGTCGAAGATGCTGACGTTGGCGTAGCGCCCGGCGATGCGCCAGAGGTGGCGCCAGACGCCGTCGCGTTGCAGGCCTTGCGCAATCTCCTTCTCGCGCGCCTTGAGCTGGTCGGCTTGCGCCGGCGCCAGGTCGTGCGGGAGATTGACGGTCATTTCGACGTGGAAAAGCATGGTCTTGGTCCTCTCAGGCGGTGGCTGCGACAGGCTGCGACGCGCGGTCGCGGCGGTAGAAGGCGAGCTTGTCGAGGTCGAGTTGCACGCCCAGGCCGGGCACTTGCGGAAGCTGCAGCTCGAAGTCGCGGTATTCGGGGCGCTGCACCACGATGTCGTCCTTCAGCAGCAAGGGGCCGAACAGCTCGGTGCCCCAGGCCAGCGTCGGGCAGGCGGCGAACACATGGGCCGCGGCGATGCTGCCGACGCTGCCTTCGAGCAGCGTGCCGCCGTAGATGCCCATGCCGCCCGCATCGGCGACGGCAGCGGCGCGCAGCGTGGGCCACAGGCCGCCGGCTTGCGAGATCTTCAGCGCGTAGACATCGGCCGCGGCATCCGCGGCCAGGTCGAAGGCATCGATGGCGTCGTGCACCGCTTCGTCCGCCATGATGGCCACGTCGAAGCGGGCCGCGAGCCGCTTCAGCGCCTGCCGGTTGCGGCGGGCCACGGGTTGCTCGATGAGGGCGACGCCGATGGCTTCGAGGGCGGCGATGCCGCGCACCGCCGTGGGTTCGTCCCAGGCCTGGTTCACGTCGACGGTGAGCATCACGTCGTCGCCAAGGCCGCGGCGGATCGCCTGCACATGGGCTATGTCTTCGGCCAGCGGATGGCTGCCGATCTTCAGCTTGAAGACGTTGTGGCGGCGGGCTTCGATCAGGGCGAGGGCTTCGTCGACATCGCGTGTCGCGTCGCCGCTGGCGAGCGTCCACAGCACCGGCAGCGAATCGCGCATCGCACCGCCCAGCAGCGCATGCACCGGCAGGCCGAGGCGCTGGCCCTGCGCGTCGAGCAACGCGATCTCGACCGCCGACTTGGCAAACGAATTGCCCTGCACCGAGGCCGACACACGCCGCATCGCCACGTTGACGCGGGTGGCGTCGGTGCCGATGAGCAGCGGCGCGATGTAGTTGTCGATCGCGCTCTTGATGCTCTCGGGGCTTTGGTCGCCGTAGGCCAGGCCGCCGATGGTGGTGGTCTCGCCGATGCCGGCGACGTCGTCGCTGCAGGCGATGCGAACGATCACCAGCGTCTGGCGCATCATTGTCGTCATCGCCAGCTTGTGGGCGCGGATGGTCGGCAGGTCGACCAGGATGGCCTCGATGGAGTGGATGGTGGGGCTCGTGTTCATGGACTGAATGGTCCTCCTCACGCGCCCTGCGGTCCAATATCGATTGAGTCCGGCAAAATACCTTTAAGGTATACAGGCATCGGGTTTTCACTGACCCACACGAATCCGCAACAGGAGCCTCCCATGCACATCGAATTGCGCCACCTGCGCTATTTCTGCGCGGTCGCGCGCGAGCTGAGCTTCAGCCGCGCGGCCGAGCAATTGCATATCGCGCAGCCGCCCCTGAGCCGCCAGATCCGGACGCTGGAGGAGGAACTCGGCGCCGAGTTGCTGGACCGCACGTCGCGCCCGCTGCGCCTCACGCCGGCCGGGCGCTTCTTCCAGATCCAGGCGCAACAGATGCTCGACCGCATGTCCGAGATCCAGACTGCGACGGTGCGCATCGCCGGCGGCCGGCGCACCTGGTACGCGATCGGCTTCGCGCCCTCGACGCTCTACGGCAAGCTGCCGGACGTGATCCGCCAGTTCCGCGAAGCGCAGCCGATGGTCGAGTTGAACCTCTACGAGATGACGACGGTGCAGCAGGTCGAGGCGCTCAAGGCCGGTCGCATCGACATGGGCTTCGGCCGGCTGAACTTCGACGACGACGACGTGGTGGGCGAACTGGTGCGCGAGGAGACCGTGATGGTGGCGCTGTCCGTCAACCATCGCCTGGTCAAGCACAAGAAGATCACCCTTGCCAAGCTGGCGACCGAGCCGCTGCTGCTGTACCCCTCGAAGCCACGGCCCAGCTATGCCGACCAGGTGCTGGAAATGTTCCAGTCTCGCGGGCTGAAGCCGGTGATCGCGCTGGAGTCGAACGAGGTGCAGACCGCCATCGGCCTCGTCGTCGCGGGCCTTGGCTACGCGCTGGTACCGCAATCGGTGCAGAACCTGCACCGCGAGGGCGTGCTCTACCTGCCGCTGGGCGACGAAGGGGTGACGACGCCGGTGATCATGAACCGCCGCCGCAACGACGAGTCCGAACTGACGACCTACCTGGCAGAGATGGTCCGGTCATTGCCGACATCGGTGCGCAGCCTGGCCCGGCGGGCCGAGGCCGGCATCAGTCCTTCAACGGCCCGCGCAACTGCTTGATCGCCGAGCGCTGGCTCTTGCCCTCCAGACGCCTCTGCTTCGAGCCATAGGTCGGCTTGGTGGCCCTGCGCACACGCGGCGCCACGGCCACGCTGTCGACCAGTTCCTGCAGTCTTGCCAGCGCATCGGCCCGGTTCATGTCCTGGCTGCGGTGCGTCTGCGCCTTGAGCACCAGCACCCCCTCCTGCGTGATGCGGCTGTCGCGCAGCGCGAGCAGCCGCTCCTTCACGCCTTCCGGCAGCGACGAAGCCGGGATGTCGAAGCGCAGGTGCACCGCGCTCGACACCTTGTTGACGTTCTGCCCGCCCGCGCCTTGCGCGCGGATGGCGCTGAACTCGACCTCGCGCTCGTCGACTTGCGCAGAGGCCAAGCTCACGATCAGACCCGCTCGAAGATCGCGGCGATGCCCTGGCCGCCGCCGATGCACATCGTCACCAGCGCATAGCGCCCGCCCGTGCGATGCAGCTCGGCGATCGCCTTCACCGTGATGATCGCGCCGGTCGCGCCGACCGGGTGGCCCAGCGAAATGCCCGAGCCGTTCGGGTTGACCTTGGCCGGATCGAAGCCCAGTTCCTGGATCACCGCGCAGGCCTGCGCCGCGAAGGCTTCATTCGACTCGATCACGTCGAGGTCCGAGACCTTCAGGCCGGTGCGCTCCAGCACCTTGCGCGTGGCCGGGACCGGGCCGATGCCCATGTACGCCGGCTCGACACCCGCG
>NZ_JAAVVD010000018.1:0-186338 GCF_018449755.1 Variovorax sp. dw_954 | reverse complement strand
CCTGCCGAACCCTGAAGGCGAAAGCCCGCAACAACTGCTTGGCGTCGGCGTATGGCGTCGGTATCAGCGGGTGGCAGAGGCCCTTTGCAGCGAGTTCGTTGGAGATTTGGATAAGCGCGTCGCTGTGGCGGTGTCGGACGTGCAGCGCGGTGCGATACAAGCCGTCGCCGAAACAGTCATACAGGGTTGCCACTGCGCCATCAGGGGAGGATGCAGCAAGGTGTGCGGCCAGCATCGATTTGCCGACCCCGCCATCTGCGTGAATCAAAACTGGATGCCGGGCTGCAGTCAGCAACGCACGTGCTTCTTCGTACTGGCGCCTTGGCACCTCGACGTCTGGGCGCTGAACTTGGGCAGGGGCTGGGAAAAGCTCTTCCGGCGAAACCTTCAACGCGTGAAGCACATCGTGCTTGCGAACTGTTCGGTTAGAGTCTGTCAGAACCTTGCGAGTGACAAGCTCCTTGAGTTGCACAGGAGCGTCAAAGTCCGCATCGGCAAGATAGGCGGCTGCATCGCTGCTGAGAAGGTTTCTCTGGGACCAAACGTCGGGCTCATCGGCCTCAACGTGGAACAGTTCAAAGAACTTTGCGACGGCTGGACCGGTGAGTCCTGAATACTTGACAAGCAAATTTGCTTGCTCAGGTCGACGGGGTTCAACGTCATTGGCCAAGTCTGACAGCGTTTCCAATACGTCCTGGGCAACGGGGCGGTTCGTCAAGAACGTGAACTGCAGGCTGTTCTCCATTGCTCCTGCGCCAAGCTCTTCCTGGATTCTCGTAAACCTGCTTGCGAATCCTTCGACCGTCCGTTTGAGGCCACTAGCGGTCCAGGCTTTGCCTTTACTCTTCGCTGAGTGTTTCAGTTGAAAGTACTGGACCAGCGACGCGTCTGCCAACGACTCCGAGCCGAAGTAGAGAGCGACGTCGATTACCTCGAACCCTTCGTCAATCTCTTCCTCGCTAGTTTCACCTGAAGACGGTCCTTCAATGGTCACTGCTGCGAGTTCGCCGTCATCCAGGAGGCGGAGACACTGGCGCGCCGCCCAAAGGTAATGAAACTGGTCTCCTTCGCGGCTGGGGCCTACCGAGTCAAATCTCGCCATCTTTTGATTTTTGGCATCTAGTAGAGGTTGTTCTTCGAGCAAATCAGGTCCCGGAGTTGTCAGCTTTAAACACGCAGGGCGCAGGAAGGCGACGTCGGCTCCGAGGCGCGGGTCGGGGTAATCGTACTTTCCTTGCGGATTGATACGGTGGCGGGAGATTTCAGCTTGAAAATCAACAGCTTGCGTGAGACGTCTCTCGCGCAGAGATGGCCATCCGGAAGTGGTTGTCGCACAAAGGTTTTTTTGCGCAGACCGTATCAAATTTCACCGAAAGGACGATCACCCCTCGTAGCGACGAAGCTTACCGCCATCGCGTCGTCATAGGCATCGCCGACGGTTCCCGTCGATGGGCGGGCGCCCATTTATTTGACCGTGTGCCGAAGGCGATGCCGGGATGCTGATGTCCTGGGCGCCTTGACTGCCATAGTGCATCACGCCATCGGGATTGCGCTGTTGCACGAGGTACCCTTCTCACGCGGCGGAGCCACCTGCCGTTGGATGTGCGAGCGGGGCGGCCCGTGCATTCCAGTTTGAAAACTGATGCGTCGGCGCTCGTCCTGTCAGTTCGTAGTGGCAAGCAATCAAGTCGTTTTCAAACTCGAGCAGTGTTGCCTTAGACACGTCTGTCGCCAGTTTCACATACGAAATCTCGACGTGCCCTATCCCTCCAAATGTCCGCGCGTGTGACTTGACACGTTGCCCAAGTAGCAATGTCTCGCCGATGTACAAAAGCTCGGTGGTTCCGGGATGCCGCAACCGGTACACTGCGATCCCTTCGTGCGAGGGGCGAGCGTCCAGCGACCGCCACGGCGACCACTCCAAGCCCATCCAGTCGACACCCGCAGCCGTATCGCCTGCACGAATCAACGGCGCCGTTGATGCGGCGGCGGGCTTCCACAATGCCTGATCTAGTGGACCTATCTGTACCGGGCCGTCGATCGCGAGGGGCAGACGGTGGGCTTCCGTCTGAGCGCCAACCGCGATGTGAAGGCGGCCAAAGCATTCTGCACTGGAGACGCAAGGGCGAGCGCCGGTCAGCATCACGCTGGATGGCTATGCCGCCTCGCACCGCGCGGTGCGAGAGTTGCCCGCGCACAGCCCACGCTGGAAAGACACGCGGCTGCGATCGTCGAAGTACCTCAACAACATGATCGAGCAAGACCATCGAGGCGTGAAGTCACGCATCAACCCGATGCTCGGCTTCAAGGTCTTCGACCGTGCAGCGGTGACGATTGCCGGCGTCGAGTTGCTGGACCGAGTTCGCAAGGGTCAGTTCAATCTCGGTCGGCTGCATGTTTGGGGCCAAGCTGCGCCCGCGATCTGGAATGCCGTGCTTGCGGCATAACCTGAGCGGCCCCCCTGGAGACGTCACTCGGCTACCCCGAAACTTTGCACCAGAGCCCGGCCGAGTTGCAATGGTGGTACCAGTACTACTTCGCTACCGAGTGCGGCCGTGCGGGCTACAAAAACAATCGGCAAGAGTTCGCGAAACTGATCTGGCAGATCGCTTCACCCAAGCGGGCCTTCGATGCCGCCACCCTCGAACGAAGCGCGCGGGCATTCGACAACCCCGATCACGTGAGCATTGTTGTTCACAACTACCGCTGGCGGCTCGGCCTGGCAGATGGTGAAGCGAAGTATGCGGAACTCGAGAAACGCCTGGCACAGGGTCCGATCATTGGTGTGCCGACGACAACGCTCGAGGGGGATGCCAACGGTGCCCCCCATCTTGACCCCAGCGCGTACGCAAAGAAATTTTCGGGAACCTATGAACATCGGCCGGTCAGGGGTGGCATCGGGCACAACCTGCCCCAGGAGGCACCCGAGGCCTTTGCCGCCGCCGTCCTGGATGTCGCACGCCAATGAAGCATCGGGGCGAGCCGGCTCCGCAAATCCGAACACAGTGCCTGACGGTAGCCGACGACTTCGGCCACGAGTGCTGCCTGCCGCAGAACGTAGTCGTGCACAGTGACGCCGCAGTTGCAGCTGGGTCGCGGAGAAGAAACAGCGCGGGCCGCTACTGCGCTCTTTGCTTGCCCACCATCTCCGGCGTCACCCGTCCATCCTTGTTGCCGAACTGCGCGATCACATAGTTCGCGAGCGCGGCCACCTCGGTGTCGGTGTAGGCCTTGGCGAACGCCGGCATGTAGACATCGTTGTCGCGCACCCGCATGTTCACGCCCTGCAGGATCATCTGCGTCGCGTTGGCACCTTCGGGATCATTCACGCTGCGCGTGCCCAGCAACGACGCGAAAGGTGTCTGCTGCCCTTGGCCGTTCCACTGGTGGCAACTGGCGCAGGCCGCCGCGAAAAGTTTCAGGCCTGCCTCGTGACCTTCGGCCGTGTCCTTCGCCGGTGCAGCGATGCTCGATGCCACCGCCCACGGCGCCTTCGCGTCGATGGTCACCGGGTCCTTGCCCTCGTGCGCCGGCACGCTGCGCAGGTACGTGACCAGCGCGGCGGTGTCCTCGGGCTTCAGGTATTGCAGGCTGTGCTCGACGGCCTCGCCCATCGGCCCGCCGGCGGCGCCGCGCCCCTCGGCATGGCCGGTCGCCAGGTAGCTGGCCAGCTCGGGCTCGCTCCAGGCACCGACGCCGTACTTCGCATCCGAGGTGATGTTCCATGCGCGCCAGCCTTGCAGCGTCTCGCCGGCCAGGTCCTTGCTCTTTTCCATCGCGAACGCCAGGTTGCGCGGCGTGTGGCATTCGGCGCAATGGCCCAGCGCCGTGGCCAGGTAGGCGCCGTTGTTCCACTGCGCCGGCTTCGACGGATCGGCCGCGAAGCGCTCGCTCTTGAAGAAGGCCGCGTTCCAGAAACCCATGGCCCAGCGCTGGTTGAACGGAAAGCCCAGGTCGGGCTCCCGGTTCGGCAGGCTGACCTTGGGCAGGCTGAACAGGTAGGCCTTGATCGCCAGCACGTCGTTGCGGCTCAGTTGCGTGTAAGAGGTGTACGGGAACGCCGGGTACAGCCGCTGGCCGTCGCTGCGCACGCCGTCGTGCAGGGCACGCACGAACTGGTCGTCGGTCCAGCGGCCGATGCCGGTGTCGGGGTCCGCGGTGATGTTCGACGAATAGATCGTGCCGAAGGGCAGCACGAAGGGCACGCCGCCTGCGAAGGGCTCGCCCTTTTCCTTGACGGTGTGGCAGGCGAAGCAGTCCGCGGCCTTGGTGAGGTATTCGCCGCGCACCAGCAGCGGCGCATCGGGCGGTGCACCGGCCAGCGTCGGCGACTGGCCTTCCGAGCCATCGCTGCGGTTCAGGAAGAAATAGAGCCCCGCGCCGACGACCAGCAGCACAACGATCACCATCGACAGCCGCTTCATGCCCTGCTCCCTTCGATGACGCTGTCGCTGCCTCCGGCGGCCACCTTCTTCTTCAGCGCATCCTTGTCCTGCACCAGCAACGCGCGCCGCACCGGCAGCTCGCGCAGGCGCACGCCGGTGGCGGCAAAGATCGCGTTGGACAACGCGGGTGCCGCGATGGCGGTGCCGACCTCGCCGAGCCCGCCGGGGTCGGCCGTGCTCCTGACGGTGTGCACCTCGACGGTCGGCGCCTCGTTGATCCGCAGCATGCGGTAGTCGTGGAAGTTGCTCTGCTGGATCGCGCCGTTCTCGATCGTGATCTCGTTGTAGAGCGCCGCGCCCAGGCCGAACAGCAGGCCGCCCTGCACCTGGGCCTCGACCTGGTTGGCGTTGACCGCGATGCCGCAGTCGAGCGCCACCACGGCGCGCCGCATCCGCACCTCGCCCTGCGGCGTGACTTCGACCTCGAGCATGGCGCACACGCGGCTGCCGAACGCATCGCCGATCGCCACGCCGCGCCCGACGCGCGCGCCGGCGGGCTTTGCGCTCCAGCCCATCTTGTCGGCGGCCAGGTCGAGCAAGGCCAGCGTGCGCGGGTTCTTCTGCAGCATGGTGCGGCGGTAGGCCACCGGGTCCTGCTTCGCGCGCGCCGCCAGTTCGTCGATGAAGCTCTCGATCACGAACAGGTTGTGCGTCGGGCCGACGCCGCGCCACCAGCCCACATCCAGCCCGGGCGGCATGTCGTGGCGCACCCATTCGACCTTGCGATTCGGAAAGTCATAGGCCGGCTCGGCCACGCACTCGATCAGGTCGCCATCCATGCCGTCCTTGCCCATGAAGGCCGGCGCCCAGCGGCCGAGCACCGTGCCGCCACCGATGCGATCGCCGAACCACAGCAGCTTGCCGTCGCCGTCGACCACCGCCGAGATGTTGTCGTGGTACATCGGGCGCACCACGTCGTGCCGGATGTCTTCCTCGCGGGTCCACACCACCTTGAGCGGATACGGCACCTGCCTGGCGAAGGCCACCGCCTGCTCCACCGAATCGGTCTCCAGCCGCCGACCGAAGCCGCCGCCGAGGTACTGGTTGTGCAGCACGACCTTGTCTTCCGACAGGCCCGAGATCTTCGCGGCGACGCCCACGCAGCGCGACGGCACCTGCGTGCCGACCCAGATCTCGCACTTGCTCCCCGGCGTGACGTGCACGGTGGTGTTGAGCGGCTCCATCGTCGCGTGCGCCAGCATGGGCAACTGGTAGGTGGCCTCGACCAGCGTGCCATCGGGCTTCTTGCCGGCTTCCTTGCCGACGATGGACTTGCCATTCGCCAGGCTGTCGGCCAGCGCAGCGCGCAACTGTTTCGTCGTGAGCCCGGCGTTGCGGCCCGGCGTCCACTGGATCTTCAGCGCATCCATGCCCTGCTTCGCGGCCCAGAAATGCTCGCCGACGACCGCGACCGCGTTGGCGATGCGGATGACGTCGACTACGCCGGGGACGGCGCGCGCGGCCTTGTCGTCGACCGATGCCAGCAGTCCACCGAGCGTCGGGCTGGCCTTGACCGTCGCGACCTTCATGCCCGGCAGACGCACGTCGATGCCGAATTGCGTACCGCCGGTCACCTTGTCGGCCGAGTCGACGCGGCGCAGCGGCTTGCCGATCAACGTGAAGTCCTTCGGGTCCTTCAACTGCACCTTGCCAGGCATCGGCAGCTTTGCCGCGTCCGCCGCCAGCGCGCCAAAGCCCAACTCGCGGGCCGACGCCGCATGCTTCACCATGCCCCGCGCCACGGTGCATTCGGCTGCATCCACCTTCCACTGCGCCGCCGCTGCGCTCACCAGCAGCGTGCGCGCTACGGCGCCGGCCTCGCGCAGCACGCCCCAGGTACTGCGCGTGCTGGTCGAGCCACCGGTGATCTGGCCGCCAAGCAGCGGCATGCCGTAGAGCGCCTCGTTCGGCGGCGAATGCTCGACGCGAACCTGGTCGAGGTCGACGCCAAGCTCCTCGGCCACCAGCATCGCCGAGCCGGTGTAGATGCCCTGCCCCATCTCGACCATCGGCATCACCAGGCGCACGCCGCCGTCGGCATCGACGCGGATGAAGGCATTCGGCGCGAAGGCCGGGTTGCCGTCCGCCACCGCGGCTGCCGCGTCGGCCGGTTGCTGACGCGCCGCAATGGCGGCGACCGCCTTGCCCGCGCCGCCGAGCCAGGTGAAGGCGATCGACAGGCCGCCGGCCTTGAGAAACTGCCGCCGGCCGAGCGCCGCAACAGGCCGCGTCATGACGCGCTCCCGCCAATCGCCGGCCCGATCGACTGCAGCGCCTCGGGCTTGCCGCCCGCCGCCTGCTTGATCGCGGCGCGTATCCGCACGTAGGTCGCACAGCGGCAGACGTTCCCCGACATGGCCACGTCGATGTCGGCATCGCTGGGGTTGGGATTGCGCTGGATCAGCGCCGCGGCCGACATGATCTGGCCCGACTGGCAGTAGCCGCATTGCACGACATCGACGTCGAGCCAGGCCTTCTGCACCTGCTTGCCGCTGGCCGTCTCGGCCACGCCTTCGATGGTGGTGATGGCTTTCGCTCCCACCGCCGCGACCGGCAGCACGCACGAGCGGACGGCTTGCCCGTCGAGGTGCACGGTGCAGGCGCCACACTGCGCGATGCCGCAGCCGAACTTGGTGCCCGTCAGCCCGACGACATCGCGCAGGACCCACAGCAGCGGCATATCCTTCGGGACGTCGACGCTGTGTGGCTTGCCGTTGATTTGAAGGTCGATCATGGGAATCGCTTTCTTTCGGTCAGGTGAGCTCACCCAGGCAATTCGAAGGCCAGGGCCGTTCAGAAAGCATAGGTGGCCGTCGCACCCACCGCTTTCGAAGGGCTAATCGCTCCAAGCGTTGCCTTGCGCGCTTGACGGGCCTGGCCGAGCCCGCGAAGGTCGATGACGAGCGTTGGCTTTACAGATGCGCCTTCGCAATCCTGCCGGCGTACCGGCGTTCAAGCGCATCCAGCGCCGGCTTGCCGACCAGTCGCTGCCGCTCGGCGAACGACACGACGAGCGCCGGATCTTCGTGCAGGGTGCCCGTTTGCTTCAGCACACCCAGCGCCTTTTGCATGCCGGCCACCGCGCCCTGCAGTGCCGCGTTGGCGTACAGGACGAAGGCATAGCCGAGGCGGCCG
Organism: Variovorax sp. dw_954; assembly: GCF_018449755.1. Classification (NCBI taxonomy): domain Bacteria; kingdom Pseudomonadati; phylum Pseudomonadota; class Betaproteobacteria; order Burkholderiales; family Comamonadaceae; genus Variovorax; species Variovorax sp. dw_954. The sequence continues at coordinate 178,758 of NZ_JAAVVD010000018.1, read as the reverse complement.
AGTTCATCGGTGCCCGAGATGGGCGTCTTCCCGCCGATCACGAGGTTGATCACCTGTGGCGATGCCAGCCGCCGAGGCAGCGCCCCAACCTCTTCGGCCTGCGTGACGGCCTCGACGAAAAGGATGTCCGCACCCGCCTCGGCGAAGAGTGCCGCCCGTTCCAGCGCGGCCTCGAACCCGTACACCGCGCAGGCGTCGGTGCGCGCCAGGACCAGGAAGTCCGAATCGCGGCGCGCGTCGACCGCCGCCTTGATCTTGCTCACGGCTTCGGCGGTCGAGATCACGTCCTTGCCCGCGAAGTGGCCGCAACGTTTGGGCGAGACCTGGTCCTCCAGCTGGATGCAGTCGGCGCCCGCGCGCTCGAGCGTGCGCACCGTGTGCCGCACGTTCAGCGCGTTGCCGAAGCCCGTGTCGGCATCGACGATCAGCGGGAGCTCAACGGCATCCCGGATGCGGGCGGTGTGGTCGGCGATCTCGGCGAGCCCCATGAAGCCCTGGTCCGGCAGGCCGAACCACATGTTCGTGACGCCCGCACCGGTGACGTAGAGCGCCTCGAAGCCCAGGTCCTCGATCACGCGGGCCGACAGCGCGTTGAACGCGCCGGGCACCAGCACGCCGCGGCGCGCCTCGGCCAGCGCGCGCAGCTTCTGGCGTGGCGTCATTGCTCGACCCTTGCGCCAGACTCGCGGGCGATGGCGCCCCAGCGCAGCAGCTCGTCCTTGAAGAACTTGTCGAAAGCGGCCGTCGAGGGCTGCAAGAACGGCTCCATCGCGTTGTCCTGCAGTTGCTTGACGACCCGCGGCGTCTGCATCACCTTGGTGAGCGCCGCGAAGAGCTTGTCCACGACCGGCTGGGGTGTCCTGGCCGGCGCCATCACCGCGAACCAGTTCACCGCGATCAGGCCCGGGTTGCCCGCCTCCTTGGCACTGGGCACGTTGGGCAGTGCCGACGAACGCTTGTCGTCGGCCATGACGATCGGGCGAAGCCGTCCGTCGCGCACACCGGGCAGCAGCGCCGGCAGGTCCATCACGACGCCGTCAACATGGCCGCCCATGGCATCGGTGATGGCCGGGCCGGCGCCCTTGTAGGGCACGTGCACGATCTTGCCCTTGGACGCCTTGCGCAGCAGCTCGATCGCCAGGTGCGGCAAGCCGCCATTGCCCGACGAGGCCAGCGTGACATCGCGCTGCTGCGACAGCGCGATCAGCTCGGCCAGCGAGTTCACCTTGACCGACGAATGCATCGCCACCAGCTCGCTGGTGGATGCGACGGTCGTGATGCCGGTCAGGTCCTTCAGCGGGTCGAAGGGCATCTTGGGATAGGTGCTCGGGCTGATCGCGAGCGGGCTGGCGCTGCCCAGCGTGATGGTGTAGCCGTCCGGCGTCGAGCGGACGACGTGGTCGGTGCCCAGGATCGCGTTGGCACCGGGACGGTTCTCGACGACGACCGGTACGCCGAGCACTTCGCCCAGCGGCTGGGCAATGATGCGCGCGACGATGTCGTTGGAGCCGCCGGGCGGGAAGCCGACCACCAGTGTGATGGCCTTGCTCGGATACGCGCCCTGCGCGAAGGCGTGCGCGCCCAGGGCCAGAAGGCCCGCGCCGAGTGCCAATGCGCGCAGCATGCGCGGGGGGGTTGGGAATGAACGGAACATCTCAGCTTTCCTTTGATTGTTGTGGGGGGAGCGGCGGCAGGTCCAGCCGTGCAGCCCAGCCTTCGAGGCCCTCTTCTGCCGGGTAGCGCTCGATCACCAGCGGATCATGGCCGGGCACGATGTGCGCTGGCGACGCGGCCAGCTCGCGCATGCGGCGGTAGCCCTGCAGGACCTCGCCGACGTGGTAGACCAGCGGGAAGCAGCTGTCGCGCTCCACATGCTCGTAGAAGTGGCTCGCATCCGACGCCAGCACGACGGTACCGCGGGCGGTGGCGACGCTCACCACCTGCAAGCCCATCGTATGGCCGCCCAGGCGGTGCAGGCCGATGCCCGGGGCGAGTGGGGCGTCGCCGTCGTGGAAGCACACCCGGTCGGCGTAGACCAGCCGCACCAGTCCGGCCACGTGGTCGGGCTCGAATGGGCGGCGGAAGGTCTCGCAGCCCATGCAACGGCCGGTGGCGAAGCGCATCTCGTCGTCCTGCAGGTGGAAACGCGCCTGTGGGAATGCCTCGAAGCAGCCGACGTGGTCGTTGTGCAGGTGCGTGATGACCACGTCCTGCACGGCGGCCGCATCGACGCCGGCCGCAGCCAGGGCATCGACCGGATGGCGCAGCAGCCGGCGGTGGCGCTTGAGGGCCATGTCCTCGCCGAAGCCGGTGTCGACCACCACGGTGCGGCCCTGCCCGCGCACGACCCACAGGTAGTAGGCCATCGGCATCGGCGCGTCATGCGCGTCGCCGCCGATGAAGTTGGCGCTGCGCAGGGCGTCGCGCTCGGCGTAGCGCAGCGCGAGCACCTGGTAGTGCGCAGGGCCTGTGGTCATGGGTAAACGCTTCTCAAAGCGCTTCGGCGACAGCCTGGCGGCTCGCCTTCGGCGCCGTCTGGGCCATCAGGTCGCCGATCTTGCCGACTTTCTCGATGCCGCCCGCCAGCGATGCCAGCCTGGCCGAGCGCTCGTCGCCGAGGATGGGCCGCGTCAGGCTGTCGAACTTGGCGCGCAATTCGGCGTCGTTCATCGGGTTCTGGATCGAGCCCTTCGGATAGTCGACCTGCGCCACATGGCGCGTGCCGTCGCTCAGTTCGAGCGACATGCGGCACGACACGCCGCGCGGCAGCGAGGGTTCCAGGGTCACCTGCACCATCTCCGACAGGCGCCGGATCATCGGCTCGCCCAGGCGTTCGTTCTTGTACTGGTCGAACAGCGCCTGGCCGTCGGTCAGCGCAACCGCCACCGAGTACGGCAGGCTGACCTGTGCCTCGTGATAGGTCTTCGGCTTGGCATTGAGGTGGTAGTCGCCCCAGTCGGGGTGCCGCTCCATCGTGATGGAACGAACGCTGTCGAGCACGATGCCCTTCTTGCGGATCTCCAGCGCGCAATCGATCGCGTTGTGGATCGGCCGGGCGCATGAATAGGGCTTGAACTCGATGTCGAGCTGGAACGGCCGGTCGAGGTCGGCCAGCATCTGGTCGGGATGCGCTTGGTCGGTGAAGGCTTTTAGAAAGCCGCGCTCGCCGTCGAAGATGGTCGCGGCGCCGGTGAAGCCCAACTGCGCCATCATCGCGGCGGTCACGCCGTTGCGCGCAGCCGGGCCCGGGTTGAAGCGCTTTTGCATCGACGGCCCGTACATCTCCATCAGCCCGCTGGACTGCGCGCCGGCCAGGCCGAGCGCCGAGACGATCTGCTCGCGATCGAGCTTCAACAGCGTGGCCGCCGCCACGGTGGCACCGAACACGCCGCAGGTCGGCGTCGTGTGGTAGCCGCGGTTGCGCAGCGACGGATTCGAGCCGCGGCTGACGCGCTCCATCATTTCGCAGCCGGCGGCCAGTGCGCGAAGCAGTTCCTCGCCGCTGGCGCCCACGGCTTCGGCGACGGCCAGCGCCGACGAATACACCGGCGGGCTGAAATGGAACAAGGCCAGCACGTCGATGTCGTCGAGCTCGACGCTGTGCGACGAGATGGCATTGGCGAACGCGGCATGCACCGACGACGCGCGCCGCCCGTCGCCGATCAGCGTCACGGCCGGACCGCCACCGACGGTGGCCGCGAATTCGCGCGCGATGCGGCCGCTGCCGGTCTGGCTGCCGCCGACGCCGACGCCTAGGTAGTCCAGCAGCAGCCGCTTGACGGCAGTGCGGGTCGCGTCGGTGATGGTGCCGCCCTGGAAGCGGTGGAAATGGTCGGCCAAGGTTTCGGCGATTGTGCTCATGTGGATATGTCTGCAGGTTGAGAAAGGAAAAAGGGACGGTGGCATCAGGCACCTGGCCTGCGCGCTGCCAGCAGGCGCAGCAGCGGCCGCACGTCGGCGGAGGTATCGAGTTCGGCGACCAGGCCGACGACGCGGTCGATGTCGCCCGGCGACAGGCAATCAGCGACGACGTTGCGGAACTTCACTTCCACCTCGGCGTCGCTCAGCGGGTTCTCGGGGCTGCCGCGACGGTGCAGGATCTCGCGCTCGAAGCCGCGGCCCTCGCGCGTCCTCACTTTCACGCGGGCGGCGTGGCGGAAGGCCGGCCCCATCGCGTCGATCCCTGCGTCGGCATGGGCGCGGATGCGCGCGATGAAGGCGAAGATGCGCGGGTCCTTCAGCCGGTCCTCCCGGTACTGCGCCACGAAGGCCACGCCGTCGAGCGCGATGACCGCCAGGCCGTAGAACAGGTTCATCTGGGCGGCGGTGACGCCCTGCGCCTTGTACTCCCAGGCGCAGTGCACGTAGGTCATGTGGCTCATGCCGACATCGACCGTCTCGATGTCATCGGCGCCAAGCCCTTGCGCATCCATCAACTGGCGCAGCGCGTCCATCGCGGCGTGGATGCTGGTCACGCTGGCGTGCGGCTTGTAGCCGACCTTGGCCGCTTCCCATTCGGTGCCGAGGCCGGCCGTCAGGCGCGCTGCGTCGGGCTTGTCGGAGTAGCTGCTCAGGTAGCCGCCATAGGACGCTTCGAGCACGTCCGTGATGCCGGTGAAGCCGCGTTGCGCGAGCTGCGCGGAATACACGCCGCTCTGCGCCGCCCGGCCGGCATGGAAGCGCTTGACCATCGCGCCCTCCTGCGCGGCCATGAGGCCACCGGCCTGCGAGCCGACGATGCCGAGCGCGTGCTGCATCTGCCCGGCGTCGAGCCCGAGCGTCCAGCCGGCGGTGGCGGCGGCGACGAACACGCCCGACGTGCCTTGCGGGTGGAAGCCGCGAAAGAACAGGCTCATGGTCGCGGCATTGCCGACGCGCGTGCCGATCTCGTAGCCGCAGGCCAGGGCGGTGAGGAACCGACGACCGTCGCAGGCCGTATCTTCAGCCTCGACCAGCGCCGCCGCGACCGGCAGCGCGATCGAGCCGGCATGCACGATCGATTCCTTGTGGATGTCGTCGAGCTCGAAAGCATGGCCGGCGGTGCCGTTGACCAGCGCCGCCCCGGCGGCCGAAGCCCCGCGGCCCGTTCCGAAGAGCGAAGCCGCAGGCCTCGCGCCTTCTTCCTCCACCATCTGCTGCACGTGCTGCGTCCAGGGCAGCGTCATGCCGTAGAGGCAGCAGCCGATGCTGTCGAGCAGGCTGGTCTTCATGCGGCCGATCACGGACGGCGGAAGTTGTTCGTACCGCAGGCCGGCCGCGAAGGCCGCGAGCGTGGCGGTGGCGTCGGGCAGCAGAGAAGGGGCGTTGTCGCTCATCGTCGGAGGTCGTTGGAAAGGTAGAAGGGAAAGGTGTCATTCGAGGCGGGTGCCCGACGCGGCGATGGCCTTGGCCCACTTGGCGTACTCCTGCCGCATGAACTCGGCCGTCTTCTGCGGGCCGGCGTTGATCACCTGCACGCCCGCCTTCTGCAGTTGGTCCTTCAGGTCGGGCGTCTTGAGTGCGGCGTCCATGGCCGCGTAGAGCTTGTCGACGATGGGCTGCGGCGTCTTCGCGGGCGCGAGCGCCACGTACCACGTGGTGACGGCGTAGTCCTTGATGCCGCTCTCGGCGACCGTCGGGATGTCGGGTGCCATCGGCGAGCGTCGCAGGCCGGTCTGGCCCAGCGCGCGAAGCCGGTCCGCGCGGATGTTGGCCAGGCTTTCCGCGATAGGCTGCATCGTCAGGTCGGTGGTGCCTGCGAGCGTGTCGTTCATCGCCGGTCCCCCGCCCCTGTAAGGCACGTGGATGTAGCTCAGTTGCCCCATCGTGCGCAACACATCCATGGCCAGGTGCGACGAGCTGCCGTTGCCCGAGCTCGCGAAGCGCAGGCTGTCGGGATTGGCCTTGGCCGCGGCCTGCAGGTCCGCGATGCTGCGGATCGGCAGCTTGGGGTTGACCATCAGCACGAGCGGCGCGTCGCCCACCAGGCCGATGGGCTGGAACGCATCCCAGTTGTAGGGCACCTTGCTGTAGATGTGCGGATTGATGACCACCCCGGGGGTGCTGAACACCAGCGTGTAGCCATCGGGCTCGGCGTTGGACGCGGCATCGAACGCGATGTTGCCGCCCGCGCCAGGACGGTTGTCGACGACGAAGTTCCAACCGGTCTGCTGGGTCATCGCATGCGTGACGAAGCGCGCGACGATGTCGGCGCTGCCGCCGGCGGGGAAGGCGACCAGCACGCGGATCGGCCGCGAGGGATAGTTGTCCTGCGCCGCCGCGGTGCCCGGCAGCGCGGCAAGAACCGCGGCCGCGCCACCGAGCAGCAGCAACAGTTGCCGTCGGCGCGCCGTGCGGCGCAACGTGGAGCAACGGGGGAATTCGGTCATGGCGGGTCTCCGTTCGTCTTCGTGATGGATGTTCGGGATCAGGTGCGGCAGGGGCCGGGGCCTCATTCGCAGGGATCGACGTCGAGCCGTACCGCGATGCCCTCGAGCGCGGCCGAGGCGGCCGGGTAGCGCTGCATCACCAGCGGATCGTGGCCGGGGACGATGCGGCGCTCGTCGCCGTCGGCGAGTTCACGCAGGCGACGATAGCCCTCGATCACCGCGCCGACGTTGAAGACGGTCGTGAAGACGCGGTAGCGTTCGAAGTGCTCGTAGTAGTGGCTGGTGTCCGAGGCCAGCACGACCCAGCCGCGCGCCGTGTGCACGCGCACGCACTGGAGGCCGTCTGTATGGCCGCCGATGCGGTGCACCGAGATGCCGGGCGCCAACTCCGCATCACCGTCGTGGAAGACCACGCGATCCTGGAACACCAGCCGCACCATGCCGGTCACCTCGTCGACCTCGTAGCCATGGTTGAACTGGCCATGGCACATGTGGCGGCCGGTGGCGTAGGCCATCTCGGCGTCCTGCAGGTGGAAGCGGGCCGCGGGGAAGTCGGCGTAGGTGCCGACATGGTCGTAGTGCAGGTGGCTGATGATGACGTCCTGCACCTTGGCGGCATCGACATCGAGCAGGCCCAGCCCCTGCGCGGGAAGGCGCAGCAGCGTGCGGCCGCGCTTGGCCGCGACCTCGGGGCCGAAGCCGGTGTCGATGACGAAGGTGTGCTCGGGGCTGCGGGCCAGCCACACGAAGTAGTCCATCGGCATCGGCGCGTCGTGCGCGTCGCCGCCGATGAAGTTCTTCGCACGGGTGCCACCGCGCGTGGCGTAGCGGATCGCGTAGACCTCGTAGCGGCGCAAGGCCTGGGCAGCGGGAGTCGCTCGGATGTCGGTCATGCGGCTTTCTTCTCCATGGATGTCGTGGCGGCTTCGCCCGCCGAGCGTTCGGCGTCGTGGTGGATCGCGAGTGCGGCCATCCAGCCGTCGCGCACCGCGGCGAGGAAGTCGCCGGGCCGCTGGCAATCGCCGATCCGCTCATGCGGCACGCTGGCCGCCTCGACCTCTGCCAGCGAGACACTCTCCGGCCGGGGGCCAGTCGCGAAGATCAGCGCCTCGCCAATCGGCAACGCCTCGGGCGCACCGTCGCCCTGCTGCAGCACCACCGTGCGGTCCCTCAGCTCGACGATGCGGGCGTTGGTGTGCAGCTCGGCCACCGGCCCGATCCGCTCGACCAGCTCCAGCCGGTTGTTGCGCGCCATGCCGTTGGCCAGCACGCCGAACTGCTCGATCACGCGGATGCGACAGCCTCGCACCCGCAGCAGGTCCGCCAGCTCCAGGCCGACCATGCCGCCGCCAACCACGGTCACGAGCGCGCCTTCTCGCACGAGTCCCGGCTCGGCCAGCACCTCCCAGGCGTGGCGCACCGGCAGGTCCGCCGCCAGGCCCGACACGTCCACCGGTGGCGGCCGCATCTGCGCGCCGGTGGCGACGAGCACGAAGTCGGGTGCGAAGGCGCGGATGCGCGCCGCGTTCGCATTCACGCCAGTACGGATCGGAACGCCGAGCCGTTCGCATTCCTGCAGCCTGTAGGTCCACACCGGCGCCACCTGGTCCTTGTCGGGCGCGGCCAGCGCCAGCGGCACCTGGCCACCCGGCTGCGCCGCCTTGTCCCACACCTCGACCGCGTGCCCGTGCGCCGCGAGCGCGCGCGCCGCCTCGAGCCCCGCCACGCCCGCGCCGAGCACCAGCACGCGCCGGCGGTGCACCGCTGCGATGGGATCGGGCTGCGCATGCTCGAGCGTCTCGAACTCCGTGCCGACCATCGGGTTCTGCACGCAGCTCACGTCCTTCTCCAGCGTCAGGCGCTCGAAGCAGACGTTGCAGGCAATGCAGGCGCGAATCGGAGATGTCATGCGGCCGAAGGCTTTCAGCGGCCAGTGCGGGTCGCAGTACAGCGCGCGGCCGAGCGAAACGAAATCGGCACTGCCCGAGGCGAGCACCGCCTCGGCGTCGGCCGGCTCGACGATGCGTCCGGCCACGAACACCGGGATGTCGACGGCGTCCTTGATCGGCTTGGAGATCGGCGCGAGACAGCCACGGGGAAAGGACGGCGGCTGGATGCAGAACTTCGACAGTTGCGGGCTCTCGTTGCTGCCGCCCGAGACATCGATCGCCTCGACGCCGGCACGCTCCAGCGCCCGGGCCAGCGCGACGATCTCCAGCTCGGTGTAGCCGCCTTCGGCGAACTCGCTGCCGCACAGCCGCACGACCAGGCTCAGGGACGGCAAGGCCGACTTCATGCGGTCCACCGTCTCCAGCAGGAAGCGCATGCGGTTGTCCAGCGAGCCGCCGTATTCGTCGCTGCGGTGGTTGACCCGCGGGCTGAAGAACTGCTGGAACAGGTAGCCGTTGGCCGCGTGGATCTCCACGCCGTCGTAGCCCGCACGCTGCAGCCGGCGGGCCGCCGCGACGAAGAGCTTCTGGATGTCGACGATCTCGCTCTTGCCGAGCGGTCGCACCGCATCGCCGGTATTCGGATTGACCCAAGGCGAGGGGCCGACCGGCTCCATGTTCAGCACGAAGCGGCGCAGCAGGCCGCCGCGATGGTTGAGCTGGCCGAACACCAGGCAGTCGTGCGCCTTGATCGCATCGACGATGCTGGCCAACCCCGGAATGAATCGGTCGTGGTAGCAGCACAGCGAGTTGTTGTGCGGCCGGGCGTGCTCGGTCACGACCATCGCCTCGGTCATGATCATCGCGACGCCGCCACGCGCCCGTTCGGCGTAGTAGGCGCGGTCGCGCTCGGTCGACAGGCCGTCCGTGGTGCTGTAGTTGGAGCCCATCGGGGCCATCAGCACCCGGTTTTTCAGGGTGAAGCGACCGATGCGGCCGGGTTGCGCCAAAAGCATTCTTCTTGTCTCCATCAAAGGGCGCCGGGCCAAGGGCCGACGACACAAGACCCATCCTATTGATGTCGTCCAAGAAGATAAACGGGTCTCCGTGACATACACTGATGAATAATTTTCCGCAATGGAGGCTCCGGTGTGGGACCTGAACGGCTTGCGAGTCTTCGAGCGTGTCGCTGAAACGCTGAGCTTCACGCGCGCGGCCGATTCGCTGGGGCTGACGCCCTCGGCCGTCAGCAAGGCAATGACGCGGCTGGAAAACGAACTGGGCGTTCGCCTGCTCCACCGCACGACGCGGTCGCTGAACCTCACGGCCGACGGCACCAGCTTTCACGAGCGCTGTCGATCGGTGCTGACCGAGATTGCCGATGCCGAAGCCGCGCTGACGCGCACCCGCACGCTGGCGCAGGGCCGGCTGCGCGTGCAGATGCCGGTCGGTTTCGGGCGGCGCGTCGTCATGCCGGCGCTGCACGACTTCAGCCGCGACTATCCCGGCATCGTGGTCGACGTCGAACTGAGCGACCGGATCACGGACGTGATCCACGAGGGCCTGGACGCTGCGGTGACGATCGGGCCGCCGGCCGACACGCGGCTGATCGCGCGGCGGCTGTGCCGGCTGAGCTTTCATGCCTTCGCCTCGCCGGCCTACCTGGCCGAGCACGGCGAGCCTGTGACGCCGGATGATCTCGACGCCCATCACTGCCTCGCCTACGTGCTGCCGCAGACGGGCCGCTACCGCGACTGGGTGTTCATGCGCGACGGCAAGAGCTACGTCAGGTCGCCGGCCGGACGTCTGAACGTCAACAATGCCGAGTCGCTGCTGGAGGCGGCGATCGCGGGTGTGGGCATCGTGATGGTGAGCACCTTCATCGCGGCAGCGTCAGTGCGGGCCGGACAACTGCAGTCGGTGCTGCGCGACTACGTTGGCGTGGGGCCCGAGGTGTTCGTCGCCTATCCGCCGAACCGCAACCTCTCGGCCCGGGTGCGCGCGTTCGTCGATTTCCTCGATGAGCTGATGCCTGCGTATGCGGACCTTCACGGGTTGTGAACGTCCCCTGAGATCCGTGCCTCGCTCAGCCGCTCGGCCAGCGGCGTGACCGAGGGGCCCTCGAACAGGCAGCGCGCGCTTTCGAGGATTCCGTCAGCGGCATCGTCCCCCACCGCGGCCGACGCGAGTGACGCGTATTTGCGCTCGACCTGCGCGGCCGACATCGGGTTCTCCGGCATGCCACTCGAGTAATCGACCTTCTTCGAGAAGCGCCGCCCGTCCCGCGCAAGCACCGTCAGGCGGCCGCCGTAGACCTCGGGATAGGCGCGGTCCACCTCATCGTCGATCTCGATATTGACCCGGCGGGCCAGCGCGCAGACCCGGGCCTCGACGATGCGCTCGGGCGTGAACTGCGGCAGGTACGCGCCGCCGTCGCAGATCGCCACCGCCACGTTGTAGCGCAGGCTCATCTGCGCGTTGAGCACCGAGTCGGCACGGTACTCGAAGCCGGTCTGCGTGTCGACGACCGCGGCCACGCCGGCGATCACCTGCTCGATGTCGTCGACGTGCAACCCGTGCTCGCTCATCAGCGCCATCGCCGCATCGACACAGGCGTGGTTGCTGCCGCAGCAGGCGTAGGGCTTGAAGCAGGTCTCCTCGGTGTGCCAGCGCGCGCCGAGTTCTTCGGTGATCTTCCAGGGGCGCGGCGTGTCGCTCATGCAGAACAGGAAGCCGCCGTCGACGGCCTCCAGGATCTTGCGCGGCCCGACGAAGCCGCGTTGCGCCAGCAGCGCCGCGGTGATGCCGTCCTGTGCCGCGCGGCCAGGGTGCATGCGCTTGCTCATCGAGCCGTCGCTGGTGAAGGCCCAGGTGCCGGCCGACTGCGTGCCGGCCAGGCCGAGCGCGCTGGCCGTCGTCTCGGCGTCGAGCCCCAGCAGGACGGCCGCCGTGGCGGCTGCCGCGAAGGTGCCGCACGTCCCTGTCAAATGCCATCCGCGCATCCGGGCGCGCGACGGGTTCGCTGCCTGGCTGACCCGGTTCATCGTCTCGTAGCCCGCGGCCATCGCCGCGAGGATCTGCGCTCCGCTGGCACCGACCCGTTCGGCCAATGCCAGCGCCGTGGGCACCACCACCGCGCCGGGATGGATCTTCGCCCGGCTGTGGTCGTCGAAGTCGAAGCTGTGCACCGCCGTCGCCGCCGCCAACGCCGCATGGCCGGCGCTGACGCGGACGCCACCGCACCACAGCGCGGCTTCCGGAGGACCGCCCTGCTCGGCCGCAAAGCCCGCCATCGTGCGGCCCCACGCGGTCGTCAGCCCGTACAGGCCGCAGCCAAGCGCGTCGATCAGCGCCTGCTGCAGAACAGCGCGCGTCTTCGCCGGCAGTGCCTCCGCCCGAAGTCCGGCGACGAAGCGCGCCAACTCGCGCGTGATGCCATCATGCTGCGCCGACAGCACCTTCCATGCGTCCAGGTTGTCCATCCCGGCATCGTAGGGATGGGGTGCCCGCTGAAAAAGCCATGCGCGGGCCAAACAGACATGAACCGCAGGCACAACTTCAGCGCCGACAACCATTGCCAAATGAGGCCCCGCGCGCGTCGGCACTGCACTTCGGCGTTCTGACTGAGCTCATGCAGCAACCCTGCACTCGGTGCTCGAAGCGCTCCAGTCCACCAGCGAGGACTCCAAGTGCGTGCCGCGGCGGACGCCGGTCATCTCGGCCAGGATGGCCAACGAGATCTCCGGCGGCGTCCTGCCTCCCAGGTTCAGGCCCACCGGCCCTCGGAGCTGGCGGACCTCTTCCTGCGTCAGGGCGAACTCGCGCAGACGCAGGCGACGTGCCTCGTTGTTGCGGCGCGAGCCCAGTGCGCCGACGTAGAAGGCCGGCGTCTTCAGGGCTTCCATCAAGGCCAGGTCGTCCAGCTTCGGATCGTGCGTGACGGCCACCACCGCGCTGTTCGCGTCCAGCTTCATCTCGACGACCAGGTCGTCCGGCATCTCGCGCGACAGCGCGACGCCTTCCAGGGCTTGCCAGCCTTCGTGGTACTCCACGCGCGGATCGCAGACGGTCACCTGGTAGTCCAGCATCACCGCCATGGCCGCGAGGTAGCGCGACAGTTGGCCGCCGCCGACGATCAGCAGCCGCAGGCGTGGCCCGTGGACGGTGATCAGCGTCTTGCCGTCGAAGCTGACGGCGTCCCCGGCATGGACGGGTTCCAGCGAGACGGCGCCCGAATCCATGTCGAGTTGCCGCTGCACCACGTGGTGCCGTTCGACCTCCACCAGCAGTTCGTCCAGCCGAGATCGGCCACTCAGCGGTTCCAGCACGATCTGCACCGTGCCGCCGCACGGCAGGCCGAAACGTCGCGCCTCCTGGGCGTTCGCGCCGTAGATGGTGGACTGTGGCAGAGCAGGTGCCAGTTCGGCACGGCGCACGCGGCTGATCAGGTCGTCCTCGATGCAGCCGCCGGACAAGGAGCCCGCCACCTGGCCGTCGTCGCGGATGACCATCCAGGAACCTGGCGGCCTCGGCGACGAGCCCCAGGTTCGCACCACCGTCCCCAGCACCACGCGGTGCTCGCGACCCAACCACTCGATCGCGGTGCGCAACACTTCCACGTCCATGCTGTTCATGGTTTCCTCTCCATCCTGAAGAATGCGGGCCGGCACAGGGCGACCGCCGCGCCGACGGTGGCGAGCGTTCCCAGCCCGAAGTGCACCCACCACAACGCCCAGGGCCCGCGGCCGTCGATCGCGAGGCCGAGCCCCCAGACGCAAGCCGCCGGTGCCAGCGCGCCCAACACACCCGGTGCGAGACGTGGACTGCCGCGATGCACGGGCGCCGGGCCGGGCCGCGAGGACCAGGCCAGCCCCCACGCCAGCGAATGGCACATCGACGCGGCCATCAGCCCCTGCAGCACCGGCAGGACGCACAGCATGGCCAGGCCTGCCGCCATGGCGAGCGCGACGCCCGCGTTGGTGTGCAGCCTGACACGCGCCAGATGCAAAGCCACGGAAGGCAGCAGCATGGCGGAAAGATGCAAGCCGCTCGATAGCCAGGGCGCCGAACCCCAGGCGCCCCCGCACCATTGCGCCGTGATGGCGAGCGACGCCATCATCGGCAGCATGGCCCAGCGCGCGGACTGCACGGGCCACATCGCAGGATCGGACCACGACGTCCAGTTGGCTGCCGGCAGCGCGCAGTGGATGAGCCCTGTCGGACAGGCGGGCCTCCTGCGCGCCGCGCGCGATGCGGCCACCACCAACACACCCCAGCCGATCGAGGCCAATGCGATCGCCACCGCGCCGCCGTTGTCGCTGGCCCAGGCCAGCGCCGCGACCGTGGCCAGGCCCGCCAGAACAAGGATCGCGCGCAGCTGCGCGGCCGATGGCACCCGCGAAGACCCGAAGCGAAGCCCCAGCCCGATGGTGCCGAGCCACAGTGCGACCGGCGCCAGTCCACCCGCCCAAAGGGGCAGCCGCAGCTGGCCGAGCGTGCCCAGCACGAGCCAGCCTCCGATCAGCAGCGCCCAGGCCAGGCTGCGCGCCGCCAGCAGGCGCATGGAGCTTCCACTAGTGAGCGCTGTAGTCATGCAGCCGATCGCTCCCACGCGCCGCGTGAACGCTGGCATTGAACGAGACCACGATCCGCTCCGACTCGCCGTCGTAGGGCAAGGCCTGGTGCGCCAGCCACGAGGGGAACAGCACGAGTTGCCCCGGCACCGGCTCGATGTCCAGGTGCGGCGGCTGCAGGTACGCGTTGCCGAGATCGACATGTCCACCCGCGAGGGCCAGGAACGACGGGCCGTAGAAGCGCGTCACGCCGTTGGCCACGCCGTAGACGGGGTGCTCCCTGCGTCGCGCCGGCGCGTCCACCTGCACCACGTACACGCCCGACCAGGAGCAGTTGCCATGCGTGTGCACGTCGTGGAAGGCGCCGTGGTTGGCGCATTGGAACCAGAGGCCTTCGAGCGCGATGCGCAGATCGAGGCCCCGCTGCGGCCAGGCCCCGCGGTTGGCGTGCGTGGCCGTGTCGCGCAGGCTTTGGAGCAGGAAATTCAGGAATCCCTCCCATTCCGGCAACTGCACGCGGCGCAGCAGGTCGTCGTCGCTGGCGAAGAAGGCGCCCTGCGGTTGCGCCTTCTCATGCAGCTGCGTGACGCGCATGGCACCGAACACGCGCGCCAGCAGCGGGTTGAGCGCAGCTGCGTCGGCATGGCGGTGCACGCCCAGCGGCGTGGGCCACAGTGAATGGAAGCCTGCGTCGATGCTCATCGCCGGGTCAGACTGCCACCGCGCGCGGCCAGCGCAGCGCGTGCCCGGTCTCGCGCTCGAAGCGCTCGAGGTCTTCGAGGGTGTCGATGTCGACGCGGTAGCGCCGGTTGTCGGTCGCAAAGGGCGCCACCATCTCGGGGTGCCGCGCCTGCCACTGGCGACAGCCGACGTTGGCCTCGCCGGCGAGGATCCGTTCGCGCACGTCGGCACTGAACATGACGGGATTGCCGCGCTCGCCCTGCACTTGCGGGTAGACCACGTCGGTGCCCGGCGGGCGCTTCTTCCAGGCGCCGATCAAGGCCGAGATGTCCTGTGCATTGATGAGCGGCTGGTCGGCCAGCGCCACGACGACCGCATCGCATCGGCCCGTCAGCGCGGCCAGGCCCAGGCGCTGCGAAGACACCTGGCCCTCGTCGGGACGCGGGTTGTGAACCACCGTGACCGGAAAGGTCTCGACCGCCGGCCCGATCTGCTCGGCGTGGTGCCCCAGGACGACGGCCAGTTCGTCGACGCCGGCGCCCGACAGCGCGATCAGCATCCGTCGAATCAGCGGAACGCCGCCCAGTTCGAGCAGGCATTTGGGCCGCCTGCCGATGCGCTCGCCCGCGCCCGCGGCCAGCAACACGGCAGCGACCGTCACCCGCGAATAGAGGCCTCGGCCACCCTTCATGATGCAGCCCATGGTCAACCTCCGCAGCAAGACTTGGCAGGAACCGCCAGCACCGGCTCCGTCGCCGTTGCGCAGCACGAATGGGCCGCCGTTGTAGCCGCAACCAGGGCCGACGCAACCGCAGGGGGCCCAAGCGCAGGCTCGAGACCGATGTCATCGGAGACGAGCGCACCGCGCCGATGCGAGACCACGGCTGCGAGCACGGACAGCGCGATCTCTTCCGGCGTCGTCGCGGCTATCGGATAGCCCGCAGGCGCCACGATGGCAGCCACGGCCGCCGGGGCGCTGCCGCTGGCAATCAGCGAGTCCTTCAACACGCCGGCCTTCTTCGCACTGGCGACGAAGGACACCTGGCGCGCCGACACCGAAAGCGCGAGCCGCAGCCCCTGCACATCGCGCCTGCCCTGCGTGGCGACGACCACCCATGCGTTCGCGGGAATCCGGGGCCCCGCCGTGCCCGGGTCGTCGCACGCGATCACGCGCTCCGCATCCGGATAGTCGGCGTCCTCGGCTTCGTGCGCGACGAGCGTGACCGCGAAGCCGACCCGTGGCGCCAACTGCACCAGGCTGTGCGCAACCGGTGACGCACCGATGACCACGAGGCGGGCGCGTGGCAGCACCGGATCCACGAACAGTTCCAGCGTCCCCCCGGAATGGCAGCTCATGCCGAACTCCAGGACATCGCCCAGTTCCCGCTCCATGCCCTCCTCCGCGGGCGTGATCCGGATCAGCTTGGCCTTTCCGTCGCTGAGCACCTGGCGCACGGTGCGGATGACCGCGGGCTGGGCGCAGCCGCCGCCGATCCAGCCGTGCAGTTGCCCATCCACGGTCACCACGGCTTTGTCGCCGGGATGCGCCGATGCCGGCGCGCGCGCGCGGATCACGCTCACCAGGGCGTAAGGCGTGCCGTCGTGCTGCAGGCGCTGGGCGGCTTCGAAGACGTTTTCGGCAGTGGTCATGCAATGCTCCTTTTTCGCGTCACTCAATGGACATGAGCGGCGAGTTGCGTCAGGTCGCGCAAGCTGTTCAGGCGGTGAAAGCGCTCGATCAGCCCGCGCTGCGCCCTCGCCGCCTGCATGCCTTGCGAGGCCGGCGGCTCGGCCGAGGGGTGGAACCAGGAAATGCGCGCGCCGTACCCACGCACCCGCGCCAGTTCCTCCGCGAGGCGATGCGGCTCGTCGGCGTCGAAACCGTCGGAGAGCACCCAGACCCGCGCGTGGCGTCCAAGCTGGGCGCGTGCGTGCACCGCGTGGAAATCGGCCAGACTCGTGGCGATCCGGGTGCCGCCGCCAAAGCCGGCGGTCACGGCATTGACCTTTTCCTGCACTGCCGTCGAACTGCTGCGCAGCAGGGGCGTGACTTCCGCCAGGCGCGTATGGAAGACGAAGACCCGCGCATTCATCGCCAGCACGAACGCGCGTGCAATGCGCAGGAACAGCTGGGCGTGGGTCTCCATCGAGCGGCTGACGTCGACGAGGATGAACAGGCGTGGCCGCTCCCGCCGCGGCGAGCGCCAGACCGGGTGCACCGGCAGGCCGCCGGTGGCCAGGCTGGCGCGAAGGGTGCGCCGCAGATCGAGGCGGCGCCCGACAGGGTTGTCGTGCCAGCGGCGCGTGAGGCGCCGGCGCAGCGCCTGGGCGATCTGTTCCGCCAGGCGCTCGAGCTGCGCCAGATCCTGGGGCAGCCATTGGGACAGCGAGCGGTCGTGAAGCGCTTCGGTGCGGCTCGCGCCGCCCTGGGCCCGGGCGATGCCGGGATCGTCCGAGGCGGCCAGGCCGGCTTGCATCGCGGCATCGGGCAAGGCGGGGCCGTTCGCCTGCGGCGATGTCTCCGAAGCCGCGCGCTGTTGCAGGCTCTGCACGAGTTGCTCCAGGCTGCGCCTCGGGCGTGTCTGGCCGCTGACGCGCGTGCCGCCCTTCACCTTGTGCGGATACCAGAAGCGTTCGAACAGGTCGGGCCAGCGCTGCCAGTCGCGCGCATCGTGGCAGGCGATGGCGCGCCAGGCCGGGTCGATCCTGGCGCAATGCGCCAGCGGCAGGGCCAGTGCGGCACGCACCATGGCCTGCTGCTCCGCCACCCCGACCGTGAGGCCATGCTCACGCAGCATCGCGGCAAATCCTGCGATGCGCTCCAGAGGATTCGCTTCGGTGCCCATGTCACACCGCCTGCGCTGCCTTCTCGGCAACGCCCACGCTGCGCCGCCCTTCCAGCACCTGCCGAACACGGCCGGCATCGAACTGGAAGCGATCTTCCCGCGTCTTCAGCAGGCACGAGAGGGATGCCTCGAGCGCGTGGGGATCCTCCGGCAGCGCCTTGAACTCGAGACGATGCAATGCACGGACCCAGTCCAGTGTCTCGGCGATTCCCGGCTTCTTCGCGAGATCTTCTCGGCGCAAGGCCTGCACGAAAGTCACGGCCTGCTCGACAAGCGCGCTCTCTGCGCCGGGGAGCGTGGCGCGCACGATCGCGATCTCGCGTGCCAGCGTGGGATAGCCGAGGTAGTGATACAGGCAGCGCCGGCGCAAGGCATCCGAGAGCTCGCGCGTGCCGTTGCTGGTCAGCACCACCTGCGGCACGTGCTTGGCGCGCACGGTGCCCAGTTCGGGCACGGTGATCTGGTATTCGGCCAGCACCTCGAGCAGGAAGGCCTCGAAGGCCTCGTCCGCACGATCGATCTCGTCGATCAGCAGCACACAGGGCGCATCGCTGGAGATCGCCTGAAGCAAGGGACGCTCCAGCAGGTACTCGCGCGAGAACAGGTCCGCTTCGGCGGCGCGCTGCCCCGAGGTCTCGCGCAGTCGGATGGCCAGGAGTTGCCGGCCATAGTTCCACTCGTAGGCGGCCTGCGACATGTCGAGGCCTTCGTGGCACTGCAGCCGCACCAGGCGACGGTCCTGCGCACGCGCGAGCGCGGCCGCCAGCGCGGTCTTGCCGACGCCCGCGTCGCCTTCGATCATCAGCGGGCGCTGGAGTTCTCCGGCCAGCCACAGCGTGGTCGCGAGCGCCTCGTCGGCGATGTACCCACTGCGGTGCAGGGACTCGCGCAGGAAGTCGTCCATGATCGGTTCACGCCGTCTTCTTGCCGAACAGGTTGGCGAACCAGCCCTTGACGATGATCCACACCAGCCGCAAGGCATTGAGCTCGTTCCCCCGCTCCCTGGCGGGTTCGGGACTCGGAGTCGGCGGCGGGGCGGCCTCGACCATTGCAGGCCCGACGGAAGTTTCATTCGCCGGGGCTGTGACGGGGGCTTCAACGATGGCGGCCGCAGCGCGGAAGTTGTCAGCGAACTGCGCCAGCATCGCGTCGGCAATCGGCACCAGCAGCCGGCCGCCGAACTGTGCCAGCTTGCCGCTGACGGTGACGGTCGCCAGGCCGGTGAGCACGGACGTGCCCTGCGTCGCTCCGGGCTCGATGTGCGCGACGAGGTTCATCGACGCCGACGAGCCGCCCTTGTCCGTGCCCTTGCCGAGCATTTCCAGCCGGCGCTTCTGCACATCGAGGCCCAGCACCTCGATGTCGCCGTTGAACGTCATCACCGCGGGTCCGACCTTGCTCTTGACGGTCCCCTTGTAGTGCGTGTCGTCCAGCTGGTCGGTGATCTGCGCGCCCGGCATGCAGCCCGCCACCGCGCGGATGTCGGACAGGACCACCCACGCCCGCTCGCCGGACACCTCGAGCGGATAGCGCTTGTCGAGTTGGACTTCCATTACAGGGCCGCTCCGGATTGCTTCAGTTGCTGCCACACGCGGTAGCTGTTGTGCGGCATGGTCATCTGCGTGACGCCAAGGTGGGCGAAGGCGTCGACCACCGCCGACGTGAAGGTCGGGATCGAGCCGACGTGCGGCGACTCCGCGACACCCTTGGCACCGAGCGGATGGTGCGGAGACGGCGTGACGGTGTGGTCGGTCTCCCAATGCGGGGTTTCGACGGCGGTCGGCAGGAAGTAGTCCATCAGCGTGTTGCCGAGCAGGTTACCCTGCGCGTCGAAAGGCATCTGCTGGCCCATGGCCACCGCGTAGCCCTCCGTCAGGCCGCCGTGGATCTGGCCCTCGATGATCATCGGGTTGATGCGCGTGCCGCAGTCGTCGAGCGCATAGAAGCGGCGCACCTTGGTCTCGCCGGTGGCTCGGTCGATGTCGACCACGCACAGGTAGATGCCGAAGGGGTAGGTGAAATTCGGCGGGTCGTAGTAGTGCACCGCCTCCAGGCCCGGCTCCATGCCTTCGGGCGGCTGGTGGTAGGCGGCCCACGAGATGTCCTTCATGCTCTTGAACCGCGCGTCGTCGCCCTTGACCTTGAAGCGGTCGATTTCCCAGTCGAGGTCGTTCTCGCCGACCTCGAGCAGGTGCGCGGCGATCTTGCGGGCCTTCGCGTGGATCTTGCGTGCCGCCAGCGCAATGGCCGCACCCGCGACCGGCGTCGAGCGGGAGCCGTAGGTGCCCAGTCCGTAGGGAGCGGTGTTGGTGTCGCCCTCTTCGACCTGGATCACTTCCGAGGGAATGCCCAGTTCCGTCGCGATGATCTGCGCGTAGGTCGTCTGGTGGCCCTGGCCCTGCGTGATGGTCCCCATGCGGGCGATGGCGCTGCCGGTCGGGTGGATGCGGATCTCGCAGCTGTCGAACATGCCGACACCGAGGATGTCGCAGATCTTGCTGGGCCCCGCGCCCACGACCTCCGTGAACGTCACCAGGCCGATGCCCATCAAGGTTCGCGCGTCCGGGTCGGCCCGCCTGGCCGCCTGCTGGGCGCGCAGCCCCTTGTAGTCCACGGCATCCAGCACCTTCTGAAGCGCGGTGTGGTAGTCGCCCGAGTCGTACTCGAAGCCGAACGGGCTCCTGTAGGGAAACTGCTCCTTGCGGATGAAGTTCTTCGCGCGGATCTCGGCCTTGTCCATGCCCAGCTTCTGCGCCAGCACGTCGACCATGCGCTCGATGACGTACACCGCTTCCGTGACGCGGAATGAGCAACGGTAGGACACGCCGCCCGGCGCCTTGTTGGTGTAGACCCCCTTCACGCTGCAGAAGGCCGCCGGGATGTCGTAGGAGCCCGAGCAGATGTGGAACATGCCGGCCGGGAACTTGGTCGGGTCGGCGCAGGCGTCGAATGCACCGTGGTCGGCCAGAACGTTGACGCGCAGGCCCAGGATGCGGCCGTCCGCGGTGGCGGCGAGTTCTCCGTCCATGTGGTAGTCGCGGGCAAACGCGGTGGTGGAGATGTTCTCGATGCGATCCTCGACCCACTTGACCGGCTTGCCGAGCACGATCGACGAGACGATCGCGCACACGTAGCCCGGATAGATACCGACCTTGTTGCCGAAGCCGCCGCCGATGTCGGGCGAAACGATGCGCACCTTCGATTCCGGGATACCGGACAGCAGCGAGACCACCGTGCGCACCACATGGGGCGCCTGCGAGGTGATGAAGGTGGTCAGCTCGCCGCGGATCGGATCGAAGGAGGCGACGCAGCCGCAGGTCTCCAGCGGGCAAGGGTGCACGCGCGGGTAGATGACGTGCTCCTTCACCGTGACCGGCGCCTTGGCGAAGGCCGCGTCCACCAGTTCCCTGTCGCCGGCGTCCCAGGTGAAGATGTGGTTGTGGTGGTCGCGCTTGCCGTGCGCACCTTCGGTCTTTCCGGCCAGGTCTTCGCGCAGCACCGGCGCGTCGGGGGCCAGCGCCATGTGCGGGTCGATCACGACCGGAAGCTCTTCGTACTCGACGATCACGGCCTCCACGCCGTCTGCCGCGGCGTAGTGGTCTTCGGCGAGCACGACGGCGACTTCCTGCATCTGGAAGTGCACCTTCTCGTCGGCCAGCACCGCCGCGACGTCTCCGGCCAGCGTGGGCATCCAGTGCAGCTTGAGCGGCTTGAGGTCTTCGGCCGTGAGGACGGCGATGACGCCAGGCACCTTCAGCGCCTCGGACTTGTCGATGCTCTTGATGCGCGCGTGGGCGTACGGCGAGCGCACGATGTCCATGTGCACCATGCCGGGCATCTTGATGTCGTCGACGTAGTTGCCCTTGCCCTGGATGAAGCGTGCGTCTTCCTTTCGCAGGCGGCTGTCGCCCATGCCCTGCAGTGCGGCGCTGCGCTCGAGCAGCTTCGGATCGACGGGCGCGTTCATGCGGCCTCCCTGGCGGTCTGCTGCAGCTTGGCGGCCGCATGCAACACCGCCTTGACGATGTTCTGGTAGCCCGTGCAGCGGCAGAGATTGCCGCTCATGCCGACGCGGACTTCGGTTTCCGTCGGGTCCGGGTTTTCCTGCAGGAAGCGATAGGCACGCATCAGCATGCCGGGGGTACAGAAGCCGCACTGCAGACCGTGTTCCCTGTAGAAGCCCTCCTGGACAGCATGCAGGACAGGTCCTTTCGCAAGCCCTTCGACGGTGAGCACGTCGGAACCCTCGCACTGCACCGCGAGGTGGGTGCAGCTCTTCACCGAGCGTCCATCCAGGTCGACCGTGCAGGCGCCGCAGTGACTGGTGTCGCAGCCGATGTGCGCGCCGGTGAGCTGGCAGTCTTCGCGCAGGAAGTGGATGAGCAGGATGCGCGGCTCGACCGCTTTTTCGATCGTGCGGCCGTTCACCTTGACCGTGAGAAGCTTCTTTGTCATGACCTTCGGGTCTCCTGGGTTGGTTGTCAGTGGCAACGCGCCGCCGCCTTGCGGATCGCGCGCTTGAACATCTCGCCGGCCATCGCCGTCTTGTATTCGCGATCGCCCCGCAGGTCTTCGGCCGGATCGCAGATCTCCATGACCTTTGCAGCCGCCTGGGAGATCAGCGCTTCCGTCAGCGGGTTGCCGAGCAGCACCGCTTCTGCGGCTTCGGCGCGCAGGGCGGTGGCCGCGACATTCGTCAGCGCGATGCGCACCTGGCTGACCTGCTCGCCATTCATCCGCATGACCACGGCGGCGCCCGCGGTGGCCCAGTCCCCGGTTTTTCGCTTGAGCTTTTCGTAGGCGTAGCCCGTCCTGGGTCCGAACGCGGGGATTCGTATCTCGACGAGGATCTCGTCGTCCGCGAGTTCCGTCATGTAGGTGCCGTGGAAGAAGGCGTCGGCCTTGACCTGGCGCTGACCCTTGGGGCCTTGCTGCACGAACGTGGCGTCCAGCGCGATGGACAGGGCTGGGTGGTCGTTGCCGGGGTCGCCGTGCGCGATGTCGCCGCCGATCGTGCCGCGGTTGCGCACCTGCGGGTCGGCAATCAGCCGGGCCGCCTCGGGCAGCAGCGGGACCTTCGCCTGGAGGATCGGCGAGCTGATCAGGTCATTCTCGACCGTCATGGCGCCGATCACCACTGTCGAGCCCTCCTCGCGGATGCCGCGAAGCGAGTCGATGCGGTTCAGGTCGATGAGGTGCTCGGGTTGCGCGAAGCGCAGCTTCATCATCGGCAGCAGGCTGTGTCCGCCCGCCAGAAGCTTGGCGTCGGAGCCGAGCCGCCCCATCAGGTTCAATGCCTCGCCCACCGAAGTGGGCGCGTGATAGTCGAATGCAGGCGGGATCATCGAGGGCTCCAGAACATGCCGCAAATGGCATGCAAGAAGTCTCGTTCCGATCGCGCCGGGGCTCAACTTGCCGTCAAATAGCGGCTGTTGGCATCAACTGCGGCGGCGGGGGTGCGAACTGGCGTGCGATTGCACGAACTGCAGATCGGGCCATTTCGTGCGCGCAGAGCCCTAGGGAAAGCGATCCTGGTGTTATCCCTAGGTATCGTCGGCCAAGGACCCCTGGCGCCTGGCGGAGCCTTCCGTCGGCGTCATGCCCAGGCGCGCCAGGAGGTCCGCGGCGCTGGTGCGCGAGACCGGCACCGTGCGCGTCCCGTCGTCGAGCTGGATGACCAGGCGGCCGCCCTCGCGCACGAGGGCCTGGATGGCGCCCAGGTTGACGATGTGGCTTCGATGCACCCGCATGAAGCGTTGCGGATCCAGCCGTGTCTCGATGTCGCTGATGCTGAGGTTGCAGAACCGGTTTTCCTCGGCGGTGACGACCCTCGTGTAGTGGCCGTCCGAATGCAGGTGCAGCACGTCGCCGACATCGACGAGCACCACCTGGTTGCCGGAAGCCGTCGGTATCTTCATCAGGCGACGCGGTTGATTCGCTTCCTCGCTCTTCACAGGCAACTCGCCGCTGACGATCTCGGTGATGTCGTGAAAGACCAGCACGTAGCCCGACGGACCGGCCTGCCCATCCGAGAGGCGCGACACCTTGATCAGCAGCACCCGCTCGGGGATGTTGATGATCATCGTCATCGGTGGCGGATTGGCCACGGGGCAGACGGCCGCCTGGTCGAGCAGGAAGGCTACCTTGGGTCGCGACCGCTCGGGATGCAGCCCCAGCACATGGCGATCGAACGGTCGCAACTCTTCCACGGGCAGCGTGCGCCGAGCGAGGTCGTTCATGCCGACCACTCGGCGCTCGACGTCGAGATACACGATCCCGATGTCGAAGCGCTCTAGCGCGTAGAGAGGAGACATCCGCGACGGGGTGCGAGGTCCTGCGACATCGGAGGCGGCTGTTGGATCTGAAACGGTGGGGGTGGTCACTCTTGAATGCCTCGGTCGAGCCGAATGGCATCGTAGCGCCGGCCGCAGTGCCCGCTCGAACGCGGCACTCTGCGTCGCAGACCCTTCACACCGCACGAAAAAGCACGAGATGCAAGTGATGCCGCACGAACCGCATGTGGGATGCGCGGACTGCAAGGACGCCGATTTCGACGCCCCGGGGGCATTAGGGAAAGCCACTAGCGAACTTACCCTGAGCCCGCCATTGGTTCAGGGACGTTGGCAACTCCGTCTCGCGATCCTCTCGCCTACTTTTCAGCAATGCCCGCGGCGACGATTCTGGAAAGCTCATCCGAAGAAAGCACGACCAGCCCATGGCTGTGGGCAGGATCTTGACCAGCGATTGCGCTACGGCCTCGGCGGCTCAAAGCGCGGCGTCGCCAGATCGTGCAGGGACTACTCGGCATAGGACACTGCGAAGGCGCGGGCTCGCGCCGGATCGGGATTGCGGAGTGCACGGGGACCGTTCCGCCGGCAATGGCACCGTAGCGGCGCAGGCGTCCGGCCAATTCGTCTTGACAGGCCGATCGAGTCTCGGGACAGTTCTCCGGCCGGCTCGCGCCGCAAGAGCGGTACGTCGCGGAAGACAGCAATGCTGACAACCGAACTTGAAGACTTCTATCGTGCATTTGAAGCGCAGCTGATGTAGGCGCGGCGCGCACATCGTGACCACTGGCGACTCGGTAGGGCCAGCCTCAACGCATACGCGATCTGCGCCTCGCTGAATCTCGACCTCTTCGTTGCTTCTCCTTGCGCCCATTCGGGCGCTACCGGAAGCAACCGTGCCTCTAGTCTTGAAAAGTCCGGGATTCAGAGGAGACGTCAACCGCCAAGCTGCCGACCGCTTGTTCGCCTCCTTGTTGCAGGCGGCCGCGCATCTCGTCGATCCGTTCAGCCAGAAACTCCGCATCGCGCGCCACGCCCGAGAAGCGCCCGGAGCCCCAGGTATGCAGCCACGGAAGCCCAAGGAAATAGAGCCCGGCCACGCCCGTCACGCCGCGCAAGTGCACCGGGTCGCCGCGGCCATTGAAGACCGGCGCGTCGATCCAGGCGAAGTCGGGCAGGAATCCGATGCACCACACGACGCTGGTGATACCCGAGGCGCGCAGGCTCAGCGTGCTGCGTTCCCCTTCCGGCTGCCACACCGGCTCGTAGACGCCGCCGGCCGGTGCGTCGATGCCGTTGGCCGCAATGAACTTGTCGATGGAGGCGTTTATGCCGTTGTAGATCTGGTCCGCGTGATCGAGATTCGCGCGCAGGTTGGGCTTGAACTGCAGGGTGTCGCCGTCCAGCCCGGTCATCAGACCGAAGAGTTCCATGCCCTCGGTGGCGAATCGGCGCAGGTCGATGTCGCGGCCGCCGTCGCGTCCGGTGACGTAGTGGTTCGTGTTGTCGCGCACACCCTCGCGCAGCGGGTGCGCGGTCACCGGCATGTCGTAGTAGTTCATGTCGGCGAGCCAGTCGACCACGTCCTTGCCGCGGTAGAAGCGGGCACAGCGCGGGGCATTGCCCGTGGCGAGATACACCTTCCGCCCGGCCAGGTGCAGATCCTCCGCGATCTGGGCACCGGACTGGCCGCAGCCCACGACCAGCACCGCGCCCTCCGGGAGCTGCGCTGGATTGCGGTACTGCGCCGAGTGGTATTGCACGATGCCCGCCGGCAGCCGCTCGGCCATGCGCGGGACCACAGGCTTGTGATAGCCGCCCGAGGCCACGACGACCTGGTCCGCGGTGTAGCGTCCTGCGCTGGTGTCGATGGCATAGCGATCCGCCTCGCCGTCACGCGAGACCTTCTCGACACTCACGCCCTCGATGGCAGGTGCCTGCACCTGTTCGACGAAGCCGGCCAGCCAGGCGTTGATCTCGTCCTTCACCATGAAGCCGTGCGGATCGCTGCCGGTGTACGACCAGCCGGGCAGGTTGCATTGCCAGTTGGGCGTGACCAGGCAGAAGGAATCCCAGCGCTGGGTGCGCCAGCTATGGACCAGCGTGCGCTTCTCGATCACCAGGTGGTCGATGCCTCGCTGCTGAAGACAATGGCTCAACGACAGGCCGGACTGGCCGCCGCCGATGATGACGACGCTGTAGTGGGTGGGGCGGGTGTTCATGATGGAAATCTCTCTCAACAGTCGGGTGGGTCAGTCGAAGCGCAGGATCACGACCTGCGCATCGGGATGGGCATCGAATCGGCGGGCGACCTGCTCGATCTCCGCGAGCTGGTCCATGGCCTGCGAGCAGGCAAAGCCATACTTGGCGCGCACGCGCTCGGACGCGATGCCGAGTGCCTCGCGCGCACGCCCGAGGAAGTCGGCCAGCGGATAGCGCTCGCCGGGAACGAGGAAGTCCCGGACGACCAGCGAAGGGGAATAGCAGCGGGTCTCGCTGTCGTCCGGCCAGCGGACCTGGAAATGCATGACGGGCATGGGATCGATCCTCAAAAGGTCGCAAGGGAATCGGCGCGCGTGGCAGCGTCGCGCAGTCCCTCGCGGTAGAGCTGGACATGGCGCGCCGCGCTGGCCGGCCAGCTGAAGCGCGCGCCAAGGCGGGCCGCCGATGCAGCGATGCGCTCAGGCTCGCGCTGCTCGATGGCGACTCGCAAGGCGCTGGCAATGGCGCACGCGTCCAACGGATCGGCCCACTGCAACTCGTCCGTCTGCAGGTACTCCGTGAACGGTGCGATGCGCGACACCACGACCGGCACGCCGCTGGCCAGCGCCTCCAGCACGACCAGGCCGAAGCCTTCATTGAGCGAAGGCATCGCGACCACGTCGGCAAGGCGGTACAGCGAAGGGATGTCGGCGTCGGGCAGCGGTCCCGCCAGCACGATGGGTTGGCCGGCTCCGACGGGGAGGCCACCGGCCTGCGCGAGCGCGGCGAAGGCCCGGTGGTATTGCGCATGGTCGAGCAGGCTGGCGCCGCCGGCGATGACCAGTTGTGCCGTCGGTAAGTCCCTTCGGAGTTGCAGGAACGCCTCCAGCAGTCGCAGCGTGTTCTTGCGCGCCTCGACGCCGCCGAGCGCCAGCACGATCGGCGCTCCGGCGAGCAAGCCAAGGCGCTGCGCCAGCGCCGCATCGCCGGCGGTGGGCACCGGGCTGAAGCGTTCGCCATCGATGCCATTGGCCACTTCGGCGGCCTCGATCCCGTGTCCGGCCCGAAGGCGTGTCTGCCACAGTCGACTGACGCAGAAGACCTGCCGCGCTCGGAGAAAGCCGCGCGACTGCCACTGCATGAGCTGTGCAGCCTCGAAGACCTCCAGGTGGTGCACGGTGCGCACGAAACCGTCGATCAGCCCGGCCGCCCGCAGGTCTGCCAGGGCGTTGGCGCCAATCGGATCCTGCGCGTGCCATACGTCGAAACACTCGCGTTGCAGCAACTCGCCGATCGACGCACGAAAGGCGGCGATGCGCGAGGCGACCATCTCAACCATGTCGCGAGGCGCGGCCTGCACCGGCACCAGGTGCGTATCGCAGCGCACCGGCCGGAAGAAGCGCTGGCCCGGCGCTGCGGGTGCCATCACCGTGACCTCATGGCCGGCATCGTGCAGCGCCTGCGCGAGCTCCAGCGTGTGGACCACGCCACCGCGCGGGTTCACCGAATGGGTCAGGAGGCCGATGCGCAGCGGCCGGGCCTCGACCTCATGCATGGGACGCCTGCGCATCGGCAGCCTCGCAGATGAAGGCATCGCGGCGCAGGTCCCACAGCATCTCGCGTTCGTCGCCCTGCCGCAGAGTGAGCGTGCGCGTGTCGTCGACCTCGCCGATCACCTGGCAGGCGATGTCGCGCGCCGCGAAACGCGTGAGCACCTCGCCCAGCTTGTCGGGGCGCACGCTGAGGATGAAACCGAAGCTGGGGAAGGCACCGAGCCACCGCAGCAGGGGTGCGCCATCGGGCCGGGGAATCTTGTCGAGATCGATGGTGGCGCCGACCTGCGAACACTCCAGCAGCATCAATGCCGTGCCGATCGCGCCGGCCATGCTGATGTCCTTGGCCGCGTCGCACAGGCCTGCTTCGGCCAGCGCCGGCAACACTTCCAGGTCGGCACGCAGCCGTGCGCCCGGCGCCGAGCTCGATGCATCCCAGAACGGAAACGGGTCTTGGTAAGCGCCACGCAGATCCACCGCCATCAGGAGCAGATCGCCCGGCCTCGCCGAGAAACTCGTCAGCAGCTTGCGTGCGCGCCCGAGGATCGCCACCGCCAGTTGGGGCCGCAGGCTGCGCTGGTTGCTGTGGCCGCCGACGATCGGCACGCCGTACCGGGCGGCGGCATCGGCCATGCCGGCGAGCATCTGGTCGGCGTGCTGCATGCCGTCGCTCCAGATCGCGTCGACCACCGCCGTCGGGCGACCGCCCATCGCATAGATGTCGCTGACGTTGACCATCACGCCCGAGTAGCCGGCGAAGCGCGGCATGCGCTCGATGAAGTCCTCCACCAGCCCCTCGATCGCGAACAGCAGGTAGCCGCCCTGCCCGTCCGGGATGGCGGCACAGTCGTCGCCGACCGGCACCGCCTGCGCCAGCGCTGCCGTGCCGCCGGGAAGCGAATGGCCCAGCGCAGCCACCACGCCGCTAATGTCGCGCTTGTGCGCGAAGCCGCGGCTCTCGCGCAGCGCGGTCGCGATGTCGGACAAGGTCATTGCGCAACCTCCGTGCTGCGCACTGCGGTATTCGCCCTTGGGGCGGCAAGGCGTGCTCATGTCCGGCTCCTCGCCCGCGAGACGAAGCCGCTGGCAGCGTCGTGGCACGGCGGATAGAAGGCCAGGTCCGCCTGCATCTCGGTGTGCGGGCGGCCATGGATCGACAACTCGGCAAGGCTGCGCCAGTGCAGCTTGTGGAACAGCGGCACGTTCTGCGACTGCACATGCGCCAGGAAGGTCCGGCAGTCCTGCGCATGCGCGCGCGTCACGGCCAGGCGTATCAGCGTCGCGCCCAGGTGCCCCTGGCTGCGAAAGGCCGGGTGCACCGCCAGCCGCGAGCCCCACCACAGGCCGGGTTCGGGTTCGTGGATGCGCACCGTGCCGACCACCTGGTCCGGCATGCCGGCGATGCAGGACATCGCGACCAGCAGTTGCGAGCGCTCGTCGATGCCGTCGCGGTCATCCCCCGCGAAGATGCCCTGCTCGATGCAGAACACCGCACGCCGCAGCGCGAAAGCCTCGTCGCGTTCCCATTGCTGGGCCGCTTCACGCACCAGGAACTCGACCGGCGCGTATTCAAGCACCGGCTCGACGACATCATCGATGCAGCTCATGTCGGGCCCCTTTCTTCAGGATTCGTAGACGGACAGCGACGAGCAGGCGCCGCACTTTCCGCAGCCGGCCTTGATGTCGCTCGAGCGCAGGTTCGCCGCAGACACGCTCTGCCCGAGCGGCTGCAGGATCGACCGCATGAACTCGGGCGACGGCGCGGGATGGTCTTCCAGCGGCGTGCCACCGATCGGTACGAATGGCACGACGAAGGGGTAGACGCCGATCGCGAGCAGCCGGTCGCAGATCTCGAGGATCGCCTCGCGCGTGTCGCCCAGGCCCGCCAGGATGTAGGTGCTGACCTGTCCGCGGCCGAACACGCCGACCGCCGCCTCGAAGGCGCTCATGTAGCGCGAGACCGGCACCGCGGCCTTGCCCGGCATGATGCGTTCGCGCAGCGCCGGCGTCACCACTTCGAGGTGCATGCCCAGCGTATCGATGCCGGCTGCACGCATGCGATGGAACCACTGGTCGTCGTCGGGCGGTTCGCACTGGCCCTGGATCGGGATGTCGACCGCGGCCTTGATCGCGAAGGCGCTCTCGCAGAGGATCGCGGCGCCGCGGTCGGTCGCGTTGGGCGTGCCGGTGGTCATCACCATGTGCTTCACGCCGTCGAGCAGCACCGCGGCGCGCGCCACCTCGGCCAGCTGTTCCGGCGTCTTGCGCGCGATGGTGCGGCCGGCCGCGAGCGACTGACCGATCGCGCAGAACTTGCAGCTCTTGCGCCGGCTCTCGTAGCGGATGCAGGTCTGCAGCACGGTGGTCGCGAGGACGTCGGAACCGTGCAGCGTCGCGATGTGCGAATAGGGCACGCCGTCAAAGGTCTGCATCCTGTAGAAGCGCGGCTGCTTCGGAAAGCTGATGTTCGCGATCGGAATGCTGCCGCGCATCACCCGGCTCACGCCAAGCGCGTTCGGCGCCTCGGCGGTGAAGGGCGAGTGCCACGCCGTGGAGGTGTGGACAGGCACCATGATCGTGTGGCCGTCGACCGTGACGGCCTTGTGGTCCGACGGACCGGCACCGCCGCGGCGGCTCGACACACCGGCTGTCGGATCAACCAGCCGCAACCCGAAGGACTGCAACTCGGTCATCAGTTGCCGGCTCGATGGGATTTCCGTGGTGTTCATGGTGAAGGCTCCGGGGATCGGGGGTGGAAGAAGCGAAGGCGCCCTGCGCTGGCGGCATCCGCAGCGTGGTGGTGGCAGGCCGGTCGTTGATGGCCAGGCTCAGCAGTTCGGGCCGCGCGTAGTGGCCGACCGAATCCATCATTCGCTTGCGCTTGGTGATGAGCGCCATGTCGAGGTCAGCGATGACCATGCCTTCGCCTTCGGTCAGTGGTGGTGCAAGGTGCTTGCCTTCGGGCGAGACGATGGCCGTGTGGCAGCCGCCGCGCAGCGCCTTCTGCAGCGCCGCATCGGGCGTGATGGCACTGATCTGCGCATCGGTCAGCCAGCCGGTGGCATTGATGACGAAGCAGCCCGACTCCAGCGCGTGATGGCGGATCGTCACCTCCATCTGTTCCGCGAAGATCGGACCCACCAGCGAGCCTGGGAATTGCGCGCAGTGGATCTCCTCGTGCTGGGCCATCAGGCTGTAGCGCGCCAAGGGGTTGTAGTGCTCCCAGCAGGCCAGCGCGCCGACACGGCCGACCTGCGTCTCGACCACCTTGAGGCCGGCGCCGTCGCCCTGGCCCCAGACCATGCGCTCGTGATAGGTGGGCGTGATCTTGCGGCGCTTGAGTACCAGGGTGCCGTCGGCGTCGAACACCAGTTGCGTGTTGTAGAGGCTGCCATGGTCACGCTCGTTGACGCCCAGCACCACGACGACGCCGCGCGAACGCGCCCGCTCGGCCACCGCCAGCGTCACCGGCCCCGGCACCACCACGGCCCGCTCCATCAGCCGGAGGTGGGCCGGCCCCTGCAGCACCGGCGGCTGCACGAAGGAGAAGTACGGGTAGTAGGGCACGAAGGTCTCGGGAAAGACCACGATCTGCGCGCCCTTGCCGGCGGCCTCGTCGATGGCCTCGCAGACGCGGTTCAGCGTGCCCTCGGGCGCGTCGAAATCCGGCGCGATCTGGACCGCGGCGGCGCGCACGATGCGAAGGGAAGTCATGGCCGCCCCCGCCTCACAGCGTCCAGGTGTCGAGGATGAAGGCGCCGGCCTTGCGGTGCAGCAGCACGATGTCCAGCACGTCGAGCGGGCTGATCGGCCGGATGCCCGGGATCAGCGCGCCTTCGCCATGGCCGTACAGCGCCTGCAGCGCGAAGCGGCAGGCGTAGACCTTGCCGCCCTCCTCCATGAACTTGACGATCTGCTTGTTGAAGTTCTGGTGGCCCGGGAAGGCCTCGTCGCCAAGCGTCGGGAAGCCGCGCTGGACACCGAGCGTGACCCCGGGGCCATAGAGCAGGATCGTGGTGTCGAAGCCCTTGCGCTTCAGCCGCGTGGCCTGCAGCAGGTTGACGAAGCCGATCGAGCCTTCGAAGGCGACGGTGTGGAAGGTGACCAGCGCCTTCTCGCCGGGCTCGGCCTTCACGTCCTCGAAGACTTTTTCTTCGTAGTCGACGAGGAAGTCGCCGGGGGCATTCTTGGGTTGGGTGACGGTGGGCATGGAAAAGACTCCGGGTGAAAAGTTGATTGGATGGGGTTGCGCGCCCTTCTCTTTCGCATGTGATGTGCCAGCCGCGAAGGCCCTTCATGCGATCAATGCGCGATCAATGCGCATGCGCGTGGCCTGCGGTCGCTCCAGAATTTTTCGGCGTGCTTCCAGGGGGCCTGCCGGGCTGCGCTGCGGCGCCTTTGCGCACTCGAATGGCGCGACATCCATGCGATCAATGCACCCGATCAATGGCTGTTCGCGCACGTGTTCCATGCACGAGGCCGTTTGCGGCCCGGCATGCTTCATGCGTCCATCCATGGCCATCAATGCAATCAATGGATGCAATCAACTCACCATGGACAAGAACGCCCAGCGCTGGCAGAAGCGGCTCGACACGAGCAATCGTCCGGCCTACCTGTTGCTGGCCGACCTGCTCGCCGAAGACATCCGCACCGGGCGGCTGACGGCGCGCGACAAGCTGCCGACCCTGCGCGACCTCGCCGCCGACCTGCGCCTGAACTACACGACGGTCGCCCGCGGCTATGCCGAAGCCCGCAAGCGCGGCCTGATCGATTCGCGCGCAGGCACTGGCACCTTCATCCGCGGCACCAGCCCTTCCGTGCCGCTGCGCGGCGGCAGCACGGCCGAGATGACGATGAACCTTCCGCCCGAGCCGCGCGATACGGCGCTGCTTGAGCGCATGAAGGAAAGCGCGACGCGCGTGATGGCCGACACCGACCTGTACGACCTGCTGCGTTACCAGGACTTCGGCGGCTCCGCGCGAGACCGCGAAGCCGCGATGCAGTGGCTGCGCCCGCGCATCCCCGACTGCCGCATCGACCAGGTGCTGGTGTGTCCGGGCATCCACAGCGTGCTCGCCGCGCTGTTCTCGCAGCTCGCGCGGCCGGGCGAGCTGATCTGCGTCGAGTCGCTCACCTATCCCGGTGTCAAGGCGATTGCCACGCAGCTCGGGATCCAGCTGCATGCCCTGCCGCTCGACGACGAGGGCCCGATGGGCGAGTCCTTCGAGCACGCCTGCAGGACCCTCAGGCCGAAGGCGCTCTACATCAACCCGACGCTCAACAACCCGACCACCGCCACGATCCCGCGCGCGCGTCGCGAGGCGCTGGCCGACATCGCGCTGCGCTTCGCCATCCCGATCATCGAGGACGACGCCTACGGCCTGCTGCCGCGCCAGCCGCCGCCGGCCATCGCGACGATGGCGCCGGACCTGACTTACTACATCACCGGTTTCTCCAAGACGCTGGGCGCCGGGCTTCGCAACGCCTACGTGCGTTCTCCGAGCGCGCGGCAGTCACAGCGCCTGGCCGGCGCATTGCGCGCCACCACCGTGATGGCCTCGCCGATCACCAACGCACTGTCCACGCTCTGGGTCGAGGACGGCACCGCCGAAGCGATGCTGCAGGCCGTTCGCAACGAATCGAATGCACGGCAGGTACTGGCCATCAAGCACCTTGGCGAGCACGGCGTGATTGCGCCGAACGACTGCTTTCATCTCTGGCTGCCGCTGTCGTCGGCCTGGAGCATGGTCGAGCTCGCCTCCTTCCTGCGCACCCGCAACGTCGGCGTGGTCGCCAGCGTTGCGTTCTCGACCGACGGCATGCCGCCCGAGGCGGTGCGCATCTGCCTGGGGGGACCGATGTCGCGCGACGAATGCGAAGACGCCCTGCGCCTGATCGCCGACACGCTGGCACATCCGACGCATCCGCACGCAACGGTGAGGTGAAGAGAGCAACCCCGTGGGTCGCCACGCTCTTGCGCGGCCAGCCGGGCCGGGCGCCCGTGATGGGTTACCTCCCTCCGAAGGCTCGACGAATCGCGAAACGTATTTCTGCGGCAAGACGCTCGCGCGGCAAGCCTCAGGCCCGCACGAAACGCAGCTGCGCCCTGTGCGGCAATTCGTCCCGGACCAGTTCCCGGGCGTCGTCGTCGACGCATTCGAAGAGCGCATCGGGGATCGCGTCCTGTTCCAGCGAGAGCAGGATCTCGATGGCCTCCTGCTGGGCCACGGAGAAGGTACCGGTACGGGCCAGGCGCTGGAACTTGTCGGCCGCTGCGATGGGCGCCAGTTCGCACAGATCGAGCAGTTCGAGCACGTGCTTGACTTGCGAGGGCGTGAGGGGCTTGGGGATCGCGGATGACTTCTTCATGGCAAATGAATCCTTGAGGGACGTGGCCGAGGACTGTTCCCGGGGTTGTGGAGCAGTCTCTGCCCCAGTCCTTAAGCGTCGCTGAAGTTGCTTTGCCATGAGCCCTGCGGATCTCAGGAACCCGATCCCGGCGTGTGGAAAGTCTCATCACGCCCGCTGATCCTCGACGGGCCGTCGCGCCGTTGCGTCGGGATCCGCCAAAGCGGCGTATCCGTCGCTGTCACGCCCCGGAGCGGGAGGCTCCGCGATCCGCTCCAATGCCAGGCTTTTCCCCGTTTTGCGCGGCGCTCGGCGCTCGGGCTGCGCCTGGTCATCGGTTGACGCAGACCCTGCCGCGCGACGCGGGCCTCGGCTACGCCGCCTTGCGCGGTCGCACCGCCACGCGATCTTCCAGAGCGCAGCATGCCTCCTCCAGTTCCGCGGCAGCGGCCGCCGGCTCACGGAGAAGTTCAGCCACGTCGCGTTCCCCTACGCAGTGTCCTTCCAGGCGCACATAGATCCGCGGGAAATTGCCCCCGAGACCGCGTGCCACATCAAGCAGGCAATCCGCCAGGGTGGCAAAGCCCTCGTCGACATAGGAGACCGGTGGCACCACACCATGGGCACGCGGCGCCCGAACGCCGTAGGTGTAGGTCGACGCGAACTTCCGCAACTCGACAACTGGCTGCATCACACGTTCGGCTTTCGAGACAATTTCGAGCATGACCCAGTCTAAAGGCCATCGCAGCCACGCCTTCTGCGTTCCGACCGGCGGCATGGGCTCGCGCAGAACAACTGCACGATTTGGTTACTTTTCATAACAAGTGTCAACCTGCCCCCCCGCGGAGCAGAACTTGTCCCGCGCCCCGTCTCACCGCAAAATTGCTTCTGCGCGGGTGGAACGGCGGTCGTCGGGCGCGTCGGCGCGGCTCCCCTCAAAGGACGTTCGTCTCCAGCGAAGCCGACCCACGAACCGCGAGAAATGTCACGTTCGCGGACCCATGCGTGGCGGCGACCTACCAGTATTGTTAGTTATCTTTTGTTTGCGCTCCATGCCCAATCGTGTCATGGACATCACACATCTTCTAAGCCGCGCCGAGATCCGCGTTCACCTTGCCGAAGACGCACTGATTGCTTGCGACATTCGACGAACCATGGGTGCATCGAGGGTGTCGCGCAAGGCGACTTTCGAATTCAAGCCCGCGGGACGCGCGGGCGCCATGGAGGCTCTGGCGCGCTGGATCGCGACCGCCCCGGCACGCCGCTCCATCGTCTGGGTGGTCGGTCCCGCCGACGCGAATTACTTCTTGCTGCCGTGGTCGCCCGCCTGCATCGACCGGGCGCTGCGTGACGCCTATGCGCGAGAGCGCTTCGAGGAACTCTTCGAGCGTGACGCGCTGCAGTGCAAGTTCTGGTTCTCCAAGCAGACCGCCGGAACGGGACAACTGGTGTCCTGCATCTCCGAAGAACTCCATGCTGAACTGGTGGCGCACGCCGAACGCGCCCGGTGCGAGCTCGCGGGCATCAAGCCAACGCTTTCGACGGTTTGGAACCGCTTCCGCGACATCCTCGAAGGCGAACAGGGCACCCTGTGCGTGATCGAGGGGGACCAGCAGACGATCGTTCGCAACGACGGCACTCACATCGAGCAGATCACGGTGAAGATCGGCAAGGACGTCAAGACACTGCCCACCGCGCGCCACGGCACGGTGCGGCTGTTTTCGAACAGAAGCACGCGCATGCCGGTCGCCAAGGACTATGCCGAGCTCAACCTGCCGACCAATCGCGGATTTGTCGCATCGCACGATTCGGCCTATTCGTTTGCTCTCTGCGGTCTCCTCTGAATGCCTCCCATGCTCAAACCAACCATCTTCCTCATGTCTTTGGTTCTGTCGACGGGCCTGGTCGTCGCGTTCGGCTTTGCGACGCTCGCAGTGTGCTTTGGGCTCTGCTTGCTGACGATGGTGGTTTCTTGCACCGGCATCGAAGGAGACGAAGTCGCCCCGCAAACCGAGACCCGGCGCGCTGCCCTTGGCGTGTAACAACGAGTCGGCCGGCGTCGCACGTTGAACACGATCAGTGCGTGGGTTTGGTGGTCATCTTGCGCTGCCGGGCTTCCACTTCGATCCAGCACGCGAAAATCGGGTGCCCGCCGACGATCATCGGTCGCCCTGCTCGGTGTGCGCGAAATCCTTCACGGCGCAACAGGCGTTCGATGCCCAGCGGTGACACCGTGATGATCCGCTCCGCACCGTGCGCGGCGGCCACCGCGATCGATTCCTCCAGCAGTGCGACGGCAACCTCCGATGAGAACTGGCTCAGCGCACTGCCTTGCGGCGCATTGAAATCGACGGCCGCGAAGCGCGACAACTCCCACACGCGCGGGTCACAGGGCGGCGCGGCACCGCCGAGCAATTGCGGAAACACCTCGCCCAGAAGGTAGGGGCTCGTCGTCGGCAACAGCCGCGCCGTCCCCACCACCTGGGCATTGGCGTCGCGCGCCGCCAGATAGAGCGTCTCGTCGTGGTCGAACTGGTCCCGTTCGAGCCCCTGTTCCGTCACGAGATCCCACCCCAGGGTCTCCACGAAAACCTTGTAGCGATAGCGCCCAACGTCCTCCAGGACATGCGGTGCGAGATGAGCGGGCCGGCCGGCAATTATTTCCATTTGTGTCTTTCCCGAGAGGTATCGGGTGCATTTCAGCGTCGGCTCGGCAGTCGCGTAACTATCAAATCTGGTAGGTCAGACGGAATAACGCTGGCACACGGCATCGAATGCCTGGGTGTTCCAGTCGAAGGTGTCGATGAAATTTGCCAGCACTTCAAGACTTTCGTCCCACGGCAGCGGGTCGTGTTCGGCCCGCACCACGAGCACGTTGGTGCGCGGAAGGCCTTGGCGGACGACTTGCAACGAAGCCTGTCGGGTCTCCAGTTGCCAGTCCCAGCCCAACGTCAGGCCGGGCTCCTGCGCGCTGACCCATTCAGTGTAGCCAGACAGGCTCGTACCCGCGCCGCATCGGGTTGTTGCTGCGCCCTCCTCCGCCTCGTCGATCCCCGAGATGAGGTGGGTGAGCGTCATGCGCCCAAGGTCCTGGGGTCGAAGGCGTAGCAACCCATCCGTTGTAAATGTGCTCATAGGCGGTATGTGGTGATGAGAACGGCGATGCGCCGCGCCCAGGTGGGAGCTTGCGTGTGCGCGACGCATTGAGCAACCCTCACTTTTGAGAGGCACCACACAACCGAGGCAGAGTTCACAATCAGTAACGATTTAGGGAACCTGGCGGCTGCCCTGTGAACTATGCGATTGCGCGGGTATTGGATTGGGCGCATCGTAGTGACACCCGGCGAGAGTCGTCCCCGTTGACCACATTTTTTTGCCTATTTTGTCCGCCGCTTCGCACCTACATTCCATGCAGCCGTTTCACGAAAATCTCCTGACCGCGCTCGACCGCGCGGTCGACGAGAAAGAGGTGTTTCAGGCGCTGCAGGCAGCAGCCCGGCAGCTCGGTTTCGAGCATTGCGCCTACGGCCTGCGCCTGGCCGTCCCGATCTCCAACCCGAAGGTCATCACGCTCAACAACTATCCGCTCGCCTGGCAAATGCGCTACATGGAAGCAGGCTACATGTCGATCGATCCGAGCGTGCGCCACGGGCAGTCCAACCAGTCCCCGATCCTCTGGGACGACGCCCTCTTTGCCTCCGCCGAGACGCTGTGGTCCGAAGCAAAGGACCAGGGTTTGCGACACGGCTGGGCGCAGTCCAGTCTCGACGGGTTTGGGGTGGGTGGCATGCTGACGCTGTCGCGCTCCAGCGAGGCGCTGACGGCACTGGAACTGCGAGAGAAGGACAGCGAAATGCGCTGGCTGGTCCAGGCCGCGCACATCTCGCTGTCGCGCTTGATGAAGCGGAAATACGCGCCGCAGCCCGATGTCCCGCTGACCCCCCGCGAGATCGAGGTTCTGAAATGGAGCGCCGACGGGAAGACGGCCAGCGAGATCGGCGACATCCTTTCGATCTCCGTGCCGACGGTGAACTTTCACATCAAGAACGTCGTGCACAAGATGAAGGCGGCCAACAAGACTGCGGCCGTGGTCCAGGCGCTGATCTCCGGATTGCTGCACTGAGCGCAGCGGCGGACGGACCGACTGCTAAAGAGCTGATGACCGACAAGCTCCTGCGTGCCTTCACGTTCTGGAGCCGCATCGAGTTGCGGCTCAAGGAATTCGCGCAGGCGCCGGGCTGTCGTCGCGAAAGGCCTCGTCGCGCCGGACACCAGTACGCCCGCCGCGCGGCCGATCTCGTAGAGCGAGTCCTTCCCGCACAGGCCCGACTCCAGCACGATGAGCGTCGTTGCTTCCTCCGCCCGCGCCCTGGGCGAGGCCCATGCGCGCTGCGGGATGCCGGAACGCTCGTAGCGGATGAGTGTGGACTTGTAGCCACGCGCGATTGCGGACCTCCCATCGTGGGGCCGCAGGTCGACCCGCGTGCGCAACAGCGCCTGTGCCACGAGATCGCGCACTTCGATCCGGATGCTCCAACACGCGCACCGGAACGCGACTGCCGATGAGCGCTGGGCCGGGCGGCGTAGCCGCTGTGCGGCTGCCTGCGCCGCCGCGAGTAGCGCAATGTGGCTACGAACGGGCGGGGCTTCCAGAGGCACTCGGCATCAGTTCGACCGCAGGCCCATGGCCTCGAAATCGGCGGACGACAGCTGTCGCAGCAAGGCCATCAGGAAGGTCCGTTCCAATTCGCCCACATGACCGTCGGCCATCATGGTCTCGAGGGCGCGCGCGAGTGTGGCGGCGGGTTCCGTGTACCTGATGTCTGCGTGCTCGGCGAGCCAAGCCCTCAGAAACTCGAGTTCGAGGTCGTGAAGATCATCGTCGGCCACGATGCGCTCGATCATGGTCAGCAGTTGCGCTGCCGCTGCCGTCCGAGGCTTGCCGCTGTCCCGCACACTGTTCTTCGCCGCGGTGGCAGGTTTCTCTTGCATCACGATTTCCTCATGCAGTTTGGCCAGGTCCGTTGGCTTGGGTTCATGCGCGATCTCGCGCAACTTGTTCGCAGTACGCACCGTATCGCCGCGGCATGCGTTTGGCGA
Organism: Variovorax sp. dw_954; assembly: GCF_018449755.1. NCBI lineage: Bacteria > Pseudomonadati > Pseudomonadota > Betaproteobacteria > Burkholderiales > Comamonadaceae > Variovorax > Variovorax sp. dw_954. The sequence goes on along the minus strand of NZ_JAAVVD010000018.1, from coordinate 139,911 downwards.
CTACCAAGGTTGATAGGCAGCGCGTGCATACCACCCTCAATTGCATGGGATCGGGGCCGAGGATGCCGCCGCTAATCGCCACCAGGGTCCGCACCTCTTCGCCAGCGCACGAGCGCTGATCGGCGTGTATGGAGCGGCCCTCACGCAGCGCCGCAAGGATGCAGAACCTGCAGATGCGCAACGCTGAAATTTGGCGAAGCATGAGCTTGTGGTACCTGGGCGGCTTGCGGCTACTGCGCAGAAGCTGGTCCACATAAATGGGGTGTCGCACTCGCCGAGCACGTCGCTCCTTTGCCTCACCTCAAGTGCCGCTCCCGAGAGGTACCGAGGGCGTGCCGGCTTGCCACCTCGAACTCCTTCAGGAAGACACGCCAGGCGTCCCAGCTCGTCGTGTCCACGCCTTCAATCACCACGACAGGGTTGCCGTCCATTTGCTGGCAAAGGCTCTCGACGCTCCGCCGCATCCAGCTTTCCAACGCGATGCTGGCTCGCTTCGGCGGCAGCGTGGTGGTGGGCGGCGTGCGCATCGCGACGGTGGCCGCGCTGCACAGCAACGGCGTGGACCCGGACTTCATCGACGGTGACCTGGGCAAGGCCATGAAGGACGCGGGCATTGCCGGCGCTGTCGGGGAAGACAATGGCGTTCGATGCCGCGGGGAATTCGGTTTCAGGGGATTGAGCGCGGGGTCAACTGGAGCTGGTGTGACGTGTCGGGGGGCCGGTTGCAGGGCCGGCCCCGGCACGCTGAGGGCGATGCAGGTGAGGGCCCTCCTCGAATACGTCCTGCTTCGGTCTCTCGCCAAAGGGACCTTGATGGCCACTCGGGCGTCAGGGAGCCGATGCAAGCGGCGTCCCGCCCACGATGACCTTGCCCAGCGCATCCAGATAAGTCGCACACGCCAGCGGGAAAGATGGCCTGCATGCGTGCCCATTGATCGTCGGTGAAGACCACCGGCCCGTAACTGGTTCGATCCATTGGGGCGAGGCTGCATTCGAGCACGTCGCCCGTGATGCCCTCGCCGGCCGCCATGCGCGTGGAACCGTCGGCTGCGCCAGTGCACTGCAGCATGCTCAGGTCGGTGCCGTCAGCGCTGCCGCAACGGTCATTCGCGCTGGCTGGCCGATGCAGCACCACCTTCTGCTCGATCGGCATCGGGCCGCTGTCCTTCTCGATCGCGGCCTCATCAGTCATTTATCTGCGCGGCAGCCGGCAGTGTGACCGGAATGAGGTAAGAGCGTCAGTTCGGCTTCTGATGACGAAAGACCGGACTCGCTGCTCAACTGCCCTCCAGCGCGCTATCGCGACCGCCACGCTGGGCCCGACCCTGCCCTCAGCACTTCGAACCCGCCGGTCATCCCGAGGGCTGGCGGCATGTTCCGCGAGCGGCTCGCGTCATCCCACCAGCGCAAGCACGCGCAGCGGACTGCCGGATCCACCCTCGATCTTCAGCGGTGCGGCAAAGATCACGACGCCCGTCGGCGGCAACTGGTCCAGGTTGGTCAGGCACTGCAGTCCGTACCTGTTCGACCCGTGCATCAGCGTGTGGCATGGATAGGCCACCGGCCACGCGTGGGACTGGCCCGCATCGGTGTTGATCGTCTCGACACCGAATCCGCGAACCTCGCGCTCCTCGATCAGCCATTGCACCGCCTCCTGTGTGGGGCCTGGCGTATGCGCACCGTCCTCCTGCATGTTGACGAAGGCTGCCGGGTCATCGATGCGCCTAGACCAGTCGGTGCGAAACAGCACCCAGGCACCGGCCGGAATGCGTCCGTGCCGCACTTCCCAATCCTGGAGGAAGTCGACGGTCAACAGCCAATCGGGGTCGAGCGCGACCTGCGCGCTCGCATCCACCACGACCGCCGGGCCGATGAAGCGAGAGGGGTCGATCGTGTCGACGGTGCTGTTGAGCTGGTCCTTGCCGGTCACCCAGTGCACCGGCGCATCGAAGTGGGTGCCGGTGTGTTCGCCGCAGGAGAAGTTGTTCCAGTACCAGCCCGGGCCGGCATCGTCGTACTGCGAGATTTTCTCCATCTTGAACGACCACACCTGGCCGAACTGGGGCGGGAGCTGCAATGCGGGAAATGAGGGCGACAAGGTCTGGGTCAAGTCGACGATGCGCACCGACTCGGCGGCCAGGGCACTTTGGAGGGGCGTCAAGGAGTTCGTGTTCATGGAGCTCGTCTGTTAGTGATGTGGGTGGGCGCGATGCGTGGCGCGGGCGACGCGCTGGCTAGCTTCGGCAATCGGCGAGCTGGTGATAGCCGCCGCGCCAGTAGACCAATGGGACGTCCTCGACTTCGCCGCGATGAATGGCCAAGACGCGTCCGACCAGAATCCAGTGCGAGTGCTTTTCGATCCTGTCCTCGATGCGGCAGTCGAGCGAGATCGCACTGTCGAGCATGACGGGTGCGCCATCCGCGGTCAGCTGGATCCAGCGCTCGGCGGCGTAGCGCTGGCTGCCGCTCACGCCATTCATTCCGACGAAACTGTCCGCCACCCGCTGCTGCGCCTGCGTGAGCATGCTGACGCCGAAGCGATCGGTTCTGGACAACAGGGATGCCGATGAACTCATCCGGTTGACGCAGGCGATCACGGTGGGCGGATCGGTCGAGAGCGAGGTCACCGAGGTGGCGGTGAAGCCGGAGCGCTCGACCCCGACCTGTACGGTGACGATGCTGACGCCCCGGGCGAGTTCGCGCATCGCCGACTTGAAGGCCGTCGGTTCGGCTGCCATGTCAAGCGCACACGCCGCGCCCGGCATGAAGCTGGCTGGCGCAGTGTTCATGCTGCCAACCGCACGGGTTCTGGAGCCACCGCCGGCGCGCGCAGCCCGCGGGATTCGAGGATGGGCAGGACCTGGTCGCGGAAGTAGGGGAATTCCTCGACGTAGTCGACGAAGGAGAGGGTCGTTCCCTTGAAGCCGGCCGCGGCCAGCGCGCAGATGCCGTCTGCCACCTGCTCGGGCGTTCCGGTCAACGGATAGCCACCATGACCCGCCGCCATTCGATCGCGGATCAGTGCCAGCAGGTCATGGGGAAAGGACTTGGCATTGGCAAACTGCAGGGCGATCAGGTTGTCGACCGCGGCCCAATCGGCGTGCTCGTTGCCGAAGTGCTTGAGGTAGTTCTTCGCCTCGCGCTCGGTCGGCCGGCAGACAACGTGCGAGAAGGTCAGGATGTCGACCTTGCGCCCTTGCACGACGGCCTTTGCCTTCAACTCCGCGACCTCTTCGCGGGAACGATCGAGATCGATGGCCGGCGTGAACAGGAAGTCCGCATTGTTCAAGGCAAATTCGCGCCCTTCGGCCGAGCCTGCGGCATTCAGGATGGGCGGCCGGCCGCCGCGCGGCGCAGGCAGTCCATAGGCCTTGCTGAGTTTGAAATACTCGCCCTGCCAGTCGAACGGCCGCGGATGCGTCCAGAGCTTCTGCACGATGTCGAACCACTCCTGTGCGTAGCCGTAGCGGGTCTTGTGATCGTCGGCGAGCGTCAGGCCGAGAGCTTCGTATTCCGGCCGGTTCCAGCCGGCAACGATGTTGAGCCCCGCGCGTCCGCCGCCCACCTGGTCGAGCGTGGCGATCTGCTTGGCCACCACCATCGGATGGTTCGCCGCGGTATGGACCGTCGCGAACACGGTCAGGCGCCGGGTATGGGCCAGCAGCGCGGCGGCCCAGGTGACGGTCTCCATCACGTTGCCATGGAAGTCGGTCTCGCCGCCGTAGCCGATCCATCGGGCGATGGGCAGCATGAAGGTGAGCGTCCAGTCATCCCATCTTGACCGGCCGTAGGCGGGTCACCTCGACTGCGGCTGTGCTCCGACGTAGGCAATGCACTCCACGAGGTTGAGGGCGGCCAGCAGCAAGAACTTCTCGGCGTCAGTTCTCACGCGCAGCAGATCGTGCTGGCCAAGGTGGCCATACACAAACGCCAACAGGTAGCGCTCGGGATGGTCGACGCAGAACTTCGTGATCATCTGCTCGACGAGGTCTGGGGGCACGCCCTCGCTGAACTTCATCGTCGCCGTCAGCCGCTGCAAGCATTTCCGAAGGTGCAGCCTCAGGCATGGAGGTGTCGGCAACACGCTCGGCCGGGTCTTCCATCACCCACTGGGAGACCGAACGGATCCGGCTGCTCGTGAGCAGCAATTCGAATCCGAGCGACTGATTGGCCCGAACCTGCTCCTTGGCGACAAGGGCTTGCTGCGTTGCATCCTTCAGCAGGCTGTGGAGACGACGATGCTCCTGGAATTCCCGGCTTTGCACAAAGCTCTTCAGGCTGCGCGCAAAGTTTTGCAGGACGTCGTGTACTCCGCTGCCCTCGTCCATCAGGACCGCTGTCAGGTTGAGCAGGAACTTCCGTTCGCGCGCATCGAGGTGGCGCGCAAACGGGCGATTGGTCACCGCATCAAGCGCCTCGAAGAGCGACTCGGACTGCTCCGGATCGGTCAGCAGCCGCCAGAACGCAGAAAAGGTCCGGCCAGCGTCGCTTTCACCAATGACGTCCACACCGGCGAACAGTGCATCGAGCACCTCACCGCGGTTGCCTTCGTTTTCCAGCAGACTTTGGCGCAGCCCACGGTTGAGCTTGTCGAAGTCGTCCCGAACGCGGCGGAAGTCGCCGGTGAGTTCGTCGGCAAGAGAGATGATTTCGCGTGCGCGCTCGAGCGCGCGGTTGTCGGTGAGCGTGCCCACGGCGCCGGACTCGACCGCTGCGATTTCGCGGTCGAGTCGCTTGCGCTCTTCCAGGAGAGCAGCAACACGCGTTTGCGGATTGGCGTCGGTCTCGGCCGCCAGGCGGGAAATCTGTTGCATCACCAGCGCGAGTCGGCTCTCGGTGGCGGTGCTGCGTGGCTTCAAAATGGTTTCAAGGAATCGTATGGCATCGGCCGACTCTACCGAGAGCTCGTATTCCTCCTCAGAAGCCCCCGCTGCGAGGCGCCGACGCGAGAGCCAGCCCTGCCGGACCCACTCAGCCACATAGGCCGAGGCGCTCTGCGGCATGTCTTCTCCGCTGGCACGCAACTCATCGAGCTCTCGCCCCAGACGCTCGTGCAGCACCGATGACGTCAGTGCCTTGTCGCTGTCATAGAGCAGCGAGCGAAGAAGCGCGACGACGACGGGCGCCTTGTCTGCCGCCAGGAGCTTCCACAGCCCCTGCTCGCGCAGGTTGCGCAGGGACGCCGCGCCGCGAAGGGCCTTCATGCCGCGCCCTTGCGGTCCGTGACGGCCAAAATGGGCCGCGCGCACGAGAGCGCGTCAGCGCGGATCGCCAAGATAGTGCAGGCCGCGACCCCATTGGGCCTCAACCAATGCGCATGGCCACTCGCGCATCTCCAATGCTGCATCAAGTTGTCTACCAAGTCGAACGCCCGGTCGGACGATTTCATTGGCACCTGATTTTCTTGTTCGTAGTTGTGAGGCCGACCTCGCCGCTTGAGGGAAGAACGCACTGACATCTTGAAGTGTCCCTGTCAGCTCATTGGAGCGTCCGCAACCGAAGATGGCGAAGGCGAGCGGAACTCGCCGCCCTGAAGCGCTCCGTGCGTGCCTAACGCAATCGCTTGCGCAGAAGACTCGGGCACGAAAATCTCGTCTACCTGCATCGCCGCTTCCACCCAGGCACCCGCCAGCACCTTGGACGGCTTGACTCCCAAATCGCGAAGCATTTCAGCCTGCCGAATCACGTTGCCGCGACCAGTCGACAGTCGTTTCTGGGCTGACTCAAAAGCGTCTTGTGCCTGGCGCAGCCGATTGCCCACCGCCTCCAGATCCTTCACGAAGTCGTGCAACTTCTCGTAGAGGTCGGCGCCACGCTTGGCGATGTCCTGCGCATTGCGGCTCTGGGCCTCCTGGCGCCACAAGTGAGCGACCGTGCGGACCACAAAGAGCAGGGTCGAGGGGCTTACTAGCAGGACGTTGCGATCCCACGCGTCCATGAAGAGCGCGTTGTCATGCGACACCGCCGCCATGAAAGCCGGTTCGATGGGCACGAAGAGCAGCACGAAGTCAAGCGATTGCAGGCCGTACAGCGCCTGGTACTTCTTGTCCGAGAGAACCTTGATGTGGCCGCGCAAGGAGTCCAAATGCCGCTTGGCCGCGAGCACCCGCGCCTCGTCGGTACCTGCTCGCGTCAACTCCTCGTAGGCGACCAGCGAGACCTTGGCGTCAATGACGAGACGGCGCTCCTCCGGAAGATGAATGACGACGTCGGGCTGCGCTCGTGTGCCGTCCTCACGCGTCTGGCTATCCTGAACCACGTACTCATGGCCCTTGCGCAAGCCCGAGGCCTCTAGCACGCGTTCGAGCACCAGTTCCCCCCAATTGCCCTGTGTCTTGTTCTCGCCCTTGAGCGCCGTCGTCAGACGGTTGGCGTCGTCGCTGAGCGTCCGGTTCAAGTCGGCGAGTTGGCGTACCTGCTCCGCCAATGCCGAGCGGTCCCGGCCCTCTTTCACGTAGAAGTCTTCCACCTTGCCCTTGAACTCCGTGATCTGCGTCTTCAGCGGATCCAGCAACTGCCCGAGGGAAGTCTGATTTTGTTCGGCGAAGCGCTTGGACTTCTCCTCCAGGATGTCATTGGCCAGGGCCTTGAACTGGTCCGTCAAGGCCTCTTTGGCCTCCGTCAGCAGTTGCAGCTTCTGAGCGCCATTCTCGCGTTCGTTGGCCAGTTGTGTTTTGGTCTCGGTCAGCTCACCGCTCAGGCGGGCGACCTCGGCGTCGGCCGTGCCGCGCGCCGCCACCTCATTCGCAAGCTGCTGTCTGGCCAGGTCGTGGGCATTGCGTTCTGCAGTGAGTTCGGCACTCAGTCGGCCCGCCTCCGTACCAGAGGATTCGCGCAACTCGGCCAGGAGAGCGTTGACTCGCCTGAACTCTTCCTCCGAGTCCGCCAGCTTGCGCTCCAATGCCGGCAGCCGCTCAGCCTGGCTCTCGGCCTTGGTCCTGCCCTCGTTGGACTCGTTCAACGCGTTCGAGGCGATGGTCAGCCGTCGGTTGAGGTCGTCCACCTGCGCCTTGATGTCTTGAAGCTGCTCGCCGAGCTGCTTCGCGCTCTCGGCGTGCTGGGCTGCAGACGCCGATACGTGCCGGGCATCCTCCTGGCTCGAACGCAACTGCCCGGCCAAGGCATTCATCTCCGACTCCAGCAGCGGTACCCGGCTTGCGCGCTCTTCCAGCTTGGCGACGTCATCGCGGGCATCATCGAGATCCTCGCGCCAAGCCTCGGCTTGGCGCCGAAGGCTTTCGGAGGACTGCCGGTCGGCCTGGCGCGCCTCCTCGCCAATGCGAAGACGCTCGCGCAGCTGGATCAACTCACCCTGAAGCGCCGCCTGCGCCTTACCGACCGCAGCCTCGAGCTGCACCGCCAGGCGACCCCGCGCCACCAGATGCATCACGACCGCGCCGATCAGCATGCCCACCAATATCAATCCCGGTGTCAACAATTCATTCATTAAGTCTCCTCGTGTGTTCTTGTTCGCAGGGCCCTACGCCCTGCCCTCATCCGTCGACACCACCGGCAGAAACTTCAGTACTGCTGCCCGGTTCTTCAGGACGATTTGCTGTTTATGCGGCTCTGAGGCGGCCGCATCGAGCAGCCCCAGCCGATTGAGTGAATAGAAGAGAAGCGCCTGGCGACATTCCAGGGCGACTTCTCCGTCGACCATGCCGTAGTCCAGTTCGATCACCTTCCGATTGGCCTTCGACAGCGCCGGATTGGGCGCAATGACCAGAGGAACCTGGCAATGCCAGGCGTCATCGGAGACACCATCGCTTCCCGGCTCCTCGATCAGATCCACTCCGAGCATGCGCGCCATCACGAAGTCCCGAAATTCCTTCCTGGTGTGGCAAAACGCACGGACGTGCCATCTGTAACCATCGAAGGCGACCCCATGTGGTGCGATGATTCGAGGCTTCGCCTCTGTCGATGACATCGACTGGTATGTGACGCGCAAGCAGACCTTCAACCGGATGGCTGCGAGCACGGCGACCACGGTGTTCGCATCGAGCTGTCTCGATGGCGCCACCACGGCGGCCATTGGCGGTGTCCACCCCAAAAAGCTCAACTCCGCAGGGAGCACGCCGGTTTCGCGCGCGAGCAGTTCGTTCAGGTAGCGTGAAGGCTCGTTCGAGGGAAAGAGCGGGTTGAACCGGTCCGTGGCCAGGTAGACCTTCGAACTGCGGTCATAGATCGCGTTCTCGGGGGCGAGCTCCAGGTACTTGGAGATGTCCAACGAGGCCTGGGGCACGGAGATGCCGAAGAAGCTCGTCAGGTCGCTTCGGTTGATACGCCCCTCCCAGCGGAGACGGAAATCAAGGAATTCGAGCCGCCGTCCCTGACTCCAGCGCGCGGTCGGCTTGTCGGCCGTCTCGGGGTCGGGTTGGACGGGCATTCGCGCGGGCATGTGCCGATGATACGGGAAAGCCAAGCGTCCGTATTGTTTTTATACGTATAATTTCTGTACGCGATGTTCGCCTTCGCGCACAAAACGAAGGAAATGAGAATGCAGGTCACCTTTGGATTGCGACTGGATGAGCGGCAGGGCCCTTCTGACAAGGCCTACTTCATGTCGCCCATCGTCGGGCGCCTGGGCTTTCTGGGGCTGCTGGAGACCTACCTCGGTCTCGCGCGGCCGGAAGTCTCCGCAGCCCAGCGTGTTGCCGCGTACCTCGGCCACCTGCGTCGTTGCGACAACGCAAAGCGCTTCTACAGCCGCTCGCTGGAGGTGGACGACATCGGCGTCGCCGCGCAGCTGCTCGGCTGGCGGGATGAATGGCGCCTCGGCGGCTGGGACGGCAAGGCCGCACCCACCTCTCCCCCGCGTATCCTGGACCTGGCCGCCGTCGAAGAGTCCGCGTCTGGCGACATTGCCCCGGGCGAGGGCGAGCGCCTGGCCGAAGTCATTGCCGCCCTCGGTGGTCGCAAGGTCCCCATCACGTCGGTGGAGTTGGTCGATCCCCTGGAATGCTTCCCCTGGGCCTGGCAAGAGGTGCTGGCGCGCCTACCGAACGTCGAGCCGCAGATCGCACAAGCGACGGGCGCGGGCAAGCTTGGCGCCCTGCAGGCACTGGCGCGCGACACCCTATCCGGAGGCGAGTTGAAGAACGACCCTCTCGTCATCGACGACGGCCAGGTACATGTCCTGCAGGCGCAGTCTGCCGAGACCGCAGAGCACTGGCTCAGCGCCTGGTGCCGGGCCAACCCTGCCAACCGTCTGGTCCTGTGCGAACGCGGCGGCGATTCACTCGATGCCACCTTGGTGGCAACCGGATCACCCGCCTGCGGATTCGACAGTGCAAGCGACCTGCGCCCTGCCCTGCAAACCTTGGGCCTGGCGCTGGAGATGTGCTGGGCGCCCCTGGACGTCGACCGCCTGTTCGAGTTCCTTGCCCATCCCTTTGGCCCCTTCAGTCGCAGCGCCCGCGGCAAGCTCGCTCGCGCCTTTGCCAAGCAACCCGGCTTGGGCGGCCAAGCGTGGGACGCCGCCAAGGCAGCCATCGCCGAGCAGGAAGATGGGCAGGCAATCCTCGAGGAAATTGCATTCTGGCTCGAGGGCGAACGGTGGTCTCGCGCGGACGGCGCTCCGCTCGACGACCTGAGCGTCAGGACGGAAAAGATTCACAAAGCCCTGCAGCGACGCGCCACCCTGGGCGACGGTGTTGCCGCCGCCATCTCTAGCGCATTGCACCAGTGCTCTGCCGTGCGCGATGGCTTGGCGGAGTTCAAGCGGCAAGGCGTCACGCACCTCGTCCCGCGCCAGGTCGAGCAGCTCATTGCGCAATCGACCCCGGGCGGTGCCACCAATCCCGCGGCGGCCTCTCAAGTCGGCTGCCTCAAGTCCGCCAGCACAGCCGCTGCGTGCATCGAGCCGGCCTCCGAAGTCATCTGGTGGATGCCTTCGACTCCCACCCTACCCAGGCCCTTGCCCTGGTCCGAGGGAGAAGTGGCTGCGCTGAAGTCCCTCGGCGTCGTCCTCAGGAACCCGAAGCAGGAGCTTGAACTCCTGGCCGCGCAGTGGCTGAGGCCGCTCTTTGCGGCCAAGGAACACTTCCTTCTGGTGCTGCCCCCTCCGGGCGCCGAAGAGCATCCCATCTGGCAGCTCCTAAAGAAGCTGGCGCCGTCCCTCCAGGTCGAGCGAATCGACGACGCCCTCTATGGCGTGCACCGGGACGTGATTGCCCATCGGGTGCCGGACGTTCCCTTCCAGCAGGCCGAGCGCTATATCAACTTGGACCGGCCTGTGGCGTCGCGCAAGCAGAAGCAGTCATTCACCTCGCTGGATCTGCTGTTCAACAACCCTGCCGTCGCCGCCCTACAGGACGCGGCAGCGCTGGAAGCCGGCGCCACGCTCTTCCAAGGCCGGGAGAATCAGTTGCTGGGCACGCTCGCGCACCGCGTTGTCGAACTCTTGTTCCAGCAAGACGGATCACTGAACTGGACCAACAAGCAAGCGCTCGCATGGTTCGACTGCATGCTCGACGCCCTGCTCACAGCCGAAGGCGTGCCGCTCCTCATGCAGGGCGCCGGCGTGACTGCGCACCGGTTCAAGCGGATCTGCGCCATCGCCATTTGCGAGCTGCTGGACCACCTTCGAAGTGCCCAGGCCGTGCGGGTCCGTACGGAAGTCTCCATCGACGGCCAGCTCGGCAACGTACCGCTCACCGGCAACATTGACTTGCTGATCGAGCTTCCCGGGAACCGCACCGTCGCCCTGGACATGAAGTGGACGGGCTCCAAGCGCTATGCGGAGACACTCGTCGAGGGCAGGCACCTGCAGCTCGCCCTATACGCCAGCCTGATCCAGCAGGTGGATGGCTTGACGCCGATCGCGCTGGGCTACTTCATCATCGACAAGGCCGATCTCTACGTCACGGCGCCCGACATCTTTCCAAAGGCACAGGTTCGCAGCCCTCGCAATGGCATCACCGTGCACGACTTGCTGGCGCAGGCAAGGAAGACCTGGGAATACCGGATGGAGCAATGGAGGGCGGGCATCGTGGAGCTGGTGCCCCCGTTGGACGACCTGACGGATTTTCAGCTTGGTGAAGGCATGCTGCCCGTCGGAAGTCTTGGCCCTTGGCATCAAGAACACTTCACCCTGCTGGGAGGCTGGGACCAATGAACCCCATCGGATTCATCAGCGCCGGCGCCGGCAGCGGCAAGACTTACCGCCTCACCAGCGTCCTGTCCGATGCCCTGCGCGACGCGACGAACCCGGCACGGCCGCACGCGGTGCTCGCGACCACCTTCACCGTCAAGGCCGCCACCGAGCTTCGCGAGCGGGTCCGCGACCGCCTCCTGTCCCTTGGCCGGATGGACCTGGTCACCGCTGCCGGGCAAGCCCGGATCGGCACGGTCAACGCGATTTGCGGCCAGCTTCTGCAGCGCTTCTGCTTCGAAGTCGGGATCTCGCCCGACCAGACGGTCTTGAGCGACGGCCAGACCCGCAAGATGCTTGCGACGGCCCTCGACGACACGCTCGATGCCGAGAGCCGAGCCGAACTCGCATCCCTGACACGTCGCTTCGGCATCGAGGACGCCAACTGGGCGGAGATCATCAGCAATGTGGTTCAGACCGCCCGTTCGAACGACATCTCGGAAGCAGATCTGCGCCCCATGGGCCCAGCCAACGCCGACCTCATGCTGGCCAACTGGCCAGCGCCACAGGCTGATGTCGACTACACCTCCAGGCTGGTCTCTGCCCTGGCCCAGGCAGAGAGCGATGTACGCCTGGCCATCGAGGCCCGTGAAGCCGCAGGGGCCGCCGTCGCCAAGAACATGCAGGCCGGCCTTACGGAACTGCAGAAGCTTCTGCGCGGATTCCAGGGGACCTGGTGGTCCTGGCCCGACTGGCTCGCTGCTTGCAAGATCGATGCGGGTGCGCCCATGCGCGCCCTGGTGCAGCCGGTCGCCGATGCAGGGCAGGCACACGAATACCACCCCCAGTTCCATGAGGACGTTCGTCGCTATCTGGATCTCGTTTTCAACTTGGCAGCCGATGCTCTGAATACCTACGCGCGGGCCAAGCGTGAGGCGGGTGTGGTCGACTTCAACGACCAGGAAGTTCTGCTGCTGCACGCGCTTCGCAACAGCGAGGCGGTGCGCGCGGCGCTCGCGGACGAACTCGACCTGGTGCTGGTCGATGAATTCCAGGACACCTCGCCGCTGCAGCTGGCGCTGTTCGTGGAGCTGGCGAAACTCGCCAAGAAATCGGTCTGGGTCGGAGACCCGAAGCAGGCCATCTACGGCTTCCGAGGAACCGACGCCTCGCTCATCACCGGCGTCATCGACGCCATCAAGGACTGGGGCGGCGAGATTGGCGCACCGCTCACCATTTCCCGTCGCTCGGCGCCAGCACTCGTGCAACTGGCGAATGCGGTCTTCGTTCCGGCCTTCTCGAATACGCTCAACCCGTCGGCCGTCGAATTGCAGCCGTCGCGCCAAGACATCCCCAACCAGCCGGCGCTTTACGACTGGACCTTCGAGAGCCCGCGCGGCGAGCTTGACTACTTGGGGCTGGGCCCGGCATTGACAGATCTCCTGGCCGCCGGGACCCAGGTGCTGGACAAGGCCACCAACCAACTGAGGCCGCTCCAGGTCGGAGACATGGCCGTGCTATGCCGCACAAACGAACAGGTCGGCTACGCCGTGGCCGCCCTGGCACGCTGGGGCATCCCGACCTCCAGCGGCCGATCGGGGCTGCTGACGACCCCCGAAGCGTTGCTGGTCCTGGCTTGTCTGCGACGCTTGCACGATGCATCGGATACCGCAGCAACAGCTCTCATCCTGGCATTGGCCGAAGGCATGCCGGCGAACGAGTGGCTCTCCGATCGCCTAGACCACCTGGCGGCCAAAAAGCCGTCTCACGAATGGAAGGCCACTGGCGAGGAAACGCACCCTTTGGTCGCGCGACTCGAAGCGCTGCGCCCCGCCTTGCTTTCGCTGACGCCTACCGAGGCGCTGCGCCTCGCCAAGGCCGAATCGCATGTGGCCCGAGTCTGCAGTCAATGGTCAAGCACGCCCCAGCAAGCTCGAATGCGAATTGCCAACGTGGAAGCACTGCAGGCGCTTGCAACGACCTACGAAGAAGACTGCACATCGTCGAAACGGCCAGCGACCGTCGGTGGCCTGCTGCGGTGGCTGGGGGACCTCGCCGACGGCGGCGATGACGCACGAGCCGAAGCAGCCGAAGACGCGGTCACTGTCACCACGCATCACCGCGCCAAGGGGCTTGAATGGCCCGTCGTGGTCCTGTCCGGCCTCGACAAAGGCGCGCGGAGCGACATTTGGGGGGTGCGTGCTCGCACCAATGGCGCGTTCGATGCGAAGCAGCCGCTCCTCAACCGGTTTGTGCATTGTTGGCCCAAAACCTACGGACGACGCAAGGCGCCGCAGGCGGCGTTGAATGCGGAGAGTTCGCCCATCGGCAAGAGGCTCGCCGAAGCAGGCTTCGAGGAGAACAAGCGACTCTTCTACGTCGCGATGACTCGCGCTCGCGATGCAGTGATCCTGATGTCCGCCAAGAAGAAAAGCCCCGCCCGCGCGTGGGTGGACGAAATCGGCGCATCTGCACTGTTGTTTGGCGCGAGCGGCCCCGTTGCGCTGCCGAACGGTTCAACCATCTCGCGCGCGACCAAAGAACTGAATGCCAACGAATGTGCGACCCAGCCGCCAGCCGAGAAAGTTGCACCGCGCTACTGGTTCAGTCCAGGCAACTCCATTGAAACGCAACCGCTTTGGTTCAGGCCCAGCAGTGCCGAAGGCGGCGCGCACCAAATCAAGGAGTCCGAACGCGTCGGCACGCGCATCGCCATCACCGCGGCCGTCGACATGGCGAACCTTGGCAGTGCTCTCCACCATTGCATCGCCTACGCGGGGGTGGCCGGCAGCATTGCCGCGGCAGACGTGCAACGACTCCTGACCCGGTGGCAGGTGGCACATGCCGTCACGACGGACGCCGTACTCGCCCAGGTGGAGGCATTGCTGGCCTGGATTGCCAAGCGCTGGCCCGGCTGCCCAATGCATGTCGAGGTGCCCATCGAGGCGAACCGTGCCGACGGCCAGCGACTACGCGGCAGAATCGACTTCCTGGTAGACACGCCAGAAGGCTGGATCCTGGTGGACCACAAATCCAATCCGCGAGGCGCCGCGCACGACGACGACCTTGTTCGGGATCACGCCCCGCAACTCGCCTCCTACGCCGATGCATTGACAACGGCAACCGGTCGGCCCGTCCGCGAACAGTGGCTCTTCCTGCCCGTGGCTGCAAGGGCGGTGCAGGTGCAGGCCAAGGCCTAGACTTGGCTACGCGCTCAACAAGCGTCGTGGTTTTCGCAGTTCGAGGGCGGAACCGAAACCACGCAACCACCAGCGCAATTGCTGCGACTCCACGACCGTTGCTGTGAACTCGCTGCGGCCATCGGGTAGCACCCGGACTTGCTGGTCGCGAGAAAGCGGCGTTTCAGTCAGATGCAGCGCTATTCCCGCCGGCAAACGGATCACCAGTTCGATCTGCTTGCCGTCGCCGAAGCCGAATCGCCCCTCGTCGTCGAATCGTTGTATGTCGAATTCAGGGGGGCGCTGAAACGGCAACCCGCTGTCTGTCGCCTTGCGCAGTCGGTGTAAGGCCAGAGTGCGATCATCGTCATAGCCTTCGAAGCGACAGACCAGGAACAGGCGCGGGCCTTGTTGCGCCAGCCCGAGAGGCATCACGCGCCCTTTGACGTGTCGACCTGCCGCATTGCCATAGCTCACGTCCAGCCAATGGTTCGCGTAGAGCGCGTTGCTGACGGCTTCGAAAACCTCCGGCAGTACCTTGGGCGGGAGCAAGGGTTGCGTTGTGCCCACAACCCGGACTTTCTGAAGCCAGTCGCGGCCCCGGGTGCCCTCCTGGTGCGGACCCAGCTTGATTCGCGCCTGATCGAAGAAGCCCTGCATGGAGCGCATCAGCCCCGCAGGCAGCAGGTGGCGCAGATGCTGCTCGGCCAACGACAACAAGACAGACTCTTGTTCATTCAGTTGCCCCACCGCAAACCCCTGGGAATGTGACTTCCAGGAATAGCCATAGGGCTTGTCGCTATCGTCTCGGTCGATGTCGAAGTGCGCGCTGAGCGCTTCGAGCTGGCGCTGTATGGTGCGCACATCGCGCGAGAAGCCGATCTGTCTGAGCTGCTCCTGCAATTCAGGTGCGGAGATTCTGCCGACCCGCGGGATGCGCTTGAGCATCTCCAGCGACATAAGCAGCGTTTCAAGGTTGGTGGACCGCAGTGACATCAGACCTCCTCAGCCGGCGACAACCAAGTCAGTAACTGGTTCCAATCGCGCCGCGAGGGCCTTCTCTGCCGCCGAAGACATCACAAGGTGCAACTGCATCTGCGCGCGCGTCATCGCAACGAACAGCATGCGGGCTCGCTGGTCGTCCAGTACCTCGAAGTCGATCTCGCAGACGATCACGATCGGCGCTGACTGTCCTTTGAAACGGTAGACGGATTCCACGAGCAATTCGCCGTCTGTCCAGAGCGGGTTATCGGCGGCATCGAACTCTCCAGTGAAGCGTCGAAGGATCCAGGGACCGAGCCGCTCGCAATTTAGTAGTGCCGAGTGCTGTCGCCCTCGAAAACTGATCAGCGCAATGTCCCCGAGCGAATGTCCGTCGCGGAGCAGCCCCGCGACGACCGCTTCGGAGGCGCCGAGCCCACCGACGTCAGAGGGCTCATATACATGCAATGCAGGTACCTCTCCCAGATCGGGCCCGCGCGCGACTACCGGTTCCGGGGTGAGCCTCAACAAGTTGAGGGTCTCCACAATGCGCCGCGGGCTGCGGAAATTGTCCGGGCAGACGATGCGCGTGGCGTCGGAAAGGTCGAACGCCTCCTTGCGGTAGATCGCCTGGCTCGAATCTCCCAAAACGTAGAGCCGACCCTCAGGCTTCAGCCGCGGCACCAATGCTTCGAGCCACTCGCCGTCGAAATCCTGCGATTCGTCGATGATCAGAAGGTCGAGCGTCGGCACGACTTCCGCATTCATCGCGCACAAGGCTTGGAAGCCCCGGCGGAAGACTGCCCCGTCGTTCTTGAAATCCGGCTTGGCGCCCGTAGCGCGCAGCGCCGCAATGCCAAGTTCATCGGCCGTGCTGACCTCGGCCCGCACCGGAGCCAACCTCGCAATGTGATCGGCCAGTGGACGATTGAAACAGACATAGTGCGCTCGTTCCCGGCGACGATCGGCGTCGTGCAGCAGCGCCAGTGCGAGCTGTGTCTTGCCGGAACCTGCGGTGGCCTCCACTACATAGACGCCTGACCGCGATTGGACGCGCGGCACCCAGGTCGCGAGCCCCTCGGCAAGCCGGCGTGTTGCGGCCTGGCGCTGACCTTGGCGGCAAGCTGCATCCGGCACGACGGAGAACCGGTCCGCGAAGAAGTCGTGCAAGCGCGCGACCGCCTCGTCGCCGATGGGAGCATGCCGGCAGGCCTCGCTGAGCAGCGCACCGATGTGATCCAACTGGCTCGCATCGATGATCCGCTCGCGCGGATAGCCAATGGTCCCCTGCACGACCCGAAAGTCCGGCAGCAAAAGGAAATGAGCGATTCGTACTGCCCCGAGGTGAACCTCACGCAGGCGGCCGATCAATCCCTGCCATTGTGCGTGGGCCTGATGCGCCAGATTCTTTTCAACGCTGCCGTAGCGCTTGAAAGCTCCGCGCTCCGACAACTCCACCTCGCCGGCCTTGACCTCGAGCACTGCCACGTGGCCGGCCGGGAACACTACCACAGCGTCGAGTTCACCATAACGCTGCGACGATTCGTGCATGTGCGAGATCTGCAATCCATGATAGATCGTGCAGGCGGCTGGCAATGCCTTCGCCAAGAGCTCCAACATCTCGCGTTCACGATACTGCCCAGCGCTGAGCGTGCGTGGAATCTCAGGATGCAATTCGGCCATGCGGCACTCTATGCGATGCCAAGTGCTTCAGGGCGGCTTTGAAGGCAAAAAATCGTGCAAAAACGGCCCTTGCTGCGACACATTTTGTCGCCTCTTTCGGGACACTGGTCTCTCTTCAAGGAGATCCTGTGTCACGTCAGCCCATTGTCTGGTCACCGAGCCAGCGCGACCTCACAAGCGTCGCCAACAGCCGCGTCTGTCTGGCGTTGCTGCGAATCTTTCGGGAGGTGCGTCTTGGCCTCAATATGCACAGTCACGACGACATCATCCGGCCGTTGTGGCCGGCGATCCGGCTCGAGCCTGCCGCGTTGCAGGCGGCTTTGAAGTCGTCACTGACCGAACTCGCTGGCCCCCGGGGAACGAGGTCTTCGGAACTGCGTACAACACTGCTCGATGAACCAGATGCGGAACCGCCCTTGTGGCTGGCCCGCATGGCTGGGCCCCGCGCGCGGTTGCCGATGGAAACCCCGGATGACGCGCCCCTGCGAGTTCTCGGCTCTGCGCTGGTCTATGACAGGGCGCCCTATCGACCTCTCTTCGACGCCGTGGAGAAAAGGCTGGAGCGTCGGGCTGCGCAGGTCCTGTCGGTCGACCGAAACATCCAGTGGCTCGCCAAATTGCTTGGCCTGAGCGCGCTGGAAAGTCAATTCCTCACGCTGTGTGCGGCGTTGGAACTCGGATCCATCGAGCGAGAGAGCTTCAGTCATATCGGCAGCTCGGTGCGACGCACCCGGGCCTTGGGCGTCGCACTCCCATCGAATGATCAGCACGCTCTCGCAGAGTTGGTGGGGCGTCAGGGCGTTCTGCAGCGAAGCGGCCTGCTGCGGATGACCGACCGTGCCGACAGTGACCTCGAAGACCTTTTGCAGCTGTCGCGCCTCGGCTCGATGCTGCTCACGGTCGAGTTTGAATCGGTGGAGGCGATGGCCGCTCGCGTATTGAGGCCTTTGCCAATGCCTGGGGGCAAGCTGGCCTGGCCGCACTTGGGGCAGCGCACCTCCCTTCTGCAAGGCGTCTTGCGCAGCGCACTGCGCCACGGTGAGCCAGGGGTGAACATCTTGATCTACGGGGCACCCGGGACTGGCAAAACTGAATACGCTCGGCAGCTTGTTCAAGAGGCCGAGGCGCAAGGCTTTGGCATCGACGACACTGACAGCCAGCAGCGCCCGGCGTCTCGCGACGAGCGGCTCGGAAGCCTGCGCCTCAGCGAGATCTTCGCGCCGCAGGGCCACAGCGTTCTGGTTCTTGACGAAGCCGAGGACATCTTTCAGAGCGACTACACGAGCCCACTGCGACGCCTCATGGGCCACCGGGAGGAGAGCAAATCCTGGATGAACCAGCGTCTGGAGTCCAACCGGATTCCCGTGATCTGGATCAGCAACCAGATTGACCACATCGACCCGGCCTATCTGCGACGCTTTACCTATTGCCTTGAATTTCTCGTGCCTCCGCGCGCGCAGCGGCGCGAGATTGCGCGTGAACATCTTTCGCATGTCGGCGCGTCCGACCGGCTCATCGACCGGGCCGCAGGCCATCCCACGCTTCCAGCCGCCGTGCTCGCCTCGGCCGCCCGGTTTGCGACCCTCAGCGGTGCCGCACCGGCACAGGTCGACAACGCAATCGGGCAGATGCTCGCCGACCACCTTCAAGCTATGGGACAGCCATTCAAGGCGGCCGTGGTCGACTCGGCGACGCGCTTTGACCTGGCCTATCTCAACGTGAACGGGAAAACGCAACCCGCACCATTGATCGCAGGCCTCGCAAAACTGGGGCGCGGAAGCGTGCTGTTGTGCGGGGCACCCGGAACCGGCAAGACCCAGCTGGCGTCGGAGATCGCGCGTGCCCTGGGGAGAGACTTGATCTACCGCACGGCAGCCGACATCAACTCGAAATGGTATGGCGAGAGCGAGCGCAACGTTGCCGATTTGTTCACGCAATGCGATCCGCAGGGTGAGGTGCTCTTCCTCGACGAGGCAGACACCCTACTGGGAGATCGTTCCTCGACTGGACATCGAGCAGACCAGGCAGTCACCGCCGAATTCCTGCGGCGGGTCGAGGCCTTCGAGGGAGTTTTCATCTGTGCCACCAATCATGCCAACGCATTCGATCCGGCATTGATGCGCCGATTTGTCTTCCGTCTCGAACTACTTCCTTTGGCACATCATCAGCGCGAAGCACTTTTCATTGAGTGCCTTCGGGGATCAAGCAGCCAACAAGATGTTGTAGCGAATCCGCCGCTTGCAACTCAGCTGGCGCGTTTGCGCCGCCTGGATCAACTCACGCCGGGCGATTTCGCGAATGTGTTCAGGCGCTTTGAAGCCCTTGGCGTCAGTGCGGACGTGAGCAACTGGCTGGACGAATTGGAAGCAGAGCACCATGCGAAGCCCCAGTCGTCACGTGGAGCCATGGGTTTTGTGTAAGTGCAAATCCATTGCGCGCCCCCGTGATGCAACTTTAGACCGCCTATTGCTGCCATTAATCCGGGCAGGAGAATCGGGCGATCAACGCTGGCGCTGGGACCAGATGTTGCCCGCACCGTCGCTACACCAGTGGCCGTTACACACGGCAAAGCGCGCGGCGGTCGCAATGCCTTTCCCCTCACACGTATGACATCGTTCGCGTGCGTAGCCGCTCGGGCGGCGCTGAGGCCTTTGTCAACGATTGGCGCCGTCCTGTATGTTGTTTCTCAGCGCGGCAAAGTACGGATCTCGCGCTCCGCCGGGCGGTCCGGCGGCTGGAGGATCAGAAGCGGAAGCCCGGCGCCACCTTAAAAAGCTGCGCTGGCCGTTGCGCCCCGCGCTCGAATGCGCCCGGAATCTCGACGATGTCCGCGCTCTTTGCAAAGCGCCGACGGAACGCCCCCTTGTCCAACACTGCGACGTCGTCAGGGCCATGCGCCAGGATGATTTCGCAGGCCTTCTGCAACTGGGTGAGCGTGAATTGCTCGGGCATCAGGTGCAGCGGCAATGCGTGTTCGCGGACGCGTTCGCGAAGGGCGGAGCGTGCAGCGGCCAACTGCTCGGCATGGTCGAACGCCAGTGGCGGCAGGGCAGCGTCGGCATCCGCCCACTGCACCACCTCCACGTTGGAGCGGACCACGGCCTGCACCCGGTTCCTCGGCAGCAATGCATAGTGCAGCACGCCGAGCGACCAGCCGCGCGGATCACGGTCGGCGCCGGCAAAGGTGTGCAGCTGGGACAAGTAAGGCACCTCGACGCTGATCTTGTCGCGCAATGCACGGCGAGCAGTTGCTTCCAGGTCTCTATCGATTTCAGGGTTCAGTACCGCGCCCGGCAGTGCCCATGCGCCCGCCGCCGGCGCTCGCGCACGCTGCACCAGCAGCACCTGAAGAGCGCCATCACCGATGCTGAAGATAGCCACATCGGCGGATACCAGCGGAAAGAGGAGTTTGGCCATTTACTTAGTGACAACATGCCAATAACAGGTTATGATAGTGACATTATGTCAATAATAGGAGATCGAATGGACTTTGACATCATTGGAGACATCCACGGCCAATACGACAAGCTGGAATGCCTGCTGCGTCGGCTGGGCTACGAGCAGCGTTCCGGCGCCTGGCGCCACCCACTGCGCGCGGCCATCTTCGTCGGCGACTTCATCGACCGCGGCCCTCAGGGTGTAGAAACTGTCCAGGCAGTGCGCGCAATGGTCGAAGCCGGCAGCGCGTTGGCAGTGATGGGCAATCACGAATTGAACGCAATCGCCTGGCACACGCCGGACTTGCGCCAACCCGGCGAATACCTCCGCCCGCACCTGAGTGAACGCTGGGGCCAGAAAAACCGCCACCAGCACCAGGCGTTCCTTGCTCAGGTAGAACACAACCCGACCTTGCACGCGGAGCTCGTCGACTGGTTCCTCACCCTGCCCTTGTGGCTCGACCTGGACGGGCTGCGCGTGGTCCACGCCTGTTGGCACGCGCCGTTCATCGAGTGGCTTGCTCCGCGACTCGCGCGGGGAAACCTGCTGACACGCGACCTGCTCATCGATGCCACCACCGAGCCCGTGGATCCCGAGGAGAAGGACACATCGACTCCCAGTGTCTTCAAGGCGGTCGAGGCGCTCATCAAAGGCCTTGAGATCCCTTTGCCTGCAGCCAACGACTTTCTGGACAAGGATGGGATCGGCCGGCACCGCGTGCGGGTCCAGTGGTGGAACGAAGGCGCGACGCGCTATCGCGACATCGCCATGCTGCCCGAGCCCGAAAGATTGGCGTTGCCCGACCTGCCGGTACCGCCGCAGGTGCGTTTGCCCGACCTCGGCCGCAAGCCCATCTTCTTTGGTCATTACTGGATGACGGGGACGCCGCGCCTGCAATCGGACCACGCAGTCTGCGTGGACTACAGCGCCGGCAAGGGAGGGCCGCTGGTTGCCTACCGCTGGGAGGAAGGCAAACCGCTTGACGCCTGCAGCTTTGTGACGAGCGACTGATGGGCCAGACGACCGAACCGGACACACACGATATGCAAACAGAAACCGCCACCGAGCCGCAATCGCCCGCAGCCCTCCTTCACGCATGGGAACAGGCGTATCGCCAGGATTTCGAGAAGGACAACGGCGCTGTGTTCGCGACCATTCTGCAGCGCTTCGGGCTCGACGTTGACGCGCCGGCCATGCTCGAAGGGACCATCGAATTCGTCCGCGCGACGGCTGCGCTCAGGGAGTTGGACAATCTCGACGTCGTGGCATTTCTGGCAGAGCAGCGCTACGCCCCGCAATGCACCGCAACCACCTACTCGCTGGTGTTCGACGTCTGCCAGCACGGCGCGGCATGCCTGCTCACGGCCCCCGACTTGAGGTTCATTGACCTGGCGGACCTCTATGGGTGGCCCTGGGAGCGCCTGGAACTGGTCGGCTACAGCAGCTTCTGGGTGTATCGGATCGATGGTCAGGCCCTCGACGCGGCGGAAATCGAAGCATTGGACCAGCAGGTGAGCAACGACATCGCCTTCGACTATGGCGATGACGAGGTCTCTGTCGACTTCGATCCGGACTCCTTCGAGGGGGCACTCACCGTCACGATCTGCGACCACCCGGACGAATGAGACCTTGCCCTTTGGTATCCGTCCTCGACACTCACCAGGATTTCATACGCAATGACCCAGACCATCCCGACCGTCAGAACGAGCATCAGCCATCCCCTTCACATCGCCACCGTGCCCCTCGAGTGCGGGGCGATAGGCTTGACCTTGTGTCCCGGAAAACAAGGGGCCAGTGAGTTTGGCGCGCCATGGCAGCGGGATCTGAAAGCAGACCTCGACAAGATCGTCCACTGGGGCGCCGCCGCCGTCGTCACCCTGGTCGAAGTCCACGAGTTGCGTTCATTGGGTGTGCCGGAGCTCGGCGCGCGCATTCGGGATCGGGGAATTCAGTGGCATCACTTGCCCATTCGCGACCTCGAGGTTCCCGATGAAGTTTTCGAGGCCAAGTGGCCTGCGGCAGTTGCGCAGCTGCGCCAGACAATGGCAGCCGGCCAGCGCGTCCTGGTCCATTGCCGAGGCGGGTTGGGACGGGCCGGGACGGTGGCAGCCTGCCTGCTGGTGGAGCACGGGGTAGCGCCCACCCAGGCCATCGAGCGTATTCGACGGGTTCGACCCCACGCAATCGAGACGCCGGCACAGGCACGCTACGTCATGGACTATGGCCCGGCCGTGGGTCGTCAAGAACTGAAATGCTGAAGCGCATGCAGATGGACTGGTTCGAACAGATCACTGGCTTTGTCGAAAGGGATTTCGACACCACGCAGGCAAGGCTTTCCGTTGTGGACGGCCTGCTGCATTCCACGCACAGCGACCGCACTTGTGCTGTGGGGCATCTGGAGACGCCGACACTTTCCGAGTTGCGTCAACGTGCGGCGCAATGGACAACTGAACAGGGAGCGACGCGGGTCTCGTGCATCCAGGGCGATGCTCGCAAGCTACATCGCGACAGCCGAAATGCCGGCGCTCTGTTTCAGGTGGCGTCGCAGTTCAACCTGCTGGAGATGACCGGGCCCGCTGTCATCCCGGAGGACGGCGTCACCTGCTACGCCGGCGATGCAACGCAAGGGCCGGCTTGCGCCATCGCGGCTGGTGCCGGCACCATCTACCGGAACTATCTCGCTCCGGTACATGGACATCCAGGGCAGCGCGCCAACCGCCAGATTGACTGCCTGCACGATGTCGGTGCGGCGCTCGGCAATGTCGAGGGCGCTTTGTGGAAGATGCAGAACGGGTACTGCTTCGCTACCGAGCAAGGGCTAGCATCCGTTGACGCGAAACTGGAACTACTTAGTGAAACGCAGCGCGACGAGGTCATGCTGCGTCTGCGCATCGGGTTGCACCGGGACGTCGAGGTCACCGACCGAGATGCGGGCCACAGAGTTTCGCAAGCGTACTGCTCTGCGCTTCCAGTCGCATATAACCGAGTGCGAAATCCCGCGCGTTGGGCTCGATTCGCCAGCCTGGTGCTCGATGCGGCATACGAAGCCACCCTGCTCTCGGCGGTGCTGAATCGCGCCATGAATGGGAACCCCATTGTCTTCCTGACCAGATTGGGCGGAGGCGTCTTCGGAAATGATCCACGATGGATTTCGGCCGCGGTCCGGCGCTCGCTGAACTCGTGCAGGGATGCGGGGCTGGACGTGCGAATCGTGAGTCATGGAGATCCGGATCCCGGCATGCTGGCCATCGTTGACGAATGGAACGACGATCAGTAAGCGGGCAACTTTCCCAGGTATGCGCGCTACACGCAGGGTTGGGAAACTGCGGCGGACCGATCAAGAACGTGCTGGCCACTTCACTTCTCAGCACAGGCCATTCACGACCTGCGCGTCGTCGCTGATCCGATGCGGGAAAGCCACCCCAGCGATGACTACCTCGAGCTCGTCGCACACGGTGAAGTCCGACAACCCTAGACGACCCGGCGGATGCTCCTGTGCGAAGAAGACGACGTGTCGTAGTCACCGGGATAGCGGCGCTGCAGTTCCTCCAGCAGCGTCACCGCGTTGAGTGCGCCGTCGGTCTCGAGCAACAGGAACAGGACGATCTCGCTGTCCCATACCGGCGCCAGCGGATCTGCGCGGGTGCGCCATGTCCGCTCCTCGCGCTGAGAGGGCAACGCCTAACGGTGTTCGATGCGCCGCGCGCTGCGTTCACTGATGCCGGCCTTGGCGGCTGAGGCGACCTGACTGAGCTTCAGGTGGTGTTGCTTGTACTTCTGCACTTGATGGGGCGCACCATCTTGTGGGAGCACTGCGGGATGATGGCGGACAAAGGCTACGCCAATCGTTGGAGGAAAAAGCTTGCCTGGTACCGCGAGAATGGTGTCTTGCCGCTTGAGGACGGTAGTGGAGAAGCCGCCACCCTGGTAGTCACCTACGACGATGAGCGCGGCGGCATCAATGGTCAGCGGATTGACGCACTCATTGAAGAAATTTTCGGCTCGACGGAACCTATTGGGCGTATGGGATATGGGCTTGGCAGGAGTCGACTTCTCCGGCATATACCTGCAGGTGGCCCCTCGCAGCCGAAACTCGGTCGGCCTCAAATGCAGAGAGGCGCGCTCCACGCGCTCCTGAGCCGCAGCGAATGACCCTGCTGGGCGGACTGGGGTTGTCGACATTTCCATCGCCTTTGACCAAGGTGGGGATTCCCCACCTCAACCAACTGAGCGGTCGAGCAGACCATCTCGTTACCTACCCCGGTGCTATTGCAGTATTGCAGTGCGCTGTTTCAGACCCGAGTCGCAGCATCAGCTTGGGCGCGGCCCCATTACGTCAATTGTCGTCCGGCTCTTGATGCGTCGATAGATCGGGTTGTTAACGGCGAGCCCTTGCGTGGCGCGATAGATATCTAGCCCTTTGCCCAGCCTGAAGACGATGCCGTTGTCGAGCATCAGGAACCGATCGTGCTCGTTGCGATCACGCTCCCAGTTCAGATCGACACCTCGCCCCGAAAGCTGTTCGGCGATCAGGCGCAATTGCTGGTCGCCCTCGGCGGTTTCCAGCTCATCGCGATGTCCGGTGATGACCCGGATTGTCTTGACGGGCCCTGTGTCGCAAAGCCACTGCACCACCTCTTGCAAATTCCGCCTCTGGTGAGGGAGGTCGATGTACGGGTCAATCAACAGCGCGTGCGTTGCACCTCCAAGGTGCTTCGCGTCGAAGATCTTGCCCCATCCCCAGTTGCTCTCCTCCGGCTGCAGTCGAAACTGCTGAAGTACGAGCGATGCAGCTTCCTGAATTCGGTCCCAATCAGGCGCTGCCAGTGCGCCGACAGTAGTGACTGGCGCGGGCTGAAGCGCTGGCGGTCGTTCCGCCGTAACGAGGACAGGTGAGGTTGTCATGGTGACCAAATCAGACATCGCTATTTGCGTGGGTTGGCTGACAACTTCCGGCTCATCGCCAAACAGTCTCGCAATGTTTTCCGATGCCTCCTTCAACGCGTTGGCCAAGTCGGCAGCCAACTTTTCAAATGAGACCTTCTGGCCACTTGAAGCCGCTTCGACAGCGGCTGTGATGTCCTTGCCGATGCGTTCAAGCTCGGCCTTAACTTCGCTCAGCGCCTTGTCCGGCAGCTCGTTGGCACGGCCAATCAGGATTTCCCCATGCTCGTGGTGCTTAGCACGCAAATATCCTTCAAGAGCCGTTGCCAGAATCGCACGAACCTGAGCGTAGAAGGCCTTCACCTCCCGCGTCTGCCCGATGGTGGTTCCCGCACCCCAGACGCCTGCCACGGCACTGCGGGCGGAGGAGATGCGCTCCGACACATCGTCGGTCACAAAGTCCTCAAGCAATTGAATGATCTTTGCTTCCTCAGCCTCGATCAGCCCCTGCAGCGCTTCGAGCGAGCGAGTCAGAAAGTCTTGCAGCCGCGCGGCGACATCGACCCGGATTTCCGACCCGACGTCGAGCTGTTCGCTGATCCGCGCACTGGAGTCTGCGAGACCCCCGAGATGAGCGTCAAACTTCTCGACGAAGTTCGCAAACTCAGCCTGTTGTTCGCCAAGCAGCCCTGCCACGCGCGGAAAGATCGAGTTCGCTACCTTGGTCTGCAAACCGTGCATGTAGCCCCAGGTCCCGCTGCGCCGAGTGCGCCAGTGGCGCCCCGCGTCGTCGGACTCGAAATCCCCAAGCACCTTGTCGGCAGACATCACGATTGCGTCGATGCGCGCTTCGGCCAGCTTCACACCGCCATCCACCGACCGCTTTAGCAACTCTGCATCTGCCTTGACCGTTCGCGAAAATGCATCGCCCGCTTCTCCAAAAAGACGACGAAAATCCCCGAGCTTCTGCTCGGCCACCTCCCTGTTGTTCACGCTCTGCACCGCAGCGCGGCGGGCTTCGATGACACGCAGCATCTGCTCGATCTCGCTCGAGGCGCCCGACCTCAGGGCCCGGGCCACATGGGCCAGTCGCGACTCTGACGACAGGATCTGCATTAGCCTGTCTTGCATGTCCAGCATGCCACCGGGGTCTGTTGGGTGCAGAGGGAAGTGAACCAGCTCACCCCCGGTGGCCTTGCGATGGTTGATGGCAGACGTGAACACGAGTTCAATTTCACCTAATTGCTCGCGATAGCGTTCGAGAGCGGGTGAATCCTCGGAACCTTGGCCCAGCGCCGTGAGCGTCGAATCGAGCTCCGCTCGCAACCGGCGGCGCTCGCGCTCAATGCGCATCTGTATCGGCTCGGGGTCCTCGTCGTCGCTCTTGGCGGCGTTGACGTGCTGCTCGTAGGTCTGGTCGACCTGAGTGACCACGAACACAAGCTGCTTGACCGTGCCTCGCCGCAACAGTGAAAGCAGAAAGTCCTTTTCCGATTGATCGAACGCCGGCCCCGACTTGGTGAGGAACAGAACCGCATCCACGTCTTTGACGATCTCTTCGGTCAGCGCGACACGGAAGCGCTCGGTATCGCCCAGTCCGGGCGTGTCGATGAGCAGGATGCCTTGCTCCAGCAGTGGTGATGGCGCGGTGATCTCGATGCGCTCGACGAGGCAGTGGTGCGGGCGCGAGCCTGTGGTGAACTGCTTCAATTCCTTGCGGAAGGCGATGACTGCTCTGCGATCATTCAGATCCGACACGACCAAGTCTACGAACTTGCCCCCGTCGGCCAAGTACTCACGCTCAAGCCCCGTGAGCCTTGCCTCGTCAAATACCTCGGGTTTGTCAGCGCCGACGTCAGGTTTGCGAGTGGGAAAACGCAGCCAGTTCGTGATGCGATGGGCCTCAAGGTCTTTGGGGTTGTCCTTGTGCAGCAGTTTGAGGCTCTGCCACTGCTCGCGCGATAGAAAGTACACGCGCGCTCGCACGCTAGGCCCGTAGCGGAACGTGGTGACCGCTGCGGTCTCGGGGTTGGTTTCCTCGCCAGCCAGCTTTCTGCCTAGCAGTTCGTTTACGAACGATGACTTGCCGGCCTTGAAGCGGCCCACCACCGCAACGCGGTACTCACTTGGAACGACCTGCTTGTCAATCAGGTCCTTCAATTGGGTGGCGGTGCGGACGCATTCGTAGCTGAGCGCCAGGTGGCGCTCCTTCTCGTTGGCCAGCAGCAACTGACACACGGATTCAATCTCAGCCTTTGCGGCCAGGATGTTCTGTCGAAGATGGAGGGGTGAGAAAGCAGTCATGTTTTTCCTGTTTTGATGCTCATGGGCTCTGAGTTTCGGGCAAGCTGTCCGGGCATCAATTGCACCGGAACCTGTCGTGATGTCCCGCGAACGGGGACCGGTGCCCCTTTGTATGGGGGCTCAGTCCTCAGGAGGCTTCGTTTCGCTGGCGGTAGCGCGGCTCGGGGCGCGGCGGCGGGTCGGCGTCCATGTTCCAGCGCGCGCCGAAGCTCGCCATGTACGCCACCACGCGCTCTATCTCTTCATCGGTCAGCACCTGGAATGCCGCCATGAAGAATGCCCGCGTCACGCTGATCTCGCGCGGCACTTGCCCGCCCGTGTGCTTTCGCCACTGCTCCGGCTGCACTGCGAACAGGCGCGCCATCTCATACGCCGAGAGACCAAAGTGCTCCTTGAGCTCCTGCAGGTCTTTCGGGGTCGGCGCACGGTACTCAGTAACCGGCGGCGTGATCCTCATGGAATTCGCCGGGTCGCCGCTGGAGGCCGTCACTTGAGCCTGGTCGCCGGAAATGGTTTCATCGGTGCACGTCCTTGTAGGGTTGAGGGCGCTGCGTTGTCACTGCGCCACGGCACTGATTTTACCGACCTTTTCAGTCGCAGGTTGAATAGTTGAGCGCAGAGGCCCGTGAACTAATGCCCATTTCTCGCCTGACCCATGCCCCCTCGAGCGCCTCGGACTGATGTCAGAGGTCCCTCTTCCCCTGCAGCGGCTTGCGACGCAGGTATGCAGGCAGGTCTTCCAGATTCATCGGAGATCCGGTTTCATCCTTGGACGCTAAACGGGAATTCAACTTCATGGACGAATATCGCGCCTCCTTCATCATGCGATCGCGCGATCGGCTACGCGCGATTGCACTCATCGCCGACAGGATGCTTCCCACCCATTCACTACGCTTGAAGCACTCCTGCGCTTCGGCGAGCAATCGGTCGACTTCATCCCACCGCCTGTCCATCGCCGCCGCGCGCATCTGGGTCAGCATGTGGCTCGCGGCCAGCTCATCGGACCGCCGGCGCACCAACTCGTCTTCGGCCAACGCGCCGAATGCAGCGTCGGGAAGCACCATCAGCTCAAGCCTGGCAGGCTCCAGCGTCACTGGAACTCCCTCCAGGCTAACGCCACTGACGCCGACCTCGAGAATCAGCAAAGGCTTGCCAGGTGGAGGAAGTGCTCCCGCCGGAATCACCACCTGCAGCATGGCCCAAGCCTCTGCGCCCCAGGCCAGATCCGGCAAGCGCCAACCGCTGGCGGACTTCTGCAAATCATTGAGCAGCGTCAGTGAGATCTGCTGGAAGGGAGTTGCCGACAGCGTCACCTCCCTCAATGCCAGATTGGCCAGCAGATCGAGCTCCTGCTGGAACGGTTCCATCAGATCCTCGGCAGTGTCGCCGTAGTAGTGATTGCCATTGCCTGCCCGGGCCATGGCGACCATCAGATCCTCGTTGAAGTTCCGGCCGAGGCCGTAGGTGCTTGTGGTCACACCTTTCGCCGCCCAAGCGGCGCACTGGGCCGAAATTTCAGCGCTGTCAATCAATCCTTCGTTCGCGCAGCCATCGGACAGCAAGATCACGCGTTGCAGTGCCCCATTGGGTGCGTCGGCCAGCGTGTTGGCGCCTTCCAGCCAGCCACCATGGAGATTGGTGTTGCCTCCAGGTTGGATACGGCCAATGGCGCCGCGAACGCCCGCACCGTTGCCGATGGGAACGGCAGGCCACAGACGTTCCACTCGATTATCAAACGACACCACTGAAGCAACATCCGTGGGGCGCAGTTGCGACACCACAAACTCGGCGCAGCGAAGTGCCTCCACCAATGGTTGGCCATTCATCGACCCCGATTTGTCCAACACCAAACCAATCGCATGAGGAGGCCGCTGACCGCCTTCGTTGGCAGGCGCGTCCGGCGCCTGAATGCGGACGAGAACATCCAGGGTGTTGTCGCTTCCGGTGCACAGCCCCGCGTGGCGCGGGGTCAACACGATGCAGCACTCAGAGGAGGGAACGGAATTTGAGGAGGTATGGTTCGAAGTCATAGGGACATAGCTTCGCCGCCTTGAAGCTCACTGGATGAGCCACCGAATGAAAGCGCGTCGGATATTCACTGCGACTGAGCAGATGCGGTAACCTGCCCGGTCGTCGTGCCCTGCTTGCCGGGGTTGTCACTCGCCTTCTGTATCTCGGCCCTCGCATCATTTCCCGCCAATTTCCATTCCTTAGCCGTCATAGGAGCATTCGCTCGCAAAACTAGCTACCGATCAATGATCCTTGACCGCAATCATTGAGAAGGCGTTCGCGATTCGATTCCGCACGATGTCGGCGACCTTCCCGGTGTCCGAGACAATCGAGACTTCTCCGGTGTGGCGCAGGATGTCCATCGCCAGTTCCGTCGGGTCGGTATAGGGAAGGCTCAGTTCATAGCTCCCGTCCGGTTGCAATTCACCTTTTTGATTGGCGTGCCACTTCTCGCGGCTCACCCACAAAGCCGCGTTGGGACTGAATCTCAGGGTGACCCAATAGGCATGCCCACCTGCATAAATTCCGTACCCGCCGTCCATTTCCGCTTCCACCTGCTTCAATGAAACGTCCTTCGCTTTCACGTCCAACTGCGTCGCATCCTCTATCGCGTCGAGCGCGAAGCGCAACAGACGCTCGCGCGTATGACACCAAGCATCCAAGTACCAGGTGTTGCGGTAGTGCACCAATCTCTGTGGCGAGACGTCTCGATCGCTGGCCGTGCCGCGGGCGCGCGTGTGATAGCGCAAATGGACACGATGGCGCTTGAGCAACGCTTCGCCCAGAAGCTCAAACACCGTCG
The DNA here is from genome assembly GCF_018449755.1 of Variovorax sp. dw_954. Taxonomy (NCBI): domain Bacteria; kingdom Pseudomonadati; phylum Pseudomonadota; class Betaproteobacteria; order Burkholderiales; family Comamonadaceae; genus Variovorax; species Variovorax sp. dw_954. Next base: position 109,538 of record NZ_JAAVVD010000018.1, on the reverse strand, counting down.
CGGACACCGGCCGGCTTGTGGATCCAATGATCTTCACGCGCTTGAACAAGGTCTTGACGTCTGACTCGCTCGGACCAAGCAATTCGTGAATCCGATCGAGCAACGGTTGCAGGTGCCGACTGATGGCACCCTCGGAGCCGAGTCCACTCAGCAACTGGTTCGTCATCAGCAGGGAGTAGAGCTCTCGCTCTGTGAACCATAGGCCTGGGAGTTCGTGCTTGTGACCACGGTATTCCTGGAGGAATCTGTAGCCATTTAGAAATCGGTCGTACTCGATTGGCGCGCCAAGCTGGTCTCGTAGGTATTCCAGGTCGCGCTTCAAAGTCGCCGGCGAAACTTCCAATTCTTCCAGGAGCGTCTGAAAGCTCACATGCCCTCGATTGCGAATCAAAAGTTCGATCTTGTAGACGCGGGCAGTTTTGGACATTGGCTACTCTGGTGGTCGATTCATCCTCTGAGTCACCTCCAATTGGGCGACGAGGAGCTTTGTTTCCGCATTGTTGACGCCTTATTTCTCTTGCCAAATCGGGATTATTCCCCTGAACGATGGACGAACTCGCAAGTGTGGTCCGGCAAGATGTATCTACACCGCGTTTACCGGAGCCTTTGCCGCCACGAACTCGACCGCGTCGCGTGCGACGCTTGCAGTCCAGTGCCCTCCAGCGATGCCCCGCCCGCATTCAAGCAGCGGCGGCTGGACCGCAGCGTCGCATTTGATGGGCGCGCTTCTTGTCTGGTTTGTGCCTATATGGAGTGAAAAATCCCGAGATTGGCCGCCGGGTATCCCTGCCCGCTCTCGAGCACTCGAATGATGTCTCTGAGCCGCTCGCACTCCCGCTCCAATGACGCGACCCACGCGCGGGCGTGCAGGGCTTCATTGAAGGCTTGCGCGTGCAGCGCGGACAGGCCCCAGCGGCTCTCGAACCACAGCGCCAAATAGGCGGTGCGCGGCGCGTTGCTATTGGCCTTCCACCGTTGCAACGTGCGCAGGCTCACGCCGAGGTGACGCGCAATGCGTTTCGGTGGTTCGAGCTGGTCGGCGAGCAAATAATCCAATGGCGGCATGCGCGCGGGTGAGGGTGCGCTGAATGGCATGGCGGACTCCTTGGGCCGGAAGACGGGCCGGCCAGGCGCCAGAGTGTCATCATCTCAGTTCGGCTCATGCGAAGGCCCTGCCCTGCGCCAGCGGGACTCTCGCAGGCGATGCGTATGAACAAACATGACGCCCGGTCGATACCGGAAGCCGGGACCCGAAGATCTTGTCGGCAAATTGAGATCCCTGGCGACTACGTGAGGCCCGCCTGTTTCTGGGGCTGTCCGCCTTGCCCTTGCCACGCGACTTGCCCCTCAGCTTTATTGACCTTCGAGGGAAGCCCGTCGCCTTTGCTCCGACCGGGCCATCCTGCTAGAGGCCCGACGCGCGAGGCAAGCGGAATGAACACCCCTTCGGGGCGGCGCGACTTGACGGCTTGTGGGCTCAGCTTGTCGGGGGCGGACACACGATCCGCGAAGTTCGAGTCGAGCATCAATCCGAGTTACAGCATTCCGTCACGGGGCGTACCGAGGCCACCTCGGAGTGACAGGCGACCCGACAAACTGCCCCAGTCAGTTCCTGATGTCGTTTGACAGCTTGCTCCAATGGAGCTCGAACGCGTCGCCACCTCGCCGAGGCCTTGGTCCTGCGCTCCGCCGATCACTCGATTCGATGGGTCAGATCGCGAGCCGCCCTCCCCGCGCGGCACGTGGCCTGCCTGGCGGCGCTTAACATAATTGCTTGGGTTCCAACAAATCCATCCACGACACCCCCGCGGGTGGGAGCCAAGTGTTGATCCGGCTCATGTGATGAGTTCTTTCTGCATAGCATGGTCATTTGCGAGAGCGGGCTTTCCAAGGTCGCCTGGCGACTCACCACCACTGCTCGCGTTGATGGCTATTCGATATCCCATCGCGCGATAGCCTCGCTGACGCTTTTCCCACATCCGCAGCAACGCAGGGTGCCCGGTATCGACGAAGTCGATGATCCGCACGTCGGTCTTGCTGGCGTGTTCCCGGTGCAAACGGCCTGCGTACTGCTGCAGTGTGCCCTTCCACGAAACCGGCATGGCCAGCACCAAGGTATTCAGAGGCGGATGATCGAAACCTTCCCCCACGAGCTTCCCGGTGGCGAGCAGGATGCGCGGCGCCAGCGGCGACAGCGCGTCAAGCTCGGCGATGACGGCGATACGCTGCTTCTTTGACATTCGGCCGTGCAGCACGAATGGCGGTGGCCGCTGTACTGCCAATGACGAGAGGATGGCCTCAAGGTGCTCCGTGCGCTCGGTCAGCACCAGGACCTTGCGGCCTTGCTCGAAGGCCATCATGACCTCGGCCGCGACGGCTTGCGTCCGTAACACGTCATTCGCAAGGTGCCGGAACACGTTCTGAATGCCCGCTGTGGTGGGCAGATCGATGCGGGAAAACCGTGATCTCGGCAGCACCTCCAGGTCGTGCGGTGCGCTGGCCGGTCTGGCCGCCGTATGCCGGATAGGCCCGCATTGCATGAAGATGACTGGCTGTTGGCCGTCGCGGCGAATCGGCGTGGCGGTCAGGCCGAGCACGAACTTCGCCTTGGTCCGTTTGAGGATGGCATCGAACGATGTGGCGCCAACATGGTGACATTCATCGACGATGACCTGTCCGTAGGTCTCGACAAGCGAATTGACCTCTCCCTGACGGGACACCGACTGCATCACGGCGATGTCGATCCTGCCGGTGGGCTTGGATTTTCCGCCACCAATGGTGCCCACCATGTCCTTGCCTGCGCCGAGAAATGCTTGCAGTCGCTCTTGCCATTGCTTGAGCAGCTCGGTTCGATGCACCAGTACCAGGGTGTTCACGCCGCGTCTGGCAATGAGGGCGGCCGCCGTGACCGTCTTGCCGAATGCGGTCGGCGCGCACAGCACGCCCGCATCGTGACGCAGCATGGCCGAGACAGCCGCCTCCTGGTCATGCCGCAAGTCGCCGAAGAAGCTGACATTGATAGGCTCCCCACGATACCTCTCGTCTCGCAGGTCGCAGCGAATATCGTTTTCTTTCAGCAATGCCAGGGCGGCGTCGAGGCAGCCGCGCGGCAACGCGATGTGCCGCGGGTAGTTCTCGGCTTGCCCGATCACACGCGGCTTGTCCCATACAGACATCCGGAGCGCCTGGGCCTTGTAGAACTCGGGGTTCTGAAAGGCCGCTAACCGGATGAGGCGATTGGCCAATGCTTGGGGCAATTCGCTTTTCTCAAAATAGATCAGGTTGGCCAGCGTCACAATCAACGCCTCGGGCATCGCTCCCGCCAGCTTCGTTGATGTGGTGGCCTTGCGTTTCCATGGCGTGGCCAAGTCTTCATCGTCGATGAAGGTCACGTCAAGGGGGTGAGCGCCGCCGGTTGCCCGCAGGATGGTCGGCTCGACGTCGTGCGGCTCCATAGGCTGGATGGACGCGAGGAACGCCCACTGGTCGCGGTGCGGACGCAGATCGAAATCGACGAAGACGCTACAGCCGTTCTCGCGCGGCTTTTTTTGCAGCGGCAAGGCAATCAGGTTGCCGAAACCGCCTTTGGGCATCGTGTCCTGATTGGGAAACAGGCGGTCGTAGGATGCCAGTTTGAGCTGCCGGGTTTGTGCGCAGGTGTGGCTGATGACGGCCGTCCCGAGGCGCCGGGCATCCCGTGCTGAGACCCGCCCCGCAAAGAAGACCCAAGCATGGGCGCCGCGGCCAGAGCGTGAAATCTCCAGTGCCGCTGGCACACCCAACTCGCTGCAGGCCTGCATGAACGCTCGGGCGTCATGCTGCCACTCGGCCTCGTCGAAATCGACGGCCAGAAAATGGCAGCTGTCGTCTTCCAGCAGCGGGTAGACCCCCACCGTGTGCTTGCCGGCCAGATGGTCGTAGATCACCGCATCGGACAAGGGGATCAGCAGACGGTGGGTGCAGTCGGCGCATTTGATGCGTGGCTTCTCGCAAACGCCGGCCCGCCACTCGTTGCCGCAGGCGGGCGCGTAGCCCGATTTGCCTGAGGTCTTGCCTTCCCAGCGTACAGGATAGACATCCGTGCGGCCACGGAATAGCCGCCGAAACAGCGCCACCTTCTCTGGGGTTGATAGGCGAGACGGCTCGGATTCCGATTTCGTCTCTGGGGCTGGGGCGGGCGTTGCCGGCCCTGGCGATGATGCTGTGCGCCATTCAATCCTGTGCGATTCCAGCAACGCCACCAGCCGAGCGTTCTCCGCTTTCAGGGCTGCGAACGTATCGTGTTCAGTCATCATCGCGGTCGTGCTCGGCGAGCAACCTGTGTATGTGTTCACCGACCGTAACTGACGCCGTGACTGGCGTGGCGAACCGCGGCCATGCGCGCGCATAGCGGGGAGTGCTGTGGCGCCGGCAAGCCGGCAATGGCCTCAGAGCCTCGCTGAACATTTTCGCCATTGTGCCGAAGTGCCATTGTCCTGCTCGCCGATATCACGGCTGAAGCCTGATGGCTGCTCGCTCCGCCAGCCCTTCGTGGTTGCCCAGCGCCTCCCCGGAGGCGGCGATGGCGTTCTTGGCATTCGCCACCAAGTTGTCCTGATTCTGGCCACTAGCATGACATCTGGAGATCTTTGCTCGTTCGCTGCAGAGGGCCTATTGATTGAATGCACCGAAACCGAGATCACCCCTCCCACGAGGTCCAGGTCGTGGGCGAGATTCTGCACCGGAATCGCGCCGGCGCCTCGCTGCGCTCGATCGCGCGGCACCTGGACGCCCAAGGCATCGAGAACAAGCGCGGCGGGCGCTGGTACGCCTCAACCGTGCGCTACCTCATCGAGCGCCAAGTCACATAAACGGGTCGATGACAGTCAGGCCCATCGCGAGGAACGGCCCCGTGTCGCGAGTGGCCACCGTAGTGATGCCGGCGGAGTGCGCAACCGCCGCGATCTGTCCGTCGCCGATCGTGACGTTGTACCCTACCCCCAACGCCCGTTCCGTCAACTGGGCGTATGAGCGCGCCGCGAACTCGTCGAACGGAAGGACTTGGAATCGCGGGATGATGGCGTTGACGGCCTGATCCACGCGCGTGCGGTTCTGCCCCACCGGCATGCGCGAGACGCCGGAGAGCATCTCCATCACGGTGGTGGCGCAGATGCACAGGTCGACCGGCGCCTGCAGGTTGAACCAGTCCACCACCTTCTGGGCGGGCTGCGGCTTTATCAGTTCGGAGACGACGTTCGTATCGAGCAGGATCATTCAAAGCTCGCCGGCTCGACGCTTTCGTCCGAGCGTTTGAACAGCGCGTCGACATCCTCGTTGCTGAGGCGCTCGCCGGCCGCCGCGAGAGCGGAGTGCAACTGCCGCCCGATCGCGACGAGCTGGTCGCCAAAGCCTGGAGTCGATGACGACTGCCTCGTGGCCACCTCGACTAGGACGTTGCGAGCAAAGCCCTCGACACTGCGGCGCCCTCCCCTGCGCGCCGCCAGGATCTTCAGCGCCGCGTGCGCCGTTTCGGGAAAGTCGCGGATTGTGAGCGTGGGCATTTGCTGTCACTCCTTCATAGTGCTAGCAATCATAAACCGCCATGCCCTCATCTACAAGGACAGGGCAAAAATCGCCTGCCGCCTCTGTACAGAACCGTTCCGTTTTGGACAACGCGCCCATCGACGCCCCCGTGCACTATCCCGACCACGGTGTCAATGCGCTCGCCGCGAGAAGCTGCGGCCGAGCGGCCGGCCACTTTGGCCACCAGCTGACCTGATGGACCCGGGAGTTCATATTCCGACCCGCTCTAAGCCTTTGCAAGTTGGATCGTGGACGTATACCTCGACGGGGCCGGCCGTCGGATTCAGCGGGAATTGGCGCCGGAAATCGGGCACTTCATCGGATTTGGCTGGAGCCGTCTCGTGGCCCGTCCTAACCTGCTGGAATGTCGCAAGAACGATTCTCCGATGACGTACCCCTCTCAGGTGTGGCGCATCGCCCAGGATGCGGTTGCCGTTCAGCTCGGAGGGAATATCATGATCGCTCTCAAACAGTCATTCATGGCCTGCGCTTTGTGGGTTGGATTGGCCTCCCTGTGCTTCGCTCAGTTGCCGGTTGGAGTAGTGACGCCGTCCCCTTTCAAAAGGCCTCGAACCCCGGTTGGACCGCCACTGAACCACGGCGTGCTGACGTTGCCACCCCCGGGACTCACATTGGGGCCAGCTTGGGAGGGACCCTTTGCTGGTGCCAAACCGATTGGCTTCAATTGGACGTTAACGAATACAACTCCGATTGCGCAGTCGGGAAATTTCTCGGTATTGGTTGATGGTCAGCCGACGAAGGTGGACGGTCTATCGCAAATACAAGGACTCCTGCCAGCCTCTCAACAGTCAGGTTTTTTCTTCATTCCTGGTTTGCAAAAAGGAACGCACACGACTACTTTGGAGCTTTATCCACCGGGGAGGCCAAGCTTCATTTCGAAAGGGCAGAAGCCGGTCTCTCCAATTACGCAAGTCTCGACGGACATACAGGTGCTGGCTCCCTTTGTCGACGCAGATGGCGATACTCTGGACGACAATTTTGAGCATGCTATGCTCGAGCACTATCGTCCCTATTACAAGTTCTCGCAGCCTGGACTCTTCGAGAAAGCGCAATCGGAACCAAATTGGGAACCGTATCCGCCAATGGATGCGATGGACTATTTTGGTCGAGCCACCGTAGGGGTGCCCAATACATCCTGGTCTGGCTGGAACTTGACCCTCATGCCTGCCGGCTCGCTCGCCAACGGTCAATTCAATGCCATTCTTGGGATAAATTCGCCGTCGTCCGGAAGCTGCCCTGACGCGGGCGCCTGCTCATCCGATATGACCAAAAATGCACGCAGGACGCAGTACGCGATCGACTCCCCTGCTCTCGGTGACGCCAGTGCTGCAATGGACAAAATGAAAGCAGTCGGAAACACTGGTCTCTATGGTCATGTGGTCCCCTATAACCAGAATACCGCGCAGGGGGCCGTGCACCGCTATTTCACGAACGATGACAATAGAAATCTAATCAAAATTGAATACTGGCAATTTTTTCCTTATAACGGCGGTAGTTTTCCGCATGGCGGAGACTGGGATACAGTCCAACTCCTTGTCGATATGACCGACAATCTGCCATGCCAAAAGCCGACTTTATTTGGCGAGATAGTAAGCGTCTTTCACTACCATCACGGGGATGAATCTAGATTTGATTTCTCTGACTGCGTCATTGGCGAAGTCAATGGAGAAGCCGGCGTATATCAGTTCGTCACAACTGACCACAAGAAAGTTCAACTCTTCCGTGACCCCGCCGGTGATTTCAGTCACCCTGTTGCATTCATCGAGTATGCGACTCACGAATTCTGGCCGACGAGTGAGGGGTTTGAAGACGGCACGCCGAATCATGATGGAAATGGGGCCAGCTTTCTCACGTCCACCCCCCCCAATCTCGGCGAGGTGGAGGCGCCTCTAACCGAGTACCCGGGCGCGATGGCCCTGATGCGTTACAACGGTTATTGGGGTCGTTGTTGTCTCGTAAATAAGCCGCCACCGGGACCTTCGCTGCACACCGAGTGGACCTGGCCAGTGAGTAGTTCGATTGGGTGGCAGCTTCAAGGGAAAGAACCCTGAGTATCGCCCTGGCGCGCGCCGGAGCTCACGACGTGCGCAAACATTACCAACGAGGCGCCCGTGCCACGTTGCTGCCGATCAGAACATGCGTACTTCAACTCACGGGGAACTTGGGCACCACCCTGGACTAGATGGCACTCGACGACTCAACCAACCGCGGGCTCGAGGTCACGTGCTTGCCACCCCGTGCCTAGCACTCGCGCTCGGCGCGCCCGGAGTATTCAGCACTGCCGTCCCCACGCGCCGCTGCGGGGTGAGGAGCCGCTAGAAGCTACGACTTCTGAAACGATCGCATCCTCATCTTTGAGGTTGAAAAAAATTGGCGCACTGGCACATTGCGTGTGTACGGCCGCTTGACCTCATGAATTGGCATTTCTGCGGTTGCCTCGAGGGTGGAGAAGACGCAGCGCTGGATTGCTAGCGTTGGCGCCTCTCGTCAGTGACATCCGCAGTGGGTCTGTTGGAGCAAAAGAATATGCAGAGAACGCTTGTTTTCTTATGCGCAGCAGTTATGGCTGAAACTGTGCGTGCTGCTGCGATCTATGGGTCCATTACGGTCGATGGCCGGTCGGCTGGAAGCGGAATCGACGTCGAGTTAGTCTGCGCCGGTCAAGTCATTGGGAAGGTGACCTCGGACACCCGAGGCACCTACCAAGTGATTGCTCCAGGCTCTGTGCCCGGGTCCTGCGTCGTCCGAATGGAAGGCGCAGTATCCCCCGTCGTTTTCTATGCAAATCCTAAACGCTACGACTTCTCGCTTAGCCATCAAGGCGGTAGGGCAGTCTTGACGCAGCGGTAGCGCCTTGAACAACGCTCACATCACCTCAAAAAACCCCGAGGCGCCGCCGCGCAAGAGTTGGCTCGATTACGTCCTGCTGATTGTTACTGCATTGGCCATTCCCGCCGCACTTGCTTGGGTCGGGCACGAGTTCACAGAAATGGAAGCGAAGCGTGTAGAGCAGGACAGGTCTGCCTCCGAGTCTCGAGCCATCTCTGATGGACGGCTGAAGGCGTACAGCGAACTTCTGAACAAGCGGGAGGAGTCGGACATGGGGGTGAGAAGTCAGATCTTTTCAACATTATTGGGGAACTACCTTAATCCGGTAAAGGGAGATCTCACCAAGAGAATGACCGTCTTGGAACTTCTCGCCTCCAATTTTGATGAGTCGTTGAATCTCAATTCGCTATTCTGGAATATCGACAACGAAATATCAGCTGGCCGTGGACCCAAGCACTCAGCTCTGCGGATGCGCCTTTCACGTCTGGCTAACGAAGTGAAAGAGCGCCAGATGGACGTCCTCAGCGCAAGCGGTGATAGGACGAGTTGGGACGTGACTCTCCGAACTGGCTCGATGGAACTCTTGCCAGAAAAGCTTCTGGAGTTCGACGACCCGTCCTCGGCAAAAGGCAGCGGACACGCGGCATGTGTCTTCAAGGTTCAACTCTTGGAGTGGGACCCAAAAAAGCGCAGCATTTTTGCCGTCGTACGGACGTACCCTCCCCCCGGAGACAGAAATTCCGCGTCGTCTTGCATCAATCAACAAGGGCATGAATCACGGGATTCTCAGCCTTGGAGCTTCTGGATTGACGAGTTTGATTTCCCGCAGATCACGTTCTCAAGAATGTCTGAGAAGTTGAGGTTCTCCCTCGTAATTCTTGACTATTCCGAGGAAAAGCACTTTGCAAGCATCGGCCTTGTTTTCTTTCCAAGTTCTCGTGGAGGCGCTCGTGACCGACCGTATCTCGATACGGTCGTGAACTCCCTCAATTCAGCAGTTCTGAACCCGGGCGGCCCGCATGTGGTATCTCCGAACCGCTAAGACAGTGCTTGCAGAGACGCTGTTACTCACGTCCGCGCTGTCTATCTGCCTGCAACCTTTGTCGGCTAATGCTCAGGAGGAGAAGGCGAAGAAGGCCGATGCACCCGCGCCTACAACCTTGATCGTGCAGCTGTTTGCAATTGATGCGAGCGGGATGCCAGTTGAAGCCAAGGATGTGAATATGCACATCACCAAGGACATAGTGAACTCTCGAAATTCCGACGCGAATGGACAGGTCGTGGCGGAGCTCACGCCGGGAGACCATACGGTGCACTTAGTCACCGAGAAGCCCTGCCACTTTGATGTTGGCATTGCAGCAGGCAAGACCTTTAGACTTGCTCTCTTGGTGAACTCGTCTTCGAAAGAAGTGTGCGAGACGACGAAATTTGTAGAACGCAGCAGAGCGTCTACGGCATCTGCACCTAAGTAAATTGGGCTGGACTCGCCAAAACTTTCGATAGTTTCCTTCAAACCGTTCTCCTACACGCCATGCCCCCCTGCCGACGTTGAAGTCTAGATCCGCATGCGCCCAGCCCGAGGTCTTCGTGATCGGGGAGAGCGGTTCAACTGATGGGGTATGCGGTCGCTAACATGTGAAGGCGAACCTTGAACCCCGTGGCCGGAAAATGGACGTCCTGGCGCTTTGGAGATCGGCCATGCAGATCAGAGTCAGTCTTGCCATCTCCGATGGCTCCGGCAATTCCGAGTTGTCGCTGCTGACGCTGGACGTTGACGCGCAGCCAAGCATTGAAACCTCGGGGCTGGGTTTGGCCGATTCAAAGTCGCTGCTCGCGCGTCTGCAAGACCAGATCGTGACGCGTCAGGTCCAGTCGCTTTCTGCGGCCGAGCGCCGGTGCGAGGTCTGCGGATCGAATCGCTCGATCAAGGACTACCACGACGTCCAATACCGCAGCCTGTTTGGCAGCGTTGCCGTGAAAGTGCCGCGCTGGCGGAAATGCGAGTGCACCGCTGCCACCCGCCAACGAAGAAGCAGGCGCTGGATCTCGGCGGAACTCGAGTACGTGCAGAGCCGCTTGGCCGCAACGATCCCCTATGGATGGCGTCAAGCAGCATGGCCGGTTAAACGACATTCATCTTGGCCGACCGGCCAAGATCAGTGTCGCCGTCCACCCCCACGCCAGATCGTCGAAGCTGCTTGAGATGTTGTTGCCGGTGGTTGCGGCAAGCTCGCCGAGCTCGGTGCGGCGACATACGCTTGATGTCGGCCGGCGACTTGATGCAGAGGGGCTTGAGGTGCAGCCAGCGAAAGCCGTCGCGAACAGCGACTCGAACGTCACCACTGTCGGGTTGGACGGTGGCTACGTATGCAATGGGATGGACGCCCCCACCCGTAACGGCATCAACGTGCCAAAGTGGAAGTGTCACCAACCACTTGAACCGAGAGGGGCGTCCACCATGAAGATTACGACTGTTGGCATCGACCTGGCAAAGAACGTGTTTCAGGTCCACGGCATCGACGAGCGTGGCAAGGTCCTGCTCAAGAAGCAGTTGCGGCGCGACCAGATGGCAGCTTTCTTCGTCAACCTTCCGCCGTGCCTTGTCGGTATGGAAGCATGCGGCGGTGCGCACCACTGGGCGCGCAAACTTCAAGGCATGGGCCACACCGTGCGGCTGATGGCGCCGCAGTTCGTCAAGCCATACGTCAAGACCAACAAGAACGATGCAGCCGACGCCGAGGCGATTTGCGAAGCGGTGGCGCGGCCGAACATGCGCTTCGTACCGGTGAAGAAAGTCGAGCAGCAAGCGGTCCTCGCATTGCATCGTGTGCGTCAGGGCTTCGTGAGAGCACGCACAGCTCAGGCGAATCAAATTCGCGGGCTGCTCGGCGAATTCGGCATCATCATTCCGCAAGGCATCGGCTACATTGCCACGCGCGTTCCCGAGTTGATCGAAGACGGCGCCAACGAGCTACCCGGTGCGTTTCGGCTGCTTGTTCAACGCCTGCTCGACCATCTCAAGGAACTGGATCGCCAGGTCGAGGAACTCGAGGCGAAGATCCAGGCCTGGCATCGCGGCAACGAGGTCAGTCGGAAGCTCGCCCAAGTCCCGGGCATCGGTCCCATCACTGCCAGTGCGCTGGTCGCTTCGATCGGTGACGCGAAGAACTTCGACAGTGGTCGCCAAGTTGCAGCATGGCTCGGCTTGGTTCCAAGACAGCATTCTTCGGGTGGCAAAGCCAACCTGCTGGGCATGAGCAAGCGCGGCGATACGTACCTGCGAACACTGCTGATACACGGCGCGCGCTCGGTCATCTATCGAGTGAGCCAGAACGCCGATGCATGTAGTTGGATCAGCGCCGTCGTGAACCGACGCAACAAGAACGTGGCGGCGGTGGCGTTGGCGAACAAGAACGCTCGAATCGTCTGGGCTCTACTGGCGCATGACCGACACTTCGACGCCGACTACGTGCGCTCAGGGTCCCTGGCCTAGGGCAGATAGCAAACGACCACAACGTAGCAGGGAGAACAAACCACCGATTGCTCAGGCGATCATGAAGTGATGGCAAGACAGGTCAGACCGTGTCGCACCAGCCGCCCACGGGCGAGAAGCCAAGGCCAACTGGCTGCCGGCACCCGCAGGCCAGTTTGCGCTCATCGTTCGCACCTACGTTCCGATGGCACCGTTGCTCGACGGCAGCTACACGCTGCCGAACGTGCAGCGGTCGTGAGGTTCGCCGGCGGATTTCGCCGGCTCATAAGCGGGCAACGTTGAATGCCGCTCTTGGCCGCTGGCAACTGCAACCAACGTCAGCTTCCGTAGATGCTAAAGACGCGCTCAGGGCCCTCTGCGGTAGTACAAATGCGGCTTGGCCAGCTGCTTGCAACGGTCCCATGTTGGTCTCTTACGTGTGAAACGCCACCGTACAGACGGCGTCCAGTTCGCCATCATGAGATCGTGCCCTTTCCTCCTCGTGCGGGGGTTGCGGCGTACCTCGCGGCGTTTTACATAAATCGGATAGCCCTCCTCGCGCGCGCACCACCACCCCAGAGGCGCTCACCGTAGGTCCACACACACGAACGAGCTACACGCAGCCGCCGCCCCTATTGGCCCGCCTCACGTAGTGTCACCTCCAGTTCGCGCCGTAGCGCTTCTCGATCCGGCAGATACAACTGGTACTTCTGTACGAAGAGTTGGCTGCTCATGCCATAGGTGGCGTATTCCACCAATAGCTCGTCCTTCTGGCGGCTCAGGATGATGCCGACCGGCGGGTTGTCGCCCTCGACATTCTCTTCGTTGGCGAAGTAGCCGAGGTAAAGGTTCATCTGCCCAATGTCGTGGTGCTGCACCTCGCCGAGCTTCAGGTCGATGAGCACGAAGCAGCGCAGGATGCGGTGATAAAACACCAGATCGACGCGGTGGTGCGTGCCGTTGATGGTCACGCGGTATTGCCGGCCGACGAAAGTGAAGCCCTTACCCAGCTCCAGCAGAAAGGGTTGCAGGTGGTCGCACAGCAGAGTTTCGAGCTGCGTTTCGGACAGCTGATAGGGTTCGGGGATCTTCAGGAACTCGAATACATAGGGTTCCCGCAGCAGATCGGTGGGTTGCTCCACCACTTGGCCCTTCTGGGCCAGTTGCATGATGCCGGCCTTGTCCTGGCTGGCCGCCAGACGTAAAAAGAGGGCACTGTCCTTTTGCCGAACCAGCTCGCGCACTGACCAGCGTTCGTGCAGGGCTTGATGTTCGTAAAAGCCACGCTCCAGCGGGTCGTCGATTTTCAGGAGCTCGACGATGTGCGACCAGGTCAATTGGTGCGACAGCGTCGCACCTTTTGTCGCCAAGCCCGGATAGGCCAAGTAGAACTGGCGAAAGCGGATCAGGTTGCTGCGGCTGAATCCCTTACCGTGGCGCAAGCCAAGGTCGGCGGCCAGAGTGTCGATAAGCGCCCTGCCGTACTCGGCGCGCACTTGCCCGGCCTGTTCAAACTCCACGATATGGCGGCCCACTTCCCAGTACGTCTCAACGAGTTGGGCGTTGACGGCCTGCACCGCTCGCACCCGGCCTTGGGTGTAGGTGTCGGAGATCTGTTGCAGGAGCTGGCGATAGCCGGCGCTGCTGTCCATCGGGATGCTCAGTTCCACAATGCCCCCATCTTCATCGGGTGCATGTTGAAGAGCGCGGCCAAGAAATCGACTTCACCGCTGAGCCGAAGCTTCGGCATGAAGTAGCGCTCGGGCATTTCGCCTCGCAGGGGATCGCCAGAGTTGCAGTGAGAAAAAAGAGATCGCGTGTTGTATTGGCCATGTGCGCGGGAGCCAAGCTCGGAATGCTGACTTCGCGATTGTGCCAATAACGCCGACAAGCATTTCAACTGGGGCAAATTCCAGATCACACGAGCTTGGCGCGCCGAGAATTCCGTGCGCTCATGGCCGGTTCAGCCTTGGCGTTGAACGAGGGGTACAAGCCAGGCAACTTCGAGTCTTCCCTTTCGCCATGGGCCTCTCACCCAAGCGCGCAGATCAGGGTGATTTCGGTTTCAAGGCATTCTGTGGCGGTTAGCAGTCGCGGGAGCCCGGTCCTCGCTTGAGAACTCGCTTTGTCATGCGGTGCGTCAAGGTTCAATAGTGACCTGTCCGCAACCTATTGGGACCTCTCAATGCAGGCGTCCTAGCTTAAGACAGGTCGTGCAAATCCCGCCCGAGAGCAGGCCCCACTTTCCAGTCTGAGAAAAGTACGGTCAATCCGCCTCTGCTCGGACTGCAAGCCATCGGTCCGACAAGGTACCCGGACGCAGCGGGGAATGGACACAGCCGCACCAAAGGCCAATTTCGTCCGTCGGGCGAGACCTGCAAACGAAGCACGTTGCCGTCAACCGTGGCGCGCATCCAAAAGTCCGTCGGATCACCTTCGTAAAGGCCAGTAGCCCAGTCTGAACTGCCGTCAGTGAGAACACTGCTCAGCATGGCCCGGCCATCGCTAAACTCGATCCCGGCCTTCACCCACTGTCGCTCGTTGATCCTGACCATGATGCCGGCTTGGTCGTACAGGGCCTCGAATGCGCCACGAATGCGAAGCTGGCACGTAAATCTGGAGGGCGCCTCGACGCCGAGGAAATGACCGCTGTCATGGACGAAGGCATAGTGCGTCTCACGCCAAAAGTCTGTTTCGTTGTCCGTCACGACCTCAATCATTCCTTCATCTATCGCTCGATACACCCGTGGTTCGTTCAGCCACGTCCCACTACGCAAACTGCCGGCTTGAGCACTCATGAGCCCGCCTTCGTAAAAAGTTGTCCGTCTAGCTTAGCTCCTTGCAGCGCGAAAATTCGAGTGGCGTGGATGGTCGATCGAGCATCTCGTTGCGACACACTGATCGAGCCCGTGGTATGAGTACCGCCTCATAGTCGCGACGTCGTGTCGGTTGTCCAGTCCTAGTGAGCCAGAATCTTGTTGAGGAAATCCTTGGTACGCGACTGTCGGTTCTCCGGGCGGCCAAAGAACTCGTCTTTGGAGCAGTCCTCCAAGATGCGCCCGCCCACGTCGATGAAAATCACGCGGCTGGCAACCTTGCGTGCGAAGCCCATTTCGTGCGTGACCACCATCATGGTCATGCCTTCCTTGGCCAGGCTGACCATCACGTCGAGCACTTCGCCCACCATTTCGGGATCGAGTGCCGAGGTTGGTTCGTCGAACAGCATCACCTTGGGGTCCATGCTCAACGCGCGCGCAATGGCCACGCGCTGCTGCTGGCCGCCGGAGAGTTGACCGGGGAACTTGTGCTTGTGCGCCATTAAGCCCACCCGGTCGAGCATTCTCAGGCCGCGAGTCTTGGCCTCGTCGAGACTTCGGTCCAGCACCTTGACCTGCGCGATCGTGAGGTTCTCAATCACCGATAAGTGCGGGAACAGTTCGAAGTGCTGGAACACCATGCCCACCTTCGAGCGTAGCCTTGGCAAGTTGGTCTTTGGATCGTGCAGCGCTACGCCGTCGACGGTGATCTTGCCCTTCTGGAAGGGCTCGAGCGCGTTCACGGTTTTGATCAAGGTCGACTTTCCCGAACCTGAGGGACCGCACACCACCACCACGTCCCCCTTGGCGATGCTCATCGAACAGTCGTTGAGCACCTGCACCGGGCCGTACCACTTGGAAACGTTGGAAATTTCAATCATCGTGGGCTTCTTGAGATAAAGGGCCAAGCCGACTGTCTGCAATCTCTACAAGGCGGCGTTCAAGACGATCTCGATACCCGTCTTCGGATTGGCCATGAGTGCTTGAACCGTCGCCCGACTCGGACAGTGGCCAGCCGGAATCCAGGCATCCCAGACCGAATTCATGTCCGCTATGTGCGCAATGTCGCGAAGAAAGATTTGGCAAGACAGAATGCGGCCCTTGTTGCTTCCAACAAGCTCCAACAAGCCATCGATGGTCGCCAGGACCTCGGCTGTCTGCGCCTTGATGTCGTCCTCCAGAGTCTTGCGCGGAACTTGCCCGGCGAGGTAGGCCACATTGTTGAAGATGGAGACGTCGGAGAGTCGAACGCCAACGTTGATTCGGGAAATATCGTCCATGAGAAAGATCGCCTTGGTTGATAGGACGCTCTGCATTGCGTCGAGTTGTTGCTCTGAAAAACTAGTTGTCAGAGCTGAGATTCCATCTGCCGCGCGCGCTCACGAAATTCGTGTCGATCGCGGGTCGGAACCATGGAGCCACCCGTAGTCCAGAGCAGGTGCGTTGCATCCGCGCAGGCTAGATCGATCGAACTGGCAGCCATGTAGCGGAGCCCGGCGTCACTGCTGGTGATCCACTGGGGGCCGGCGAAGCCGGCGGCTGCCGACGGTTCGAGCTCCAACGCTTCGGCTTCCCATGCTCGCAGCAGTCCGGAGAAAAGTTGCTCGTCGGTTACCGTGAATACTCCAGACAACACTGCGCGGATTCGGGCCGCGACCATCGAAGACGCCTGGGGCACGGCAAGGCCGTCAGCCTGCGTTTGGTTGTCGAGACCGTAGTCGTAGACGGACACATCATCGAGTCCGCCGGAGGCCATCTTCAGCAGCATGCAGGGCGAGGACACCGGCTCTGCAAAAAAGAAGTGGACGGTCGAGCCGAACAGGCGACTCAAGCCCAAGGCGATGCCTCCTGGCGCTCCGCCAACTCCGCAGGGAAGATAGACAAACAGAGGCTTGTCCGCGGACGGTGTGCGTCCCACCGCTGCAAGCTGCACGGCTAGGTAGCTCGCCGCCGTCGCGTATCCATCGAGCAGGAGCGTTGAGTCCTCGTCGTCAATGAAGTAGTCGGACCCATCTTGTTCGGCCGCGCGTCGGCCCGCCTCTACTGCCGATGCATAGTCGCCCTGATGCTCGACAACCTCGACCCCGCGACGCCTGAGTTCCTGCTTCTTCCATGCCTTCGCTTCATGCGACATGTGCACCACCGCTCGAAAGCCCAGTGCGGCGGCAATCGTCCCTATGCTGAGGCCAAGGTTTCCTGTGCTTCCGACCGAGATCGTTCTTGACGCGAACAGGGCGCGTCCTTCAGGGCTTGCAAGAGCGACGAGATCCGCGCTAGGCACCAGCAGACCAGCCTCGATAGCCAACTGCTCCGCGTGCGCGAGAACTTCGTGGAATCCGCCGCGAGCCTTGACCGACCCGACCACTGGCAGCAGATGATCCGCCTTGATGAACAGTTTGCCCGCAGCGTCGGGCATATCAAGCGATCGCTGCAAGTCAGGCACGGAAATCAGCGGAGATTCAACGCGACCGTCGTAGAAGTCCGCCTCGGGGAACAACGCATGCATCAACTTCACGGCACGCTGCAAGCGCCTCTCGGCACTATCAAAGCCCGGGGTTAGGATGCTGCCCGCGTCTGAATGTCCACGTTCCGGATTCAGCCAGAGCAAGGGCGTCTTGGTAGAAAGAGCGGCAGAAATGGCCGGTGACATGCCGAGCCGTTGCGATGTCACTGGACGACCTCCGCCAGCTGTCGACCAAATCGCCTGACGCGCAGATCGGCCTGCTCCTTGTGGCCAGCAAAGCCTTCCATGGCGCACAGGCGCGAGCAGTATTCGCCGATCAGCGCCGACGCCTCGTCCGTTGTTACGCGCTGGTAGGTGCAGGTCTTGATGAACTTGCCGACCCAAAGCCCTCCAGTGAATCGCGCCGAGCGCATGGTGGGAAGCGTGTGATTGGTGCCGATCACCTTGTCGCCATACGAGACGTTGGTACGGGCGCCAAGAAACAACGCACCGAAGTTCTTCAGGCGATCGAGGAAGTAGTCGGGGTCTTCGGTGAGGACCTGGACATGTTCCGACGCGATACGGTCACCTTCGCTCACCATCTCCTCGAGGGTGTCACACAGGATGATTTCGCCGTAGTCCTGCCAGGCGAGACGGGCGATGGCCGCGGTCGGCAAGACATTCAACTGTCGCTCGATCTCCGCCGGCAGTGCGTTCGCGAGTTCCCGTGAGGTCGTCACGATGATCGTTGGCGAATTGACGCCATGCTCGGCCTGGCCGAGTAGGTCTGCCGCCGCCATTTCGGGATCGCAGGTGTGGTCCGCGATGATGAGCGTCTCGGTTGGCCCGGCGATCAGGTCGATGCCGACACGACCGAAAAGCTGCCGCTTCGCCTCTGCAACATAGGCGTTTCCGGGTCCGACAATCATGTCCACGGCCAGAATCTCCGAAGTTCCGAAGGCAAGCCCGGCAACCGCATGGGCGCCGCCGACACAGTAGATCTCGTGCGCTCCCCCCAGATGCATCGCGGCGACGATGGCTGGATTCGGGCGGCCGTTAAAGGGGGGAGCCACGGCAACGATTCGCTCGACGCCGGCAACGCTCGCGGTCACGACGCCCATGTGCGCCGAGGCAATGAGAGGATACTTGCCCCCGGGGACATAGCATGCGACGGATTGGACCGGCAGGTTCTTGTGCCCGAGGAACACTCCGGGCAAAGTCTCCACTTCGACGTCACGCAAAGTCGACTTTTGAATCTCGGCAAAGCGACGAACCTGGGCTTGCGCAAAGTCAATGTCGGACCGCTCCTGAGTAGACAGCGAGGCGACGCAACTTGCAATCTCTTCTGGGGACAATCGAAAAGAAGTAGGGCTCCAATCGTCGAGCTTCTTTGAGTAAGCCCTGACAGCGGCGTCGCCATGCGCTTCCACTGCGGCAATGATTTCGGAGACGGTCTCTCGCACCTGCGCCGGGGATGAGCTTTGCGAGTCGATGCGTCTGGCAGCTTTGATAGTGGTGATCATGGGAAGGGTGAGGTGGTGTGGAAAGAAAATCGAAAGGGCCGGCTTGAGGTCAACTTGTTCGCGATGGGATGATTCGCCGCAACGCCTCGAAGAAGAGACGCGACTGGAGACGCTCCCCTTGAATCTGCTCAGCAGTCCGCCGCGCAAGCTCTCGGTCGGCGATGGGTCGCGTCGCCATGCCGGTGGAGCGCGCCATCAACTCCTGCTGCGCCGCGCGTTCCAGGAAGTACAGGTCGTCATAGGCGTATGCCACGTTCGATCCCGCAACGATGACGCCATGGTTTGCCAGGAAGGCTACGTCGTTCGAGCCCATCGCTCGCGCAATCCGTTCCCCTTCGGAGAGATCGAGCGCGAGGCCGTTGAAGTCCCGGTCGATGGCAACTCGATCGAAGAAGCGCAGCGCGTTCTGGCTCGACATCGGATCGATCGCACCCGCTTCGGTCAAGGTGAACGCGCTTGCGTGCGGCATGTGGGTATGCAGAACGACCGCATGACCCGCAATGCGGTGAACCGCTGCATGAATAAAGAGCGCTGAGGGCTCCACCGGATGCCGTCCTTCAAGGACGGTGCCGTCCTCATTTACGAGAACGATGTCCTCCGCTTGGACTTCGCTCCAATGCAAGCCTCTGGGATTCAACAGAAAGGTGTGATCGCTGACTGCGACGCTGAAGTGATTGCAGACGCCTTCAGCGAGCCCATGGAATGCAGCGGCGCGCAACGCGAGGGCCAAGTCCTCACGTAGCGATAAATCTGACACGTCTATGCGATTCATTTGCGCGCTCCAAACTAAAGGGAGGCATTAGGGCGGAGTCGTCGGGTGCCCGCAAGATTCGCAAATTGCGCTCAAAAGTGACGCACTGCATGACCTTCAGTTTTGTCGGATATTCAGCGGAGTACGCGATTCGCGAGAGACACGGGGACAGCTAGCGACCTCTCATTGGAGACCTGCCCTTCGCACAACTGCGAAGGGCCCTTCGCACTGGTTGCGAACTGTGACATCCGAATGACATCTCTCTAAATTCGCGGCTTCAATCAACGCCGAGCACCTAGCAGGTTCGGCAGAAACCGGAGCCTCTCTTGAAATCCGTTCACATCCCTATCTGTGGTCTTCTCCTCGGCCTCTGCCTTCCGCTCGCTTCGCTCGCGCAAGAAGGGGGGACGATTCGAAAGCTGAAGGAAACCAACACCATCACGCTGGCAAGCCGCGAGGTCTCGATTCCCATCAACTATCTTGGTGAGAACCAACAACCAGTTGGCTACGGCATCGACATCTGTCTTCACGTCGTCGAGCACCTGAAGAAGAAACTGAACCTGCCGAACCTCAAGGTTGCGTACAGCCCCGTCAACTCCACGAATCGGATGCCTCTGCTCGCGAATGGCACCACGGACATTCAATGCGCCTCGGATGGAAACCTGGAGGAGCGCTGGAAGCAGGTCGGCTTCTCGAACACCTATTTCATGTCGGGCATGAAGTACTTGGCCAAGAAGTCGTTGAAGCTGAGCACGCTCGAGGACCTGAAGGGCAAGACCGTAGTGTCGACCGCCGGCACGCTCAACCTGAAGCTGCTTTACGAGTTCAACGAGAAGATGAAGCTCGGGATGAAGATCCTCTCGAGCACAGACCATGCCGAAGGGTTTCTGATGGTCGAGACCGGTCGAGCCGATGCCTTTGCGCTCGACGACGTTCTGCTTGCGAGCCTGATCGCGACGTCGAAGGAGCCTGCTAACTATGCGCTGAGCAAGGCCGACTTTGGTCCGCCGCTCCCCTACGGCCCGATGATCCGCAAGGACGACCCGGAGTTCAAGAGGCTGGTCGATGAAGCGACAGCCGAGCTCTACACGAGTCCGAAGATCAAGGTGCTCTACGCCAAGTGGTTCACTTCGCCGATCCCGCCCAAAGGGATCAGCATGAATCTGCCGATGAGCGATGCTCTTTCGAAGGCGCTTGCGAAGCCATCGGATTCTTTCGACCTGTCGAAATACCCGATGTAACGCACCAAGTCGTCGAGGAGCAACAGCATGCAGTACTCATGGAACTGGAATATCTTTTGGGACATGGCCGTCGAGGGAAGGCCGCACTATGTGCTTCTCCTTCAAGGGATGCTCTGGACGATTACGACGGCTGCATGCGCATGGTTGCTGGCCTTGGCGATTGGTTCGGTCGTCGGTGTCCTGCGGACGCTTCCTTTCAAGAGCGCGCGTGTGGTTGGCGCAACCTACGTCGAGTTCTTCCGCAACATTCCCCTGCTCATGCAGGTGTTCATCTGGTTCTTCGTTTTGCCAGAGGTCGTATCTGAGCCGCTGGGCAGGCAACTCAAGCAGCTTGACGATGGGCCGTTTCTCGCGGCAGTGCTCGCCATCGGGTTCTTCATGGCGGCGCGTGTGGCTGAACAGGTGCGCGCCGGGATCCAGGCACTGCCGAGAGGTCAATTGATGGCCGGAACCGCGATGGGCCTGACTCGCTTACAGACCTATCGGTACGTGCTGCTGCCCGTGGCGTACCGGATCATCTTGCCGCCACTGACCTCAGATTTTATGGCGACCGTCAAGAATACTTCGGTGGCCATGACGATCGGCTTGCTGGAGCTGACCGGCAGGGCGAGAGCGATGCAGGAATTCACCTTTCAGGTGTTCGAGGCGTTCACCGCGGCCGCGCTCGCTTATCTCATTCTCAACCTGACCGTCACGGCGTTGATGCGTTGGCTGGAGAAGAGACTTGCAATTCCTGGCCTGATCGTGGTGCGCTGACATGTTTCAAGATTTCGATCTCCAGGTCATCCTCCGCGCTGCACCCTATCTGTTCGGCGAGGGGATGGTTTTCACGCTGACGCTCACCGCGATCGCAACGGTCGGCGGCATCGCCCTCGGAACGCTGCTGGCGCTTGCCAGGCTCTCCGGCTCCCGTGCTGCAGCAACCATGGCCGCGGCCTACGTGAACCTCTTTCGTGCCTTGCCGTTGATTCTGGTCATCTTCCTCTTCTACTTTCTTGTTCCCTATGTCGGGCAGTGGGTGACGGGGGCCAGTCGGCCAGTCCAGGTTGGCGCCCGGAATTCTGCGATCGTGACGTTCACGCTGTTTGAGGCTGCCTATTTCTCGGAGATCATCCGCTCGGGCGTGCAGTCGATCCCGCGAGGTCAGCTAGCGGCCGCGCAAGCCTTGGGTATGCGATATGCGCAGACGATGACGACCATCATCCTTCCGCAGGCATTTCGGGCGATGGCACCTGTTCTGCTCACTCAGACGATCGTGCTCTTTCAGGATACGTCCCTGGTCTATGTTCTCTCCTTGACGGACTTTCTGGGGGGTGCCACGAAGATTGCGCAGCGCGAAGGCCGTCTCGTCGAGATGTACCTGTTTGCCGCGCTTGTCTATCTCTCCATTTGCTTTTCCACTTCACGAGTCGTTGCGCATCTTCAGAAGCGCCTCGCCACGCCAATCTAAGTAGGCTAAAGCCACTCCATGACAAGCACAGAAACTGCAGACACCATTGTTGTCGGCGCCGGCGTCGTCGGCCTCGCAATCGGAACCAATCTGGCGCGCCGCGGCGTGCGCGTGGCCATCCTGGACGAGCTTCCGCCGGCAAGTGGCGCTAGCTATGGCAACTCGGGCTTTCTTGTTGCGGATACCGCAATGCCCGTCGCGTTGCCTGGCATGTACCGGAAGGTGCCGTCCTGGCTGCTCGACCCCGAAGGCCCGCTGCGGGTGCGCCCGAACTATCTTCCGAGCGCCCTCCCCTTCTTGCTGCGCTGGCTCCATTCGAGCCGCGCCGCGCAGGTACGGCTGTCGAGCGACGCCATGCGCAAGCTTCACGAACCGACTTTTGACGAGTGGAAGGCCTTAGTCGGACCCAAGGTCTATGACTCGCTAATTCGGCGGACGGGCCAAGTCTATCTGTGGGAAGGCGAAGGCGCTTCCAGCACGCCGATGGAGGACGAGCTTCGCGCTCGCCACGGAATCAATGTTGAGAAGCTGACACCCGGGGACATCCAGGAGATCTACCCTGGAATCACGCGTGATATCAGCCGGGCGATGTTGATCCCGGGCAATGGGCACACGACCAACCCGGGGCGCTTATGCGGCGAGTTGTTGCAGGCCTACCTCGACGCTGGCGGGCAGGTCCTTCACGAGCGTGTTCAGCGCGTCTGGTCGAGCGATGGTGGCTGGCGCTTGATGACGACGAGCGGACAAACAAGACTGTCCAATCGAGTTGTCGTCGCCGCGGGCGCATGGTCGCATCGGCTGTTGAAACCGCTTGGAATCGATGTACCCTTGGAATCCGAGCGCGGCTACCACGTCGTGCTACCTAACCCTTCGGTCGAGCTTTCCATGCCCATCCTCCACAAGAGTGGATTTTTCGGCATCAACTCGATGGAGATGGGGATCAGGCTCGCCGGCACAGTCGAGATCTCCGGGCTGGAGGCAACGCCTGATCCGGTTCGGTGCGAGGTACTGGTACGCAAGGCAAAGCGCCTGTTCCCCGAACTTCGCCATGACGCGCCAAGAATGTGGATGGGGCACCGCCCTTCGGTCCCTGACACGGTCCCGGTGATTGGTCCAGTCCCTGGTCAGCCGGGGCTCTTCACGTGCTTCGGTCATGGCCATTGCGGTTTGACGGCTGGCCCGGCTAGTGCAAAGCTGGTCGTCCAGCAGATGCTGGGCGATGAAATTGCCATCGATACCGAGCCTTATTCGATCTCGCGATTCACGCATTGAACCCAAGAGCGCGCGCACGGCGCCGGTACACTTCCAACAGAAGTGTATGGAAAACTTGACGCAAAACCTGGCCGAAATCGTGCGTCGTGCGCCGTCGGTGGCCGACTTCTGCAGACGGGTCGGCATCAATCGGCAGCAGTTCAACAAGTACTTGGCGGGCACGCATTTGCCGTCGCCCAGGACGATGCTGAAGATCGCTGAAATCTGCGGCATCGGCGCGGGCGACTTCATGCTTGATCCCTCGGCTTTCCTGGAACGACTGCGAAGAGGCGATCAGGGTGATGGAAGCACCGCGTCTGCACCGGCTCAAGGCACTCATTTCGACACGATTGAGGCGTTCGCCCGCAACTCACTGGCTGGCTTGCGACCGTTCCTCGGCGCCTACTTCAGGTATCACCATTCCTCGATCTTTCCAGGCAAGATCATCCGCGCCGTCACTGTGATCTATCAATCGGCGGACATCGTCCGGTATGTCACGGTCGAATACATGCCCGAGTCCGATGAAAATTTGAGCTATCGATTCAGCTATCGAGGCGTCTGCTACTTGATGGGCAGCAGAATTTTCATGGCTGACTATGAGCACCGCCAGCTCAACGAGATGACCTCCACGATTCTCATGCCGCAGTTCCGCACGCCGATCCGCTACATGTTTGGCCTGCTGACCGGCATTGCTGCCAACGCGTACGGTCAGCCGTTCTCGACGCGCGTGGCCTTTGAGCGCAAGAGCGACGACAGTGTGATTCGCAAGGCAATGATCCGCCAAGCGAGCATGTTGTTGCCGGGTGACCCGCAGATCCCAGGCAACGTCAAGCGCTATCTCGGTGAGGCGAGCGGGGCGGTCTTGATGGGCGGCGAGTAATCAGGCAGCGGCGCCTGACCTGAAGTCGGACTCGCTAATGGCGAGGCGCGAACTGGGGTGACGTCCTTCGGGGCATGTATGGCCCCGCGCCTTTGGCAAGTTCTTTTCGCTGACTTCAAACGGTCTGCATGCATGTAGACGTACGTGGACTCCCTTGGTTTGAAAGCGAAGAGCCCTCAGCCCTCCCATCTTTAACTCATAGCTCCGGCATCGGGCGTGGACTCCGGCTGTCGGTGCCAGAAATGGACCACGCCGTCTGGGGCTCACTCAAGTCTCTTGGCAAGATTCGCTTTCGGTCCGTGGGGCAAATGCCACAATGAAGAATGCACACGATCCATCACTTGAGCGCCGCCGACGATGCCTGGATGGCGGGCATGACCGGTGCCACGGGCATCCTCCTCAAATACTCTGCAGTCTACTGCAACAGCTGCAGCGATTCCTTGTGCTTCTCATCCGTCGAAAAATTCATGGCGCAATAGTTATGGACCGCTGGCGCCTGGGGCTTGTTCGACCACCCGCAATTCGAAGAATAGTAAAAACGCCTTCATCTTCCCCTCCTCGCTCCAGAAGCGGATCCCATGCCAATGCTGGACAGAGCGTGGCGGGTCATTTCGCCTGCGGCATGCGTTCGCGAATCGGGCTGCTCAAAGCCGTTGGCTCTGGCCCGTCGTGTGGCTGGGTGGGGCCCGCCCTACCATCAGATTTGACCGCAGTCCGGCAGGTCTCGAGCTTCGCTCGTGCTCGCTTTTTGTCAACAAACGCTCTGAATTTGAATCCACTCAAACGACGAGGCACCTCCTGACAGGACCCCGACCGAAGCTGCCCCTCGGGACAATTGCGCCCTCACATTCGAGCAATGAGACTACCGAATGAGCAAAGTCTGATGCTTCCGTCTATATCGAGCTTGAAGGAATGTGAGATGAAACCAACTTTGACCTGGAGCCTGCCGCTGGCTGTCTTCTTGGTTGCCTGCAACGCGCCGAGCGGCACGTTTGCTGCCACACCGGTTTATCCCGACGAACTTTTGACCACGCCGGGCACGCCCGAGGTCGTGGCCAAGGGCTTGGAGGCCGATGGATACGCCTTGGCGCTTTCCGCCTACACCTGGGGCTATCCGCTGGTGCGCATGGAACGTGTCATGCGCGACTACATCGACGTGCCCTCGCCCAAGCCACCCACGAGCTATCGCGCGCCGCTCAACCAGACGGGTTGGGCCACGGCACTGGCCACCTCCGACGCGAAGGACATGCCCACTGCCAACAACGACACCTATTACATGAGCACGGTGCTGGAGTTGAGCGAGCCCTACGTCCTCACGGTGCCGGACACGCGCGACCGTTACTACGTGGTGGACATGTTCAACATGTGGCAGGAGCTGGAGCACTACGTCGGTCGCCGCGTGACGGGCACGAAGGCAGGCAGGTATCTCATCGCGCCGCCGGGCTGGAAGGGCAAGACGCCTGCGGGCATGAAGCGGCTGGACATCAGCACGAACAAGGTCTGGTTGTGGGGGCGCTTGCAGGTCAAGCAGGGTGAGGACACGGCCCCCGTCCTGGCCCTGCAAAAGCAGTTCTCCGTCAAGCCGCTGAGCGGCAAGACAAGCGCTGCGGCGTCGTTGCCGCCGCTGCCGGACATCGGGAACGACGAGTTCGGCTTCTTCAAGCATTTGGCCTTCGCACTGAAGTCGACGGACATCAAGCCGGCGGACAAGGCGCTGTTCGCGCAATTCGAGCGTATCGGCCTCAAGAAGGAGGGCTTTGACCCGGGCAAGCTGTCCGAGCCCACCCGCAAGGGCATGGCGCGTGCGCTGAAGGACGGCCCGGCGGTTGCGATGGCATCACTGGCCAGCACGTCCAGCGTGCGCAACGGCTGGAACTGGGCGACTGGGCTGGACAGCTTCGGCTACAACTACCCGTTGCGCGCGCTGGTTGCCGGCCCCTACCTGGGCGGCCAGGGCGAGCGCGAGGCGATGTACCCCATCCGGTACACCGACAGCGACGGGAAGGAGCTCAGTGGCGCCAACCGGTATGTGGTCAAGTTGTCGTCGGCTCCGCCGGTCAACGCCTTCTGGTCGCTCACGATGTACAACGCCGACGACAAGATGCTGGTTCCCAATGAACTGAACCGCTACAAGGTAGGCACCGATACGCAGGGACTGAAGGTGGCGGCCGATGGGTCCATCACGATTCCCATCCAGGCAGCCAAGCCCGACGGCGAGAACAGCGCCAACTGGCTGCCGGCGCCCAACGGCCCCTTCTACGTCATCCTGCGGATGTACCAGCCGAGGCCCGAGGTTTTGGACAACACGTGGAAGATGCCTCAACTGACAAAGGCGCCTTGATGGCGTTGGCACCCGTGCCATCCGCGCCGACCCGATCCACCGTGGAGCAAAGGACTTGTCGATGAGCTTGTCGAGACGAAAGGCGTTGTTGGCAAGCTCGCTTGCATTCGCAGGCACGCAGGGCAGCAGCGCCGTGGCCGCAGACGCCGCAGGTTCATCGCCCCGTGCCTATGTGTATCCGGGCAACCCGACTGCCGAGCCCGTCGGAGGCCAGCCGCCCAAGGGCGCAGCGCTGCCGGAGGGGGACATCGAATTCCAGCTCAAGCGCCAGCGGGCGATGGAACTGGTGCTCTGGGCTGCGCCGGCCGTAGCCATCTACCGCTTTCGCGCCGCAGCCTTCGAGGACTTGGGGCTGAAGGACAACGACATCATTGCGTACTCGCGCGCGGCAACGCCCAAGCTCGAAGCGATCACCGCCAATTCGAGCACGCCGTACGTGACAGCCTTCACCGATCTGCGCAAGGGGCCGGTGGTGCTCGAGGTTCCTGCCGCGGGCCCCGATGGCAGCCTGTACGGCCAGGTGGTCGATGCCTGGCAGTTCACCATCGCCGACGTCGGGCCATCGGGCATAGACAAGGGCAAGGCGTCGAAGTACCTGTTCACCCCGCCAGGCTTCAAGGGCCGGGTCCCGTCCGGGTATATCCATGTCGCCTCGCCGAACCATCGCATTGCGTTGGCGTTCCGCTCGGTGGTCGCCAAGGGCAAGACGCAGGAAGACGCCTTTCGTTATTCGCACCGGCTGCGCATGTACTACCTGTCGGAGGCGAAGAGCCCGCCCGAGCAGCGATTCGTCGACCCGTCCAACGACCGCTACGCCACCATCCCCGTCTATGACGAGCGCCACTTCGCCGACCTCCATGCGATCTTCACCGTCGAGCCGGTCAAGGTGCAGGACAAGGTGATGATGGGCATGCTCTCCTCGCTGGGAATCGAAAAGGGCAAGCCCTACCAGCCGGACGAGTCAACGGTGCGCGCGATGCGCGAAGGCACCGTGGCGGCGTGGGCCTGGGTGCAGTGGTGGTTCGACCATCTCCCGCGCGAGCGCCTCTACTGGCCCGACCGGCATTACGCCTCGTTGATGATGGCGGACAAGAACAACAAGTTCACCTACGAGTACGAAGACCGCATCGATGTGCTGACCCGCGCCGCGCAATTCGTCTGGTGCACCTATGTGCCCGAGACGCTGGCGCCGTCGCCCGCCACGCAGTACCTGATGGCCATGGCCGACAAGGACGGCAAGCTGCTGGAGGCGGGCAAGCTGTACAAGCTGACGATCCCGCCCGAGATGCCGGTCAAGCAGTTCTGGGCGCTCACCGTCTACGACCGCGCCACCTTCGGTTTCATCTATACCGGGTCGGGACGCACGACGCTGTCGTCCTACGACATGGACATGATGAAGAAGAACGCCGACGGCACGCTCACGCTGTACGTCGGTCCGAAGGCGCCCGACGGCTGGGAATCGAACCTCGTGCCGACGGCGGGCGTGCGCTCCCTGCCGGCGATGCGCCTTTACGGCCCCACCGAGGCGATCAACGACAAGACCTTCAAGATGGCCGATTTCGAGTGGGTCGCGTAACGAAGGTGGGGTTCAGGCTGCGGCGGGCTGCGCGCGCAGCTTCCGCGCCGAGGCTTCCGGGAAAAGGCACAACAGCCCGATGACGCCGCCGCCGATCAGCAGCAGGCCGCTCACCGCGAAGCCCTGTTCGTAGCCGGCGCCGCCGTTGCTGCTGGCCACCTCGACCAGGCGGCCCGTCACGATCGGCGCCAGGATGCCGGCGATCGATGCAATCGAGTTGTCGATCGCCAGGATGCCGCCGCGTTGCGCCCCCGGCGTGACCTCGCCGAGCATCGTCGGGCCGAGCGAATAGATGATCGGCGTCAGCCCGGACGCGACCGCAATGAGCAGCACCTTCTGCATGTTCGTCAGGTCGAGGTACATCAGCGCCACGAACAGCACCCCGGCCACCAGCAGGCCGACGCTGGCGAAGACGCCGCGTGCGGAGCGCGACGAAGCGCCACGAGCCATCATGCGCTGCGACCACCACGACAGTCCGACGTTGATCGGCGTGCCGATGGCCACCACCATGGCGAACAGCTGGCCCGCCGTGATGGCGCTGTAGCCCAGGCCCTTCTGAAGGTAGCTGGGCAGCCAGGTGAGCGTGAGCGCCAAGCCCCAATACGCCACGAAGTGCAGAAGGAAATTGCCCCACACGGTGCGGTCGGCAAGCAGGCGCGCGTACGGGACGCGCTGCGCGCTGCCCTGGCCGGGCTTGGGCTTGTCCTCGATCGCGCCCTCGGCGCCGAATGCAAGCCACAGCGCGCACCAGGCCACGCCCATCACGCCCAGCAAGACGAAGTTCGCGCGCCAGCCCCAATGCGCGGTCACCACCGGAATGCCGATGCCGGCCACCAGCAGGCCCAGCGTTGCGCCCTGGGCAATGACCGAGACGGGCAGGTTGCGCTTGTCGTCGGGGAACCACTTGAAGCAGGCATGGATGGCCACCGGCCAGGCCGGCCCTTCGCCGACCCCCAGCAGCACGCGGGCCGCGATCAGCATCGTCACCGACGAGGAGATCGCGATCGGAATCTGCGCCACCGACCAGATCACGGCCATCACCAGCAGCAGTGTGCTGGCCTTGACGCGGTTGGAGATGAAGCCACCGGCCACGCCCGAGATGGAGTACAGCCAGAAGAAGCTGCCGGCGACGACGCCGAACTGGACCGGCGTGAGGCCCAGTTCGCTCATCAGCGGTACGGCGACCAGGCCGACCACGACCTTGTCGATGAAGTTGATCAGGATGAACAAGGCCAGGAGGATGGCGATGGACCAGGCCTTGCCTGGTTGATAACGAGTGTTCACGGATGGGCTCCGGTGCGGCCGGTGTGGACCGGCCGCGTTGTTGTTGTGGATGGATCTTCTGGGGAACGGCGGTGTCGATCCGTCAGCCTGCGGCCGCCAGCGTCGTCTTGAGTTGGCGCACCGCATGGCGCATGCGCACGAACTGCATCGCGGGCAGCAGCGGCTGCGGCGTGCCGGGGCCGACGCGCCTCGGATCGGCTTCGACGATGAGTTCGACGAAGGTGGTGCCCTTGCGCTCCAGCAACGTGGGCAGCGCGGCCGCAAGCGCCTCGGCGCTGTCGATGCGCTCGGCATGCTGGTAGCCGGCCGCGCGGGCCATGGCAGCGAAGTCGCAGCTCGGTTCGCTGCCGGCCGTGGGCAGGTTGACCAGGCCGTTGAACTGCGCGTTGTTGTGCACGACAAAGTGCAGGTAGTGCTGCGGCTGGTTGTGCGCCACGGTCACCAGGCTGCCCAGTTCCATCAGCAAGCTCGCATCGCCGTCGACCACGATCACTTGCTGCGCAGGCTGGGCCAGCGCAATGCCCAGGCCCAGGCCGGTGGCGCCGCCCATCAAGGGCACTGAATCGATGCGCCGGTCGGTCTCGCCCAACATGTCGAACGCGAACTGCGACGACATCGTGGCCACAAGAACGGCCTCGGGGCAGACTTGTTTGCGCGCTGCCGCAATGGCGGCGCAGGCTTGTCCGAGTTTCATCATGTGGTCGCTTTCAGTTCCAAGTGAGGTGACGGTCGATCAGCAGGACGGCCGCGCTCTGCGCCGACTGCGCATGGGCAAAGGCCGCCGCGACGTGCTGCACGTCGGCTTCGCATCCGACGTTCCAGTAGCGCACGCCGATCGCATCGAGCAGTGGCTCCATCCACTGCACCACGGTGCGCCTAGATTCGCGCGTGCTGTGCGCGAAGTTCTCTTCTTCACGGCCGAACTGCCCGACCAGGAAGACGATCGGCACGCCGGCATCGATGCAGGTTGCACGCAGGGTGTTCAGGCCCTTGTAGAAGCCCTGGTTCTGCACCAGCACCACCGGCGTGGCGCCGCCGATGTGCAGGCCGGTGGCGGTGGTGAGGGCCTGGTCTTCGCTGCAGGCGAACACCTGCGCGATGCCGCTTGCTTCGGTGCGAAGCTGCTCGTGCAGGGCGAACTGCACGAAGTCGGGCACGGTGACGACATGGGTGGCGCCGGCGGCTTGCAGTGCGCCCAGCAGGGCCGACGCGCTGGCGCCGCCGGGGGGATTGGGTGTGGGAACGGTGGACACGGGATCTCCTTGAATGACAGGGTTCAGGCGCACTTGCCACGCAACAGATCGGCCGCTTTCTCGCCGATCATGATCGAGGGTGCATTTGTGTTGCTCGAGGGCATCGTCGGCATGACGCTGGAGTCGATCACGCGCAGGCGTTCGACGCCGCGCACACGCAACTGCGGGTCGACCACCGAGGCTGCGTCGCCGCCCATGCGGCAGGTGCCGATCGGATGCCATGAGGTCTGGCCGCATTGCTTGATGTAGTGCAGCAGGCCTTCGTCGTCGCGCACATCGATTCCGGGCCGCGTTTCGCGCTTGACGAAGTCCTTCATCGATGGCTGCGCGATGACGCGCCGGGACAGGCGCAAGGCGTCGAGCATGGCCTGCCGGTCCGCCTCGTCGACCAGGTAGTTCGGCTCGATCGCCGGATCGACCATGGGATCGGGGCAGTGCGCATGCAGCCAGCCCCTGGACTGCGGACGCAGCTGGAAGAAGCCCACCTGGAAGCCGGGAAAGGCATCCATGGTGTAGCGGTCGGGCCCGCTGACGAGATGGATCTGGATCTTCACCTCGGCACGGGTGTGCCCGGGACGCGTGCGGGCCTGCGCGTGCACCGTCGCCGACGGCGTTGCCATGAAGCCCTTGCGCGTGGCCAGGTAGCCCAGGCCCATCTTCAGCGTGCGCCACTTGCTGTTGAGCACTTCGTTGATGGTGACGGCCTGCGCGCATTCGAAGGTGATGCGCGCCTGCAGGTGGTCGCGCAGGTTCTCGCCCACCTCGGGCGCGTCGTGCAGCACCGCGATGCCGAGTTTCTGCAGGCGCTCGGCCTGGCCGATGCCCGACAACTCCAGCAGGTGCGGCGACTTGATCGGGCCGGCCGACAGCACGACTTCACGCGAGGCGCGCGCCGTCTTGCGCTGTCCGCCGTGCATGTACTCGACACCGACCGCGGTCTTGCCTTCGAACAGCACGCGGGTGACGAAGGCCTCGGTCCGGAACTCGAAGTTCGGCCGGCCCTGCGCCATGCTCAGATAGCCGACGGCGGTGCTGCAACGCTGGCCCCGTCGCGTCGACAGCTGCAGATAGTTCACGCCCTCGTATTGCCGGCCGTTGTAGTCCTCCACACGCGGAATGCCGGCCTGCTGGCAGGCCGAGACGAAGGCATCGGACAGCACGTCCTCGTTGCCGTCGCGCAGGTCCGTCACCGAGATCGGGCCGCTGCGACCGCGGTAGTCGGCGTCGCCGCGCTGGCTGGTTTCCATCCGCTTGAAGTAAGGCAGGCAGTCGGCGTAGCCCCAGCCGGTGCAGCCCGCCTGCGCCCAGTCGTCGTATTCCTGCGGGTCGCCGCGCACATAGATCATGCCGTTGACCGAACTCGATCCGCCCGGCAACTTGCCGTGCGGCCAGACGATCTCCTGGCCCACCAGGCCCCGCTGCGGCTGCGTTTTCGACAACCACACGTAGTTGGCGTCGCCCAGGATCTTCGCGACGCCCACCGGCGTCTTGACCCAGAAATCGTTGTGGCGCGGCTTGCCCGCTTCGAGCAGCAGCACTCGCGTGCCTGCGTCTTCGGTGAGACGTGTCGCCAGCGTGGCGCCGGACGAGCCGGCCCCCACGATGATGTAGTCGTATGTCGTTTCGCTCATTGGATGGTTGCGGCGCATGAAGGGCGGTCGAGCGCGCTTCTCACTGCGTTTCATGTTGGTTGTCCCTGGTGCGGTCCTGACCCATCGGTCACGTCCACTCGGCATGCAGGTCGTCCTGCAGCGCGTCGGCGGAAGTGTCGCGGCCGACCGCAACCGGCGTCTGTTAAAAACCCGACAACCCCGCTAGAGACAAACCATGACCCCGTTCCCTGCGCAGTCCGTGTTCGCCACGATCAAGCAGATTCCCGGGCTGGCCAACCTGGACGATCGCGTGATCGAACGACTCGCCTTGCACAGCAGGGAAGTCGCGTTGACGACAGGCGAGGCGCTGACCCGGCGTGGACAGCCCCAGACGCGGCTGTCGCTGGTGCAGGGCGGCAGCCTGGAGATCAGCATCCACGGCCGCGAAGGCAAGCGGCATGTGATCCGGTACCTGCGCCAAGGCGAGGTATTCGGGCTGATTCCGGTGCTCGACGGCGGCGGCGCCGTGCACGATGCAGATGCGCACGAGGACACGCGCCTGGTGCAGATTCCACGCGACGTCCTGCTGGCGGAACTGAACGCGCAACCTGCGCTGGCGGTTCAACTGCTGCAGCTGTTCTGCGGCCGTTTCCGCCAGCTCTACGAACTCCTGGCCTACCAGCAACTGTTGTCGCTGAATGCGCGGGTCGCCCACCTGATCCTTTGCCTGGTGAGCGTCGAGCCACAGGTGCCGGCGGCACAACGCCCCGAGACTTTCGAGATCCACATGACGCAGTCCGACATGAGCGACATGCTCGGCGTGAGCCGCCAGAGCCTGAGTGCCGAACTCAAGAAGCTGGAGCGCCTGGCGCTGATTCGCCTGGCACATGCGAAATTGGTCGTGACGGATCCTGGAGGGCTGGAGCGAATCGCGGCGGGGTCGGTATAGCGTAGCCGCGGTCGACGCGGTCGACGCGTTGGGTGCCGGGCAAGGCTACGTAAGGGGCTTGGCCTTGGCGCGGCGCGAGACTGACGACTTGACCGACGACTTGATGCAATCCAGCAGGGCGCTCACAGGCTCGCGCGGCGGACCGGGAGCGCGCCGCGTGATCATCGACAGCGACGGCAGCGTCGTGTCGCCTTGCAAATCGAGGATCACGAGGTTCTTGTTGATCGCGGCTTCGTCACGGGCCTGCTGCTCGCGCATCGGCCCGATGCAAGACGGATCCAGCCGGATGAGCGTCAGCACCGTGAGCGGCGAGAGGCATTCGATGCACGGCTGCGGCGGCGTCACGCCGGCGTCGATGCAGGCCCCGATCACGGCGCGCCTCAGCAGCGAGCCGCGCGGCGGCAGGATCCATTGCTGATCGGCCAGATGTTCCCAGCGGATCTTGCGCCGGCGTGCGAGCGGATTCGTCCGGGTTGCCACCAGGCGCATGTAGTCGTCGGCCAGCGTCTCGACCCGGAGCCGGTCCAGGCGCTCGTTATTGAGTTCGTCCGGCGCCAGCGCGCCGACGATGCAGTCGATCTCGCCTTGCAGCAGGTCTTCGATGAGCTGGTCGACCTGCGCCTCGCGGACCTGAACGATCACATCGGGCATGCGCCGGCGGAGCATGACGATGCCTTGCGGCAGCGTGATCGAGCCGGAGAAGGTGCCGACGCGCAGCAAGCCCGAGGCGCCGGCGCGCAGCAAGGCCGCCTCCTCCTGCGCGGCGCCCAGCTCGGCCACGAGCATGCCTGAGCGCCGCATCAGCGCGAGCCCGACGTGGTTCGCGCTGATGCCCCGGGCCGTGCGCTCGAAAAGCGGGCCGCCGAAGATCTCCTCGACCTCCCGAATCATTCGCGACACGGCCGGTTGCGTCAGGTGCATCCGCTTGGCGGCGGCATGCACCGTGCGCACTTCACTCAAGTGTCCCAACAGCTCCAGGTGCCTTAGCCGCAGGCGGCGCAACAGTTGGGACGTCGGATCTTCCATGGCAGTGCTGATACGTTTCAGGCATCAAAAGATGAGATTAAGTGAATTGTGGAGTATGGGCTGCGTTCCTAGACTTCGTCATCGAATTCAAGAGGCAGACCTTGGCAACTACACCTACATCGATCGCGGCCAGTGCCATCGTCGAGCGGCTCGGCGCACTGGACTACCGACACATCGTCACCGTGCCGGACTTCGTCCAGCTCTCGGTGCACCGTCTCGTCGACGAGACGCCCGCATTTCGCGTGATCCGTTGCGCGGACGAGAACCAGGCCATCCACGTTGCGGGTGGCCTGTGCATCGGCGGCAACCGCACCGCGGTGCTCATCCAGAACCAAGGCCTACTCAACTGCATGAACAGCCTGCGCGCGATCGGACTTGATGCAAAGCTGCCGATGCTGCTCATGGTCGGCCAGTTCGGCCGCGAGTTCGCGAACGTCGGTGGGGATCCGAAGCAATCGCGCCGCCGCGTCGTGAATCTGGTGGAGCCCATGCTCGACGCCATCGACATCCCTTACTGGCGCCTCGACGGGCCGCGGGACATCGCCAGCATCGACGAAGCTGCAGAGGTCAGCGCGGCGCGCAATGTCCCGGCCGCCTTGCTAGTCGGTCACTACACCGCATGGAGCTGACATGACCATCACCACTCAAGAAGCCTGCGCCATCGTGCGCGAAGCCAGGGTCGACGCCATCGTGGTTAGCACGATGTCCGCCATGAACTGCATGGACCAGCTCGACCCGGATTACGCGTTCGGCCTGTCGTCGGTGCCGCTGATGGGCGGCGCCGCCGGCCTCGGGCTGGGCCTGGCGCTGTCGTTTCCGCAGCGCAAGGTCATCGTGCTCGACGGCGACGCCAGCTTGCTGATGGAGCTGGGCGTGCTCTCCACCGTCGCGGGCGTTCGGCCGGGCAACTTCTATCACTTCGTCTTTGCCAACGGCGTGCAGTTCAACGGTGGCGCGAACCTTCCACTGGCCGGAACGCAGCCGGTGGATTTCTGCGCGGTGGCACTGGCGTCCGGCTACGCCGCCGCCCGCAGGTTCGGGCAGGTGCCGGACTTGAGGGACAACATCGCGGCATGCCTCGCCCAGCCGGCACCGGCACTGATCGAGCTGGCGATCGAACCCACACCGCCCCGGTTCGGCCCGGCGTTGATGCAGCCCGAGCAGCCCGATGCGCGCTTCGAACGCATGGGGGTCGAGGCACGCCGCCTCATGCACAACCTGGGCACGGCGCCATGACCGCGCCTCGCACCGTCGACTACATCGTGGTCGGGGCCGGCTCCGCAGGTTGTGCGTTGGCTGCCGGCCTGGCCCGAAGCGGCAAGCACAGCGTCGAGCTGCTGGAAGCGGGCAGGGACGAACGCATGATCTGGGTGCGCGTGCCTGCCGGCGTGGCCTACCTGATCCGCGACGAGCGCGCGGTGAGGCGCTTCTTCACCAAGCCCGAAGCGCACCTGAACGGGCGGAGCATCTACTGGCCGCGCGGCCGCATGCTTGGAGGCTCGTCGTCCGTCAACGGAATGATCTGGGTGCATGGCGATCCGCAGGAATACGACAGGTGGCGCGACGACCATGGCCTGCAGGACTGGGGCAGCGACGGCATCAAGCCCTATCTGAAGCGCGCCGAATCCTATGAAAGGGGCGAACCCGCCCAGCGCGGCCGAAGCGGCCCCGTGGTCGTGAGCGAATACGGTCCGCACCTCCCGATGATGGATGGCTTCGTCCAGGCCTGCGTCGAAGCCGGCATTCCCGCGAATGCCGACTACAACGGGGCGTGCTACGAAGGCGTGGGCTACCTGCAGCTCAACACGCGGCGCGGGCTGCGCGTGAGCGCGAGCGATGCCTACCTGAAGTCGGTGCGCGCCAAGGGAAAGCTGAATGTGCAGACAGGCGCGGCGGTGCAACGCATCTTGTTCGAGGGCTCGCGCGCATGCGGCGTGGAGTATCGGCACGGCACCGAGCTTCGGCAGGTGTTCGCGGCCAGGGAGGTGATCCTTTCCGCCGGCGCGCTGCAGTCGCCGCAATTGCTGGAGCTTTCGGGCATCGGCGATGCGAGTCGCCTGGGCGAACTGGGCATTGGCGTTCGCCACCATGCGCCCGAGGTCGGCGAGAACCTGCGCGACCACCTGCACGTGCGGGTCACCTACGAATGCAGGGACGCCATCACGCTCAATCAGATCATGCCCAGCATGTGGCGCAAGGCCATGATGGCGATGCGCCTGGCCGTGCGCGGCAACGGCCTCATGAGCAGCGCGAGCGCTGTGGCGCATGCATTGGTGCGAACTGCGCCGCACTTGGCCCAGCCGGACGCGAAGCTGCAGTTGCACTGGCTGTCCAGTTCCGACGCGAGAAACGCCGGCAAGCTCGTGCTGGACGACTATCCCGGCTTCTCGATCGGCACGTTCGCATTGACGCCGAAATCGCTGGGCTCCGTGCACGTCGAATCCAGCGACCCGGCAGCCGCGCCGGCAATGAATGCGAACTACCTGCAGCACCCCGACGACGTCGCATCCACGCTCGGTGCGCTTCGGCTGGCCAGGAAGGTGGCGGCGCAGCCGGCGCTGTCCAGGTTCGTCGTGCGCGAGGCCCGCCCCGGCGCCGCCGATACGACGGACGACGAACTGCTGGCGTACGCGCGCAGCTTTGGACAGACCTCCTATCACCCCATCGGTTCGTGCCGCATGGGTGTGGATGCCAGCTCCGTGGTCGATGAGCGCCTCCGCGTGCGCGGCGTGTCCGGTCTGCGCGTTGCGGATGCT
The DNA here is from genome assembly GCF_018449755.1 of Variovorax sp. dw_954. NCBI lineage: Bacteria > Pseudomonadati > Pseudomonadota > Betaproteobacteria > Burkholderiales > Comamonadaceae > Variovorax > Variovorax sp. dw_954. The sequence goes on along the minus strand of NZ_JAAVVD010000018.1, from coordinate 72,522 downwards.
TCCGTCATGCCGACGATGCCCTCGGCCAACACCAATGCGCCATCGATCGCCATCGGCGAGAAGGCGGTCGACCTGATTCTCGAAGACGCAACCCATTGAAAAACCACCCTGGAGACAAGACATGAAAAAGACCTTTACCCGCTGGGCCGCACTGGCTGCGATGCTCTGCTCCTTTGCCGCCGGTGCACACGCTCAGGGCGCCTACCCCGACCGGCCGATCCGTCTCATCGTGCCGGCCAGCGCTGGCGGAGAGCCGGACAACATTGCCCGACTCATCGCGCGCCACATGAGCGACGACCTCAAGCAGCCCATCGTCGTGGACAACAAGGTGGGCGCGGGCGGGCTGATCGGCGTCGCTTCGCTCGCCACGTCGAAACCTGACGGTTACACGATTGGCATCGTGTACCAGGCCGTGCTGGCACTGTCGCCACACCTGCTTTCGAAAAAGCTGTTCGATCCCCTGGCGGACATCGGTCCGATCGGCCTGATCTCTGTCTCTGGCAATGCGCTGCTCGTATCGGCCAAGTCGCCGGTCACGTCCTACGCGGACCTTGTGGCGCGCGCCAAGGCGAACCCCGGCAAGCTCAGCTTTGGCTCGTGGGGCGAAGGAAGTGCAGGGCACATCAGCGGCGAGGTCTGGAAGAAGGCGGCCGGCATCGACATCCAGCACGTGCCGTACAAGGGCACCAACGAAGCGCTGATGGGCATGCTGGGCGGCGAGATCGACGCGATGTTCGGAGGCTGGGGGCTCGCCTCCACCCAGGTGAAGGCCGGCAAGGCCCGGGTGCTGGCGGTGACTTCGCCACAGCGCTCGCCCACGTTCGCCGGTGCCCCGACCTTCAAGGAGCCTGGCATTCCATTCGGCCTGTATTCCTGGTACGGCCTCGTGGCCCCGGAAGGATTGCCTGCACCGGTCCTGAAGAAGCTCGAAACCTCGCTGCGCAAGGCGGTCGGTCAGCCAGAGGTGGCCGAGCAGTTGCAGAACCTCGGCATGCAGCCGCAGTCCGCCACCGCGCAGCAGCTTCGCGAGCGAATTCGCGGGGACTACGAAGTCTGGGGCAAGGAGATCGCCAATATCGGCATCCAGGCGCGCTGACTGGGCGACGCGCAGCACGCGCGAGTGAGGCATGTTGGTTGTGCTCGAGGCAGTTGCAGCGAGCCGCCGTCCCGCGCCTCTTTACTCTCGATAAGGCGGGATTATCGTGGCCTTTGTGGGGCGAAATTGGCCGCAGCGCGCGTGCAGAATCGGAGGCTGATGACGCGATTGATGCACGACCCAAACAAAGCCCCCTGCAATTCGCCGAACCGGCATCCATCGGCCGGTTTCAAAGGTCGATGACATGGGCCATCTTTAAAGTTCATTCCCTACGGAGCGCGTCGTCGTCATCGGCAGCACAGGTGCCGGCAAGACTACGTTCGCGCGAGAGCTTGCATCCGCGTTGGGACAGTACGCCTTCGATCTGGACCCGCTTTACCACGGACCGGACTGGACCCCCAAGCCACTTCGACGCTTCAGGGAACTGACGGCACAAGCGGCGGGCGGCGAGCGTTGGGTCGCCTCGGGCAACTATGCGCAAGTGCGCGACATCTTGTGGTCCAAGGCACCACGGTCATCTGGCTCAACTACGGATTTGCGACCGTGTTCTGGCGGGTGCTGCGTCGAAGCCTGCGCCGGTGCTGGACACGCGAGGAACTGTGGCATGGCAATCGCGAGTCGTTCAAGCTGGCCTTCTTATCGCGAGATTCCGTCCTGCTCTACGTCCTCACCACCTTTGGCAAACGCCGGCGGCAAATCGCGGCGCTGCGCGCCAGTGGCGAGTTTGCGAATGTGGCGTGGCTGGAGTTTAGGCAGCCCGCGCAAGCCAGGCGCTACCGCGCCTCGCTTTAGGGCCAGGTACCAGCCGCTTCGTCCGGCTCGCTTCATCGCATCGGAGCGGGGCGCGCTAAGCAATTCGTGGCTCGAGCACTTCCCGAGGCCAGGGTGCCCAAGCGGCCACGCAGCGCGCGGTCCTTCTCGCGCTGGGTCACAAGCCCGTTCCGGTATTCAGGCGTGAATGAATTAGCGTAGCGCGATGGACGCTGGCCGACCTTTATCTTTGCCTTGCTTGGTCTGGCCGTCCCGCCAGTTCCTGCCCAGCTACCTTGCGGCGCTGGAACGCGGCTGGTCACGCAATAACCTCCGTCCTGAAGCTTGGCGCGGCGAACTTGAACAGATACAGTGCGACGCCGATGCCTTCCTAGCCAGTTGGTCGATCGCGAAGGCGCCGGCCCGCCCGTGACAACGCCCGACGGCACGACGGTGCCGAAGCTGCCGGGGATCTGGGACGGGATATTCTGCGGCACCATCGGCTTGCGCTGGCAGCGTGGAACCAACGCGTTGCCGCCTTACTGCCTGGGCCACATCTGCTACAGAATGGTGCCCTGGAAATGCGGGCGCGGCTATGCCACCGAGGCATTGCGGCTGCTGCTGCGCGACGCACCCGCCGAGGGCCTGCGCTACGTCGAGATCACGACAAAGCCGGACAATCTAGCGTCGCAACGCGTGATCGCGCGCAATGGCGGCGTGCTGGTCTCGCAAACAGCACGCCCTTCACCAAGTCTGATGTCATTAACGTCCTTACCGAGCTAGAATGTAAGGAACTGCCCGATCAAGAGAGGTTCCGATCATGTTCGCCACACTCACCAGCAAGGGACAACTCACGCTGCCCAAGGAGATCCGCGATCGACTGAGCCTGGGCACAGGCGCGATCCTGGACTTCCAGCTCCGGCCGGACAACACGATCACTGCAAGGCACGTCAAGCCCGATGCTCGGCGTATCCGTGGCCTGCTCAAGTCGCCGCGTCCCGCACCGCTGACCGTCGAGCAGATGGACGAAGCCGTCTCCAAGCACTTGCGGGACAAGCATGCCCCAGCCCCGGCGGGCCGCAAAGCCGCCGGCCGATGATCGGCATCGACACCAACATCCTGCTGCGCCTCTGGCTTAACGATGACCCGGCACAAAACAAGCGCATCGATGCGTTGCTGGTCGAGCACGGCGGCACACCCGCCTCGTTGCTGGTGACGGATGTCGTGCTAGCCGAAGCCGTCTGGACGTTGAAGTCGGCCTTCGACCAGGACAAGAACGCCCAGTTGATCGCGTTGCGCAGCTTGTTGGACGAGACAGCGTTTGCATTCGAGGATCGCGAGTCCGTTGCTGCTGCGGCCGTGCTTTTCGAAGCGGGCTCCTGCGGATTTGCCGACTGCCTCGTCGTCGCCAAGCATGCCCGGCACGGCTGCGACTTCACCGCGACATTCGATCGAGGCATGCGCAAGCTGCCTGGGGTGAAGGTACTCTGACCTACCCGGCATGACTGGTCCACGCCACGCTCAAGTTCGCGAAGCAGGACTTGGACGCCTGGCAGGCCCAACGACGAGCGCGCCGATGACCCTCACCACCGAGATCACGATCGAAGAAGGCAGCACCAATGTCTATGCCCACCCGGGCTACGCCGAGGCCGCCGAAATGCAGCGCAAATCGCATCTGGCGGCCGAGCTCGCCAGAGCCATCAAGGCCCGCCGCCTGGCCCAACTGGAGGCAGCTGAGCTGCTGGGCATCGACCAGTCCAAGGTCTCCCGCACCACCCGCGGGCATTTCCGTGGCGTCAGCGAAGCCAAGGTGCTGGGACTGGCCACCCGCCTGGGCCGCGACGTCAAGATCGTCGTCGGGCCCGGCCGCCGCCGGCAGGATCGAACTCCAGTTCGCCTGACCGGTCCCGCCAATCGCGCCACAACAGGCATGGCCCATCCAGCACAGATCACCGACCATCCGCCCCAACTGCCGGTCAACAACCACTTGGACGCGTTATGGTGAAAGCCACTGGCGCACCGGCGACACCTTGGGCATTCCGTGCTCGCTTCCGCCGGACTGCGTTCGGCTGGAAAGGCTCCAATCTCGCGATCGAACGCATCCACGACGCCCTTGCCGAAATCCGTGCGGTCGCTCGACAGGACCCTGCAGCAGCGGCCGAAGGCGCGGTCTTGTTCCTGGAGAAGCTCTCCCCAGCCCTGAACCAGATCGACAGCTCCAGCGGCGCCCTCGGCAACGCTACCTATTCGGCCGTGAAGGAACTGGTGCCCCTCATCGGCAGCGCACCCGTGGACACCGCTGTGCGCAAGAAGTGGCTCGACCGGCTCTTCGAGGCCATCCAGGAGGACGATCCACCCTACATCGAGCACCTGGGTGACCACTGGGGCGATCTGTGCGCAACACCCGAGCTCGCATTAAGTTGGGCCGACCAGTTGCTCCCGACCCTGCGCAGCGTACTGCGCGAACGAATGCGCGGCACCTACGCCTTCTTCTCGGGCACCACCCTGTGCTACAGCGCACTGTTCAAGGCCGGCCAACACGACGAGCTTCTGAAATTGCTGGCCCTGGACCCGCATCCGATCTGGCAGTACATGGTCTGGGGCGCACGCGTGCTGGCCGCTCGCGGCCAAGTCGACGAGGCCATCGCCTACGTTCGTGACCGCGCGGGCAGCACTACCAGCCCTGTAACCATTGCGCGCTTTGTCGAAGAGGCTCTGCTGAAGGCGGGCCGACGCGCCGAAGCCTTTGACCAGTACGCGCTGCTGGCCAACCAAGCCAACTCCAACCTGTCGACCTTCAGGGCCCTGGCGAAGAAGTACCCCGAATTGGCACCCGACAAACTGTTGGCCCACCTGATCGACTCGACACCTGGCGAGCCCGGCAAATGGTTCGCCACCGCGAAGACCCTGAAACTCTTCGACCGGGCGACGCAACTGGCTTGGGCTTCACCGTGCGACCCCAAGACCCTGATGCGTGCTGCGCGCGATCATCTAGTCAAACAACCCGGCTTCGCCATGCAAACTGCACTGGCCGCACTGCACTGGATGTCGATAGGCCACGGCTACGAACTCACAGGCCTGGACGCGCACGAAGCCCACCGACTGGCCATCGAAGCTGCGGGCAACGCCAAGCAGACAGAACTGGCGCAGGCTACCATCGAGCAGGTGCTGGCTCCCGACCGTCCTCTGTCGGCTTGGTTGCGGCAATCTCTCGGACGCCCGGCTGCCGCTTCGAAGCTAACGCGCGCCTGAACACCGCTACGCCGGGCACCCGCACCTTCCTTTCGCTGCGTTGTCGCCGCCGCTTGCAGTTTCGAGAGGCGCGCTGACACGCGCCCGCAAAAAGAGAACTCGCAACAGCGACACGGGGGTCTGCTCGTTTTCATAATCAGTCACCGGCACACCGGCGTTGCACCGGAATAAACGCAAAGGCCGATTGCGTTGATCCGATATGCGCACGGACGAGAGCAACCGCCGCTGCACCTGTGGCACAGTCAACCGCCCTCCTCCCGCGGCAATCCCGGTGTACCCGGCATCGTTTTACATAATTGGCGCTCGGTTGGACAAAAAAGTAGGGGCTCCGCGTCGTACGGCCCGGCGCCAGTCTCTCCGAGGGACCCGGCCCCGCCAGGGGACTGCGTCGCGAGCAATGGTCCTTGTACTCACTCGATGACGCGGGTTGCGCGCGATAGCAATGCCTGCGACAGGTTCATGCCAAGCAAGCTGGCTGTCTTGCGATTGACCACGAATTCAAACCGCGTGGGCTGTTCGATGGGCAAGTCGGCGGCGCGCGCGCCGCTGAGGATTTTGGCGACGTAGCTCGCGGCCCGACGGCCAAGTGACTCAAGGTCAGCGCCGTAGCTCATGAGAAAGCCGGCATTCGCAAGCAACGGCAGCTCACTGATCGACGGCAGCCGGTAATTCACTGCGAGTTCGGCCAGCTTGGACCGATGCGTCACGATGGTGTTGGTCGCGATGGCGTAAAGACCTTGAGCGCGGCTCGCCGCTGCGAACTTGAATGCCGGCTCGATGTCGTTCGGACCGCTGATGTTGAGCGCGATCAACTCGATTCCCAGCGCCCGAGCGCCCCCGTCCAGCCCCGCCTCACCCATTTCCGCAGGCGCCGCGAGCACGGCAACGCGCGACATTTCCGGCACGGCAAGCTTCAACAGTTCGAGCTGCTTCGGCGCGAGCTCCGGGAAGGTCACCGTGACCCCTGTGACGTTGCCGCCCGGCCGAGCGAGAGTTTGAGCCCAACCTTCGCGCACCGGATTGCTGCCGCTGATCGTGACGATCGGAATCGTACCCGTCGCCTTTCGCGCGAATTGCAGCGGCACTGGCCCACCGGTCACGATCACGTCGACCCTTGTAGCGACCAGCTCGTTGACGTGCGCCGACAGTTGGTCCGGCTTACCGTCGGCATACCGTTTTTCGATCAGGATGTTGCGACCTTCGACATATCCGAGGTCGTTCAGCCCTTGGCGAAATCCGATGATCGGATCCGCGTCAACGCCTGACGGCTCCGGCCCGAATGAGAGTAGGCCGATACGTGGCACCGACCGAGCAGGCTGCGCGCGCAGCATCGCGGAGCGGCCAGCCAGGTGGGCCGCGGCAATCAAGACAATAGCGCGTCGATTCATACATCATCTGTTTCGCAGCGCAATGGCGTGTCCGCAAGTCTACGCGCCCGCAGCCATGTCGTGTGCGTGCAAATTTTTTTGCGCCGACGAGGTCCCCGAGGCTGCTCAACAAGACTCACGAAGAGCTTGCTCCGCTCGTTGAACACGATGTGACCCCGGTCGAGTGATTTGCAGCAGGTCCCTGAGACATGCGGCGATCGTTTTGACTGGGGCAGCTTCCGGCTGCGAATCACAGCCGCAGGCATGTTGGCTTCACCTTTCAAGAGCGTCGGAGCTCGAGTTGATGACGAGGTGGCTGCTCCGTGTCGGCCAGTCTCTCTCCTTCCGCTTTGTACGGAATTCCCCCTGAAACAGGGTTTGTGCCCCCCGGCCAAACACGCGGGTTTGCCCGTGAGTCGGCAGCAAAATTAATAAACCATTCAGTTTGCAAAATGAAACTCCGCTGTCGAGTCCGGCATCCCCGCCCGGCACGCAATGTAGACCTAATGACCAAATTCACGCGCGAAGAGTTCGAGGACAGCTACCGACGTTGGAGATGCGTAGCGGCGCAACACAGCCAGATGTTGTTAGACGCAATGGCAGGCAAGCCGGTCAGCATCGACCGCATGCATCAGGTCATTGCCGAGATGGAACGGCTACAGGATGACTGGTGCGCGAAGTCATGGGGCCACATCCGATGGGAGGAAGAGTAACGCAAAAAACGCAAGATGATTCACTGGCATAAAGTTCCATGTCGGGTCTCCTTCGTGGGCTCAATCGGTTGAATGGGAATCCAAACGATAAGCCAGTGAACGGAGGCCGACCCCTCGCGGGCTAGATGCGACATCTGAACTTGGGATTGACAGACAGACAGACAGAAAGACACGCCCTGGGGCACCCTAGAGCTTCGAGAAGTTAGCCGTACATGGCCGGAGTTCATTTCGGGTGGCTTGACCGCGCGACTGCTCCAGCTTTCCTTGCATCGTGTAGTTGTACTGCGTGCCTTGTGCGACCTTGCCGACGGAGTAGTCCGACCTGCCCGTGTTTCCTGTCGCATTGATTTGCAGCCCACCGTCCTCACTGACTTGACCGGTGTAGACAACTGACGCGGGGTGGCCGGGTGCGCCGTACTCCCCTTGCAGGCCGCCGTCACGAATGGTCACCGTGAAGTTGTATTCGTATCCCTTGACCAACCCACTCCTGTCCTTCGTGTCCGGGCAAGTCAGGAGCACAGACCAGCGCCCGTCAAAAGGCCGTTCTGCAGCAACTGCGAACTCTGACACCGAGGCACTCGCCAACAAAAGCAAAGCCAAAGTAGAGATGAGTGGATGTTTCATGGGCGTCATGGCAAAGAATCACACGAACGGTTTCTAGGCCGCCGCCTTCGCGACTTCGATGCCGGTCGGTTGGCGGTGCACCCCGATCGTCGTGAAAAGCACCTTGCAAGCGTCGCTGCCCTTGTTGCGCCAGGCGTGCCGGGTGCCGTTTTGAACGAAGGTGTCGCCCGCGCGCAGGAGCGTCTGCTTTCCGTCATCCAGCTCGAGCCATATCTCGCCAGAGATGACGTACCCGAAATCTATCGAGTCGCTCGTGTGCATGCCTGGATTCGAGCGATAAATGTGAGCCGCAAATCCGGGCAGCACCCGTTCCATTTCGAGCCACGCCGCCTTGCGATCGCTCGGAACCGGGCGCGGCGCGGAGTCAGGCGGGAAGGTGACGACACCGAACCTGAAGCCGCCAGGAGGTGGAAAGTAGGTCGAGAGGGGCGGTACGGCGCCGTTGTCCGGAAGGCCTGGGGGACTTTGCGCGGACCAGAGCGCGAGCCATTCGCTGCCCGGCAGGAAGCTGATGGTGAGTGGTTCGATCCCCGCATCGTTGGCAACGATCGCCTTGCCTTCTGCACTGTGCCCAGTGACCAGACGCCGTGTAGGCATGGGAGCTCCTTTGGATTTGAGTGCGACGCCTGCCGCTACTACTGGACACTGGGTGTCTCGGCCGAGGTCAAGTCAGCACGCGCTTCATCGAGTTTTGCTAGCGCTTCCGGGTTGTTCTGCTGCATGGAAACTCATCGCCATTGTTCTTCAAGTCAGGTCGGGGTTGACGTCTGGTTCCTCAGCAGTTCAGGGGCGCCAAGCCCACATAGAGCCGGCGTTCGAAGCGAATCTCGGGAAACATGATTGTCGCGCCGTCGACAGTCAGGTCGGGCAACTTCACCCAGACGCGATCCGCATGTTTTGTCTGGACGTGCGCCGCGACCCAATAGTGGCGCACCGCCAAGAAGGGTCGCGGCCCGGTCGGTAGCGTCGGCAACTGTGAGTCGGCCATCAGCAGGTCGGGTGCGGCCAAGCCCGCCCGGCGCGCCGGCAGCCGCACGTACCCGTCCTCCTTCACGCGGTCCCAGAGGTCGATCCAACCGATCGTGCCGATCCGAGGCGCGCTGCCGTCGCGCAGGTCGATGGCCACCTCACGACCTGCAAGCTGCGCGCGATGGTCCTTGCCGATGTCGTACCGAACGTGGACCACCTCGTCCTCGCGCCGTGGCTGCACACTGATCAGCAACTCGATACCAGCGCGCGAGACCACGAGCCCTTCGGGAATCGCGCCGAGCGAGCAACTGTTGTACGTGAGCCGGCCAACGCTTTCATCGCCCACGTAGTACGGGAGCGAAAGGGGTACGCAACCGGCGATGAGCGCGGCCACCCATACAGAGATAAAGCGGGCGTGAACCAGCATGCGGAACTCTGACGATGCGACGAGCACAGCCTGCGCTCGTCGCGCGATGAAAGCAATGCCATGCCGACCAAGTAGCGTCCACCGATACCATGCGTGCAAGCAAAGGCTACCGGTCCAAGCGCGGTTTCCGAAAGCTGCCCTCGGAATGTCTTGCGGGGTTGGTGCCCTTGTGATCGTGGTGGCCTACGATGGCCGAGCCGCCCTCACCCGACGTTCCTCCATCGCAACGCGGCGGTTCGAGGGCCCAGGCGCCGAGGCAAGATTCGGCAACAATAGGACAGCCTATGCCCCATGCCGCCGATACCCGCCAGCGCGGTCCGCTGACCGCCCTACGACGGGGCCTGCGACATCTCTGGACCGATACGCCTCATCCCAGTCCGCTGGTCGACCAGCGGCTGGCGAGCGCCTACATCCTCGACACACGCGACCAACCTTACAGCGCCGGCGTGGCCGCCGCCATCTTCTGGATCACCTTCCTTCTCCTGACCGGCGACAAAGGGACGCTGGTCTGGGCGGTGCTGGTGCATGGCATGCAATTGAGCATGTACTTCCACCTGCACGGCGAGCAGCCCGAGGGCTACGGTGTGGAGCGGGCCTTTGCGATCCGCCGCCGGCTCGAGTCGCGCATGCTGTTTCCCGGCATCGCCTGGGCACTGGCGCCGTGGCTCTTCTTCCCCAGCGGGCACCTTACCTACATCCTGCTGATGTACTTTTTCATCAGCACCGTGACGGCGGTCTCGACCGCCGCGCTGGCGCAGTGGTGGCGCGCAGCGGTATTGTTCGCCGTGCCCGGCTATGTGAGCCTGTCGGCGCGGCTTATGCTGGAAGGCGACAAGCTGACGCTGCTGATGGGCGGCTTGGCGCTGTTTCAGCTCTGGGGCACGCTGCACTACACGCTCAAGCAGCACAGGCTGATCGTGCAGTCGCTGGAGAACGGCTTCGAGACCACGCTTTTGACCCAGGAGCTATCGCGCCAGCTGAAGCAGGTCGCGCAGTTGTCGGCGCAGCGCACGCGCATCTTCGCCGCCGCCAACCACGACTTGCGCCAGCCTATGCACGCGTTGTCCATATTCATCGACGCGCTGCGCCCCGACCGTCCGCCGACGCCAGAAACCCTGCGCTACATGCGTGACAGCGTGGACGCTCTGCGCACCTCGGTCGACGCCCTGCTGGACATCGCGCACTTCGACGGCGACGCGCAAAAACTGGTGCCGGAGCCGGTGCGGTTGGCGCCCCTGTTCCAGGCGTTGGGCGGCCGCTTCACGGTCGCGGCCGCGGCCAAAGGGCTGGCATTGCGGTTCGTACCCACCGAGGCGGTGGTGCAGGCCGATGCGCGGGTGCTCTCGCGCCTGCTGGGCAACCTGGTGGACAACGCCATCAAGTACACGCCGAGCGGCCGTGTGCTAGTGGCCGCGCGGCGCAGCCGCAACGCCGAGGGGCCGGCTTGGCGCATCGAGGTGCGTGACTCTGGCGTCGGCATCGACACGCAGCATCGCGAGCAGGTCTTTGAGGCCTTCTTCCAAGTCGACAACCCCGGCCGCGACCGTAGCCGAGGCTTGGGCCTGGGCCTGTCGCTGGTGGCCAGCATGGCGCGCATGATGGGCTCGCGCATCGTCGTGCGCTCTGAGGCGGGACGGGGCAGCACTTTCAGCCTCGTACTGCAGGCCGCGCAAGCCGCGCCTGCCACTTCAGCCGATTCTGCGCCGGCACCGCTGGGCGCAGTCGAGGCACCGCGGCGCGTGCTGGTGCTGGACGACGAGGAGCCGGTGCGCCGCGCCATGGCCACCCTGTTGCGCGGCTGGGGCCACCACGTGGCGCTCGCGGCCAGTCCAGACGAGGCCTGGCAGCAGCCCGGCCACTACGACCTGCTGCTGGGCGACCTTCGGCTGGGCAGCGGCCTGTCGGGCCTGGCGGCAGCCCAAGCATTGCATGCCGTCGGCAAGGTGCGGCGTGTGGCCATCGTGACGGGCGAGACCGCGGTGGTGCACCGAGCAGAGATCGAGCGCGCCGGCTATGCGCTCTTATTCAAGCCGGCCGACGCGCGCCACCTGAGAGCGCTGTTGGCGGGGAGCTAGCTGCGCACAGAGACATCGGCGGTTTTTTCGCACTCAATACGGTGCGCTTCTCGGGCAGGCGTCTTTCGCGAAGCGCCAGATAATGCACGCAAACCGAGACGACCCTTACGAAGACGCGCGATGCCGCTCGGCCTCTTTCGCGTGCTCAACCGTCTCGACGACTTGCTGGATTGAAAGCGGCCCCGTGAGTTCGACCTCTCCGGCGAGCACGCTGTCCAGCGCGGCGCGTCCTTTCTTCCCCGCCAGCCAGGACGATGAAGCGCTGACCGACCCGCCGCCGAACTTGGCATGAAGGGCGGTGGCCGCCGCGCGGCTGATCGCCGCGAACGCAGCGTGGTCCTCGGCGGCCGTGGCCGCGCGCACCACTGTGCAGTAGGCCTCGAGCTTTTCGGTTTCGAGTCGCAGCCGGCGTGCCTTCGCCTCGCCTTGCGCTACATGCCCGAGGAGCGCGGCGCCATTCGAGGTCGAGAAGACTCTGATCTGGCGCCCTTCTTCCCAACTCGAGTCGCTCCGGGTCATCACCTGAACGGCTCGGCCGCGGGCCTTGGAGGCTGTCTGCGCTGCGGCCTGCGCTGAGGAGGCCTGCGACATGTCCCACACGAGCAACGGCGCATGTAGTGACCCGTGCACCGCCCACCGTCCATCGATGTTGAGATAGCGGATGTAGAGCGTTGCCGGGCCGCCGTGATTGCGATGCTCCAGCAATGCCGAGCCGTGTTCGGCAAGTGAAAGTAGAAGGTATTGTTTTGGCAGCATCGCGGGAATTTCTTTGATCAGGCTGCGATTGTGGCGCTGCAGCTTCCGCGGTGGGCCGGTGCTACTTGGGGGCGCCCGTCCCACTCCACTGCCACCAGGTCAGTCCACGTACTCTGCGTCTGGGCGCGCAAGGGATAGACGCCCCGTTCGAGATCTGGCTTTCCGATCTTGGCCGGCATGCGTCATCTCAGCCTTGGAAAGGCTCTGGCCATGGCGCCACGGCGTGACCACCTTGCTTCGGCGCGAGATGACCCAGGCCGAGCCTCGAGGCCATAGAACAGTCCGCGGTTTCACCTGGAAGCCACAAGGACTCCAGAGCGCAACTCATCCGTGGAGAAGTTCGCTGGAGTCTGATTCTTCCGTTGTGTTGGGCGCCAGTGGCTGGGCCTGCGACATCGCAAGCAAACGCGCTTCGACCTGCCTGAAGGCCTCGGTGCTCACCAGGCGCTGGATCTCCAGCGAGGCCTGCAAGAGGAAGTTTTCGCCATCGGGCTCTGAGCGCTTGACGCTTTCGCAGAGAGCGAGGTAGGCCTTGAAGTCCGCAATCTCGCAGGTCGTGTAGCCACGCAACCGCGAGAACAACGTCCAGTCGTCGTGCTCGTAGATGACCACTTCCAGTGGGCTCCACTGCGTCGGGCTCGAGACCTTTTCTGCACGCAGGACCCTGTCGTACAAATGAACCCATTCGCGGATCATCGGGCTGGTGCTGCAGCGCTGAGCCAGTTCGCTGGGCAGCGCATCGAGGTCCAGCGGCTTCATCACTTCGCCGTAGGTGGCGGGGAAATCGCTCATAGTCTGCACGATGTTGGGCATGGCTCAGACAGGCAAATGCTATCTCAGCCTGCGAAGCTCCAGATGCCGCTCGGGGCGCGAAATTGCCGCGATGCAGCCTGCGCGAGCGGCTCGCTTTACTGATTTGCTCACGGTGACGGCGGCCATTGCATCGCCTGCAGTTCGGTCCACGTGAATGATTTCGAGCAGGCGCCCGATGGCTTCGGCTGGCAGTTTCACATCGGGATAGCACAGCGCGGAGGGATAGATGCCGGCCGCACGCACGTGCTGGTACGGCTCCAGGCCCGCCGAGCGCGCCACCTTTGACGTAGTTGGGGAGGCCGGCACTGCGAATCAGGTAGCGCATGAGGATCTCAGCCCGCTGTCGCACAGCGCGAATTCATTGACGCAATCGGTCAAACCTGAATACGGGCGAATTTCATCCTTCGTCCACCCCGCAACCCCTTGCGGCACAGAGACGACAGCATGAACTTTCTCGACGTGTCGATGTGACGCGCCAGTGCCGTTCGTGATCATGCACGCGACGCGCGAAGCAGTACGGAAATGGATCAAGCGACGGGGACTGAAGTACGATTGCTCCTGATGGCGCCTCGGACGCCGCACACGAGGTACTGCATGGCTCCCTGGCATAGCGACCCCATTTATTCCGAGTGGTATCCGGCGGCTGCCCGACTCGAGCGACAGGGCACCTATGAGGTCCTGCTGGCGGCAGGCAGTCAGCGTTGCTTCGCGCACTGGAACGGCTCGGGCTGGTCGGCGAATTGGGCAGACCACGGCGCCATAGAAAGCCGTGCGAAGGACCTGGCGACCGTTACACACTGGCACGGCTTGACCGAGCGGTCCGCACGACGTGGCCGTATTCGAGTTGGTCTGGGGCGCGTGCAGGGGCTCATTGGCCCGTGATTCAAGGCCTCCCGGTGACTTGGACCGCCTTCATGAAATCCGCCCGCGTTCTCTGCCTTGCGGCAGTTGCGCTCGGTGGCTGCGCGAGGCCAGCCGCGCCAGTGCAGGTCGAGAAGGTCAAAAGGGTCGAGGCCGCCGTGCAGCCATCCGACGAGGCCGGGGTGGCGGACTGCCAGTACGTCGGAACGGCGATGGGATCCTCGGGGCTGTACGGCGCGGACGCTGGGCTGGGCGACCGCAATGCGCGTGCCGACGCCCTGCAAAAGGCTCGCTTGCTGGGGGCCAACCGCGTCGTATGGATCCCAGCGGCGCAGGGCCATCACAACACCCGTGCCTTGGCGAGGGCCTACAAGTGCTGACTGCCAAAAGGTCGAGCTTCCGTTCCACGTGATGAAGAACCCCTTCTGACACATGAAGACTCGCTACAACGGCCTCGCGAAGAACAAGGCGCCGCCGTTCAATCTCTTTGGACTGACCAACCTGTTCATCGTCAAGAGGTCTGCACCTTCCTGTACACCAGCAAAGTCGGGCCAAGCGCCACAGAATGCACGCAACCGAGATCGGCCCGATCCGCGACGCCTTGGGCACCATCTTCCGAAAGCAATTCGACCGGTAGCGGCGCCCCGGAGATCTGCGCAGCAAAGTTGTTCCATTGCGGCAATGCAACCTCAATCGTCCCGCGCGAGGCAATGGACAGCGACCTTCATGTCGCTCACTTCCAAAGGCCCGTAGTTCGAAAGAAAGCCACGTCGGCGAAAAGCCACGTCGGCGGCATCGCGGCCGTATGCGATCACGATTCTTCCGCCGCGCCGCTCACTCTGCGTCGCGTCGAATGTGTACCAACGCCCGCCGATCCAGGCCTCGAACCATTCATGCATGTCCATGTGGTCGAGTTGATGCAGGAAGCCTACGACCATTCGGGCGGGGATATGCAACGCGCGACACAGTGCCGCACCGACATTCGCAAAATCCCGACACACCCCGGACCCGGCAGCGAGCGTGTCGAGCGCGTCCGTGTTCCGTCGCTCACGCCGTACTTGTATTCCAGGTTGTCGTGAATTCATGCCCGGATGGCTTCCACCTGTGGTTACCCGGGCGCGACGTCGCGCGTGATCTCTCGAGCGCGATCCTCCATCTTGTCGGACGGACAATAGCGGCTCTGAAGAAGATAGGTCAGCACCTCGCAGGGCAACGCAGGAATGGGCGTGACGCCCGCCTCCGGTGCGACGGCGATAACCTCCTCGGTCTCCATGACCGTGCTGACCTCGATGCGCATCTCGCCCTTGGGAATCGTAAGGCGCTGGCAAAGGTTTCCGTACGCGTCGACGTACTCGGTCGTCGGCACCCAGGGACGCATCTGGTAGACCTCGCTGACCATCCACTGTGCTTCGCCGCTACGCGGTCGCATCATTGCGACCACTGGACAGTCCTCGCCAGCAATGACGGTCAACCTGCATTCGGCATGAAGTCGCATTCGAACCTCTTTGTGGTGGCGGGGCTTCGCTGTGCATCCGCGCCCCCGGTGGTGCGGCGCGAACGGGAAAACGAAGGGTTGAAGACGCAAGAGATCGAGCGGCGCGAGGCTTCACGCCGGAGTTTTTTCAATGATGCTTTGCACAAACGCTCGGCGGCACCGGTCCGGTGTAGGGCGATCACTCTAATCGTGAGCTTGACGGTGCCTCTCGCTGGTGGCAATGTTGCAGTGCAACATGAATGCATTCGCCGTCAACTTTGCCTCGCGCTTGCGCCTCGAAGATCTCGGGGCCGAGATCGCTCACGCCCGCAGGCATGATGACCTTGGTCGTCTCGCAGCCCTGTGTTTTTGCGAAGTTCGGTCATGGGCCACGGGCGCGGGCGAACAGCGGTTGGCAGATCTCGCATGGAGCCTCTGCATCCGGGCGCCGGCAGCTAACAGAATTGCATTCCTTGCTCGAATCGACCGCTTGATTGCAGAGTTGGAAGAAGCGTGCATGCGGGCCGGAATCGACTCGCTTGCGGCTACGCTGCGCGTTTCCCGAAGGCAACACCCATCGTTGGCGATTGCGTAGCGATCCAGCCGAAAAGGCCGCGAAAACGAAGCTTGAAGAGCAACACCTCCGACGGGATGCCGTCATAGGGCCCCTACGACGGCGACGATGGAAGGGCCGGGAGCTCCGTCCAGTCGTTGGCCGTCTTGTCGGTCGTCGGATGGGTTGATCTGGGCGTCCGCTGCTGCGCTCAGTGCAGCAGTCCGGAGATCAGCGCCTGTACCACGGCAGCGGTCTTGTTGGCTGCCTTCATCTTGTGCACGACGTTCTTGATGTGGAAGTTCACCGTGGGCACGGAGATCGAAAGGATGTCGCCGATCTCGCTGGCCGTCTTCCCGTCGGCTGTCCACTTCAGGACCTCGATCTCGCGCGGGGTCAGCGGGACCTCGGGCTGCGGCGCGTACTTGTGTTTCATCAAGCGCGACAGCGAGATGTGCGCGGCCTGGACCAGCCATCGCATTTGGCTGTCCTTCTCGCGCAGCTCTTGCGCCGTCAGCACCTCGCTGGAGCGCGACAGGGTCAACATGCCGCCCACGCCAAATCCGTCAAGACTGGACTGCGCCCAGCCATGTCGCAGGCCCTGGTCCTTGGCCTCGGACCGCAGCTCATTGGCCGAGGCAAAGAGCGCATCGTCCCAGAGGATAGGGGACTGGTTGATCTGCCCGTGGCGCACGCTCGGATCGATCGCCAGGTAGCCCGCTTCCATGTAGCGCGCTTGCCAGGCGAGCGCGGGTTGCACCGAATGCTTGGCAAGTGGGGACGGTGCCCCTTGGCGCGGCCGCGCCGCCCGGTTGACCTGCGAGAGCGACGGGACCAGTCAAGGCGACTTGCAGTCAAAAATGCACTGCCTTTTCGTTTCGCGCGTCATCCGCGCATGAGTTCCATCAGCGCGGTGGCATCGAGGGCGCTGTGCGACTCGGTGCCCTCGAGCACACCGTCGGCGAGTGCACGCTTGTGCTGATGGAGTTCCACGATGCGCTCCTCGAGTGTTCCCGCGCTGACGAGCCGGTAGACCGTCACCGGGCGCAACTGGCCGATGCGATGCGCGCGGCCACTGGCCTGGTCTTCGGCGGCCGGGTTCCACCAAGGGTCGGCAATCACGACGTAGTCGGCCACCGTGAGGTTCAGACCGAAACCACCGGCCTTGAGGCTGATTAGAAACAGTGCCCCTTCGCCCGCCTGGAAGGCGTTGACGCGTCGCGTGCGTTCGGCCGTCGGCGTCGCGCCGTCGAGGTACTGGTAGCCGATGCCGGCCGCATCCAGCGGTTCGCGCAACAGCGTCAGGAAATCCACGAACTGGCTGAACACGAGCGCCTTGTGTCCATTGGCGGCCAACTCCAACGCAAGTTCGCCAAAGGCCTGTACCTTGGCGCCGACAAGGCCCAGCTCGGGAGTGACCAGGCGCGGGTCACAGGCCGCACGACGCAACCGAGTCAACTGGGCCAGTACGTTGATCTGCGCCTGACCGCCGCCTGCACTCAGACTCTGCTCGGCGGCCGCAAGTGCATGACGCCGCAGCACTTCGTAGTGCGCCCGCTCGGCCTCGTCGGGGCGGATGGTGAGAGTGAGTTCGGTGCGCGGGGGCAGGTCGTCAAGCACCTGAGACCTGGTGCGGCGCAGGATGAAGGGCGCGACCAGACGCTTGAGCGTGCGCTGCGCATCGCGGTCACCGTCGCGCTCGATCGGTCCTGCAAAGCGTTCGTTGAAGCGTGCGCTGCTGCCCAGCAACCCCGGATTGCAGATGCGCATGATGGACCAAAGCTCTGCCAGCCGGTTCTCGATCGGCGTACCCGACAGTGCGAGCCTGAAGTCCGTCTTGAGCGCGTGCACCGCCTGCGTCCGCTTGGCGGCCGAGTTCTTCAGCGCCTGCGCTTCGTCGAGCACCAGCGTATGCCATTCGCACGCGCCGAAGGCGTCAACGTTCAGCAGAAGCAAGCCGTAGGACACTATCACCACGTCATGGGCAGCAGCGTCAGCCAGAAGGGTGTCGCGATTCGCCCCATCGCCATACGCGCACAGCTTCAGCGACGGCGCGTAACGCCGCGCCTCGCTCAGCCAGTTGCCCATCAGCGAGGTCGGCGCGACCACCAGCGCGGGACCCTCGCCTGCACGCGCCAGCAACACGGCCAGCGCCTGCAGGGTCTTGCCCAGCCCCATGTCGTCGGCAAGGCACGCACCCCACCCGGCCGCGGCCAGCCTCATCGCCCACTGGTAGCCGTCGAGTTGATAAGGACGCAGTTCGGCCTGCAGCGCGGATGGCGACACTGGCGCGAGTTCTTGCGCCTCGGCCAAGCGTCTAATGCGCTGCCGAAGATCGTCGTCCGCATCTCGGTCCGCGCCGTCCAGGGTCGCATCCAGCCACAAGGCTGCGACCGCGGGCACGCTGACCTGACCGCGTTGCAGTTCGACCACCGCGGAGAGATCGGCGATGCGCGCGCGCAGTTCCTGCGTCAACGCCAGATAGCGTCCTTCACCCAGCGGCACAAAGCGCCCGCGGCTGCCGCTGCTCCATTGCAGCAACTGCTCCAGGCTCAGTACCTGCGCCTCGTCGACCTGCACACTGCCGTCCAGCGCAAACCAGTCGCGATCGCTGTGCACGCGCATGCGCAACTGCGCCACCCCGACCGATGAGACCGTGACCGGTCGACCCGCCGGCCAGTCCAACGCCTGCACCGCTTCCAACTGGGGCAATGTTTCGAGGACGTCCAGCGCATCCTCGGCATCGAGGATTTCGAACTCGGCCGGCCCCGTTTCGGTGCCGCCAAGCAGCGGGCAGGCTTCGCGCACGGACGCGAGGTGCCGCTTCTCCGCAGCGAGATCGCGTTGTGCGGCCAGGGTCTGGCCACCCACCGCAGCGATCATGCGGGCGCGGCCGTGGCCGGGAACGGTGCGAGGACCCTCGGGGCCGAACGGAGCGACCACCAGGCGCAGCCGCAGGCCTTCGCCCAGGGGAGTGAGCTCGGCGCGCAGCGCGCTTTGCGCGGGTACGTCGCGCCCGCCCGGCAGGCTGTCCACATGCACCTGGAAGTGCGCGCCCAAACCTTGCAGTACAGGTTGCAGCAGATTCGAGGCGTCCTTCGGCACATTGAGGCCGTCGCCCAGCAGCAGTGCCGCGCGGCGCTGGGCCGGCGTGAAGCGTACGACCCGGGCACGCTGCGCGCTCTCGCGGATCACGGTGGTCGACGCCAAGGCCTCCGCTGCTCTCGTTTCGCCAGCGTTCAAGAACCACTGCGTGGGGGATGGACCGCGCAGCGGCGGATACACCGTCAGACGCAGACTCTCGCCGACCTCGGCCACCTCGAGCTGTGGGGGCGCCGCCTCCAGCGTGATCGCAACGCCGGGCTGATCCGAGAACTCTACCGCCGGATGGCCGATCAGCGCCATCACGGCCGCGGCCGCGTCGACGCGCAGGTCGCGCGCCGACCCGTGCGCGGAGCGCTGGATGCACCGCACCACCTGCGCATCGTGTGGCGGCAGATTGCTCGCCTGCGACAACGCCCATAGCGACGCCGGTTGCGGACGGTTCCAGCCGCGCGCGCCACGCTTTTGCTCGTACGGGGTGACTTCGCAAATGGCACCGTCGTCATCGAGTGCCAGCGCCCAGCAAATGCGTTTGGCCGGCGCCGACGGATTGCTATTCGATGATGGCTGGGCGGGCCCACCGATTGCCGCCAGCGCGGCCAGCGCGGCGCGCCAGCTCTCCTGTGCGGCCGGCACAAAAAAAGTGGGTCGCACGGGGCGCGCGGCCAGCAGGTTCAATGCGTCCTCGCATTGCGCGTACAGCCGGTGCAAGCCAGCGCGTTCAAGACGGGCCAGCAATGCGTCAGCGGCTTCGTGTTCAGCCTTGGACAGCGGCTGCACCGCGTTGTCCACCTTGAGCCAGGCGCGCATCAGCCAGCGCCAGAAGTCAAGCTGCGAGGTGCCGTCGCCCCAGCCCAATGGCGCGAACTGCGCAAGGTCACGTGGCGAGTCGCCGCGGCGCATCTGCACCGCCAGCGCGGCCGCGCCCCACGGCGAGTCCGCGGTCGGTTTGCGCTGCCCCGCCTCGGCCAGGCACAGCTTCAATGCTTTGTCCAGGCTCGATGGCGTCTGTTGGGAAAGCAGGCATTGCAGGTAGGGCAGCATCAACACATCCGACAGGATGCCCTTGCGCTGGCCGGTGTACTTCCTGAGCCCCGCCAGCGCCGTGTCGTAGCGCTGTTCGGCTTGTGCCCAGCGAGCCTGGGTCGCCAGCACGCCCGCCTCCACTGCCCGGGCCAGCGAGCTACGGTAGACGGCATCCTCGCCCGTGGCCTCGTGCAGTGGCTGCAGCAGGGGGGCCATCCCGGCATCTGGTTCGTTTTCCGCCGCGTCCGCGCGACCACTGCAGAGCCGATATTCCGCCAGCAGCATGCGCAGCCGCAGGTCATTGGGCGCGGGGAGCACGGCGAGCAGTTCGGTGGCCAAGTCCTCGAGCGGCAGCCTCGGAGGCTCCCACGTGAGCAGGACCTGGCGCAGTCCATGGCTCACGACATGAACTTGCACGGATGGGTGCAGGCGCCGGACCAGCGCCACATTCGTCACGCCAGACAGTGCCATGCCCACCGCTTGATCCCAGCCGGCCCACGCACAGGCGTCGCCCCAGCGATCTGCCACTTCGTCCAGCGGCTTGCCGGCAAAGAATTCCAGGCGCAGCAGCGCGGCGGCCGCGTTCACGGATGCGAAGTGTCGATGCAGGCCCTTCGGACCGTCGACTTTTTCGTGCTGCGCGAGGGCCAGGACGAGTGAGTCGAAGTCAGGCCGCGCGAGCAGGTCGAGCAGGACGGCGGTGTCCATGTCCGGCGCCAGGCGCCACAAGCCCTGGCGCTGGGGGTTCTCCTCGGCCCATCCCGCGTCGCTCAACTGACGGATCACCTCGCGCACGCGCTCACTGGTCAGGCGCTTTGCGCCTTCACGCTCGTCGAGTTGGCCCAGCATCGTGAAGACCCACGTGCGGGGTCGATGCGTGGCGCCGAGCGCCAGCGCCAGCATGACGGCGCGCTGCGCGGCGCTGGCACCGCGCAGACGCAGTTCGGCCGGGGGGGTGTCATTGGCAAGCATCGCCGCGCGCAAGGATTCGAGCGAATGCTACCCGTTGCGGGAATTGACAAGCGGGTTGGACGCGCCATGCCGCACACGGTTTGCCGTTCTCTCGTTCGAAAACAAGCGTTCCCGATCGTGTGCCGTGCTCGCGATACCCATCAACGAACAATCACCTTCGGGCCCTGGCGACGTCGATGGACGCGCAGAGTTCTTCGTACTCGGTCAGGCTCACGTCCAGGGCGTCGAGCCATCGGTCGAAGTACAGGTCCAGTGCGTCGCTGCCGGGATGGTTGCCGCGGTGGTGACGGATGAAGTCCTTGCGGTGCTGCACCTTGTCGGCGATGAGCATGTGCTTCACGGCTTCAAGGGGGCCGGCGGAAGGACAGCCATCGGCCACCATGCGAAGTCCGTCCGGCGAACGATGCACCCTGTCGACTGGCCACGCATTGGCCCGTCCGCGAAATTCCATGACCAGCAGGATCACGAACGGATCGGCGTCGACACTGTTCATGAAATCCTGACCATGATGAATCAGGTCTTCGTCTGCCTGGAACAGTGGGTGCAGGCAGAACGCGCGCATCGCGGCCTCGGTGGCATCGAGCTCGCTCAGGATGATCAGCCCCTCGTCGATGCGCTGCTGGAGCGCCACCCCTGAACCTTTTGCGATGCGGTCGGCGTAGTGCGTCCGGATGGCCTGGTATTCGGGCGACCAGGTGGCGCGAACGATGTCTTCTGTGACGATCAAGGCGGCAACTCCATTTGGGGGCAATGGGCCTTTCGGTGGAAATTCATACGGTCGGCGCGAGAAACTCAAGGCACACGGGTGCTCAATCCGTGAGACTTGGACGATCACGCCGAAGTGGAAGTGTCAGCAGCCACTTGAACCGAGACGGGCGTCCTCCGCATGCATGCCTCCCAAGCTAACGCCAACGACGTAGAACGAATCGGTCTGCCTCGCACGTCGGGTTGTGGGCCGGCTGTTGGCGTTTTTCTACTCATGCGCTCGCAGGTCTGCGAGGGACGTTTCCAATGTCTCAGCAGCGTCAGCGTGCATCTCGGCCGTGGCGTCGTCTAGCGCGATGCCCGAAGGCATCTTGCGGGCCTCGGCGGCGTCTCTCAGCACGTTGATTGCCAGGCGCAGTGCGTCGGCCGGCGTCATGTGATGCTGCATGGCTTGTCGTTCGTTGTTATCCCACTGGATTCGTTGCGCCAGGTCCAAGCTCATCGAGCAACACATCACCCATGCGGCCTTTGACTTTGACCCAGGGGCCGGGCGGATGCCCGTGACCGTCCCATTCGTTCAGAGCACGCACTGCATCTGCCTTGTACTCGTAGCAGTAGCGCCGTTGCGCAGATGAGTGCAGCGACATGCCTACCAAGATGCCGTGAGTGAGCAGCATTTGCCCGATACCGCAGACTTGGCCGTTTTTCATGCACAGGTTCGAGTACCTTCCGGCGCCAAGGCGTAGCACTTCATCGGATAGGCCTCTCGGAAGCTTGTCGGGATTCTTCACGCGGTTTTCCTTCAGTCGTGGTCCAATCGTCTTGGGCTGCCAGGTTGCCGGCATTGTGAACGAGGCCAAGCAGCGGCCCCAATGCTGGGGTGGGCCGCGGGAGCCGCGAGAAACGAAGCACGCGCCTCGGCATGTCGAACGCGGCGTCTCGATCTGCGCGTCAACCAGGCAATCCTTCTATTCGGGGTCCGGCTTGTCGAAGGGAGGACTTTCATCGGTCTCTAACTTCACCCGCAGAGGCTGCTCGACGGGCAACGGCAAGCTCGACCTGTGGACAAGGATCGAGAGTTCGCTGCCGACGAGCCGCGCAGAGAAGAGCGGCACTCCGGCCGGCGAGTAGGCCGTGCCAGCGCGGCCGAAAGTACGCTCAAGCGTGAGACGTGAAGTCGGCGCCGCCAGATGCTCCTCGATACGAACAATGAAGCTCTGCGTCACCGTTACGACTGGCAACCGTTTCAGATAGTCGGCCGTTTCTTTCAGGAGTAGCAGCGACTCTCGGCGTTGCTCGTCAGTCGAAAAATTCATGGCGCAATGATAGTTTCCAGTCCCGCTGCATGGGGGCAGCGCAATCGCGGACTCGTTGCTTCGGCCAGGCAGGAGCGCGGATCGGTCGGAGCGGATGACTGCGCGGTCTGCGCTGCGAGCGAAAGTTTGATCACGGGCTCGAGGCGCCGCCCCGGTCATGAGGATCTGAAGGTCGGTCACGGTTCGAGGTCCTTGGTTTGACGAGTGTCGCGCCATGCGGCCCCCTCCAGGCGATGCGGCGTTCGGATCAAAGCCGACGAAGATTGCGTGAGACCCGTGGGCTGTCATCGCCTTCATTGCACGCCGACGATGTTGATCGCGCCCGCGTTCCGGCCGGCATATTCGGCCAGGCTCAGCGGAGATTGCTCCTCGCGCAGCGGCATGGCTGCAGCACCGCGAGCGCATTGAGCGCGCGCTGCCAGCGGGCCTGCAGTGCTGACCAAGGAACGAGTGAGAAGATGCACACGAAACCATGTGCCTGCACAGGCGCTATCCTTCTGCTCCAACTTTCACAAGGACTTCCAGTTTGAACAAGAGCGAACTTATCGCCGCGATCGCGGCCGACGTGGATCTCAGCAAGGCCGAGGCGGCCCGCGTTCTGGAATCCGTGCTCGAAAACCTATCGAAGGCCCTGGCGCGGGGGGAGACCGTGCAGCTGATCGGATTCGGCAATTTCACGGTGGCGAGCCGCCCCGAGCGGACCGGCCGCAACCCGTCGACGGGCGAGCAGATGACGATCAAGGCGAGCAAGTCGCCCAAGTTCGCAGCAGGCAAGGCATTGAAGGACGCCGTCAACGCTTCGGCGTAGCCGCTGGCGTGCTGCGGATCGGCGCAGACAAGATCCCCGGCCGCGACTTTCCAAGCAACCTCTACATCCCGGTCGACGTGCAGCGAGGACCAACGGGTGGCGCACAGTCGCCCGTGGGCTTTGCTTGTGGGGCTTCATCGGAAGTTGGGCGTCGATCTACGGGTCGGCATTTCGCGGTGCACGTCATGTCGAACATCAAGGTTCGGGAGGCAAGGACCGCGAGAGTCACCGTGCGACGCTGGCGCCCGGGGGGTGCTGGGCAATGCAGACTGTCGGGCCACGCTTTCTACGAGGTCTGCTTACCCATGAGCAGCGTGCACTCTGAAAGCGCCCCGGCTCTCCGCGACGTGCTGATCGCCTTGGCGTCAAACACCTACAACTTCTTCACGAGGAATACATGGCTCGCATCTTCTGCATCGCCAATCAGAAGGGTGGTGTCGGCAAGACGACCACCACGGTCAACCTCGCGGCCGGCCTGGCCAAGGTCGGTCAGCGCGCGCTCGTGATCGACCTCGACCCGCAGGGCAACGCGACCACAGGTTCCGGTATCGACAAGCGCCAGCTCAAGCTCACCATCTACGACGTGCTGCTCGAATCGGCCACTGTCGCCGAGGCGCGCCTCACCGCCGACCAGTGCGGCTACGACGTGCTCGGCGCCAACCGCGAACTGGCTGGTGCCGAAGTGGAGATGGTCACCCTCGAGCGCCGCTAGAAGCGCCTGCGCACCGCACTCGCCGCGGTCGGCGCCGAATACGACTTTGTCCTGATCGATTGCCCGCCCAGCCTGAGCCTGCTCACGCTCAACGGCCTGTGCGCCGCGCACGGCGTGATCGTGCCGATGCAGTGCGAATACTTCGCGCTGGAGGGGCTGACCGACTTGGTCAACACGATCAAGCAGGTGCACGCCAACCTGAACAAGAATCTTCAGACCATCTTCCTCTTGCGCGTGATGTTCGACCCGCGCATCACACTGCAGCAGCAGGTGAGCGACCAACTCAAGTCGCACTTCGGCAGCAAGGTCTTCGACACGGTGATCCCGCGCAATGTCCGTCTGGCCGAGGCGCCAAGCTATGGCTTGCCCGGCGTTGTTTTCGATCCTGCTGCCAAGGGCAGTCAGGCATTCATCGCATTCGCGGCGGAGATGTTGCAAAAGCTGGCCTTACCCGGGACAGGCGCTACGACCACACCTATCGTGGCAGCAGCCGAACCCGCGTAACTTATCCGAGCTCTTCGGTGGCGTTGATGAAGTCGGTCTGCGCGCCGAACGGTCCGTTCGAGCGGAGCAACGCCAAAGGTACGAAAATGGCAGCATGACTGACCCTGGCCCGCTTTCCGAACGTGCTGGCCTGAAGACGCCTCCCCGGCCGCTCGATGGCGAGGTTTCCGGCGGCCAAGGAGTCTCTCCCACTAGCGAAGATGACGCGGCGCGAGCGCGCTTCGGTGCAGCGGCCATCGTGCTGGACCGCCTGGACACGCGGCCGCTTCATCTGCGAATGACCCGGCGACCATGGTGGAAGTTTTGGACCTGAGCGCCAGCCACGCACATCGGCCAACGAGAAAGCCCTGCTGTTGCCCGCCGCATTGACGCTCGCAAACAGGCGGGCGGCTCCGTCGTGCTCAAGGGAACTGGCCGGCGAGATCAGGCGATGGAGTCGTTTGCGCAGTCCGGCAGCATCATGCGGATGGCATCAGGCTCGCCGACAGCCACATAGACGGGCGGCGACGTTCCAGGGATCGGGATGCAGAAAGAAGCGGCGCCAGTTGCGCTGAAGAGCGCCCCTATCGCGTCAAGGACGGCCTGGTGAAAATGTTCTGTACCGGGGACAGGCATTGCTCATTGTGAGGCGATGCTAGTGGCATGCAAAGAGCCGTGTTGCAGCGCGCAGTTACATACGGAGGATTCGCGTAACAGCGCTGGATACGCTGGCCCAGCACGAGGCAAGAATTGCAGAGTCGAGATCTCCTTTTCGCAATTTGGCCCTGCTCTCTGAGTGCCCCGCCGTAATCTGGATGCTCTTCGACATGAAGCCGTGCGATCATGCTCCGCTGACCTTGCGCGATTTCAGCGGGGCGAAGTGAGTGTTCTGTTGCCTGTGTTGCTGCCGAGCACCACCTGCGACACGCCCCCGATTCTTAGCCGACGGAACCGACCCCACCACACGACGTCCACGGTAGGACAGGCTCCAGCCAGCATGACTGTTTGTTGCAGGTCGCTTTCGATGAACAGGCTAATGCCGAGACGCAGCAGCGCTTGTGCCTTGTGCGCCACCGCGCCGTCGATCGTGTGCGAGTGAGTCTGGGAATCTCGGCAGCTCAGGCCGCAAGCTTCGAACCCGTGACGATCGAGCCAGGCTCGGGTCACCTGATAGTCCTGCTGAGGCCGTGCAGTGATCACGTGACATGCTTGCCAATCCACCGGTGGCAGCTCGAGGTGAGGTCGAGGCGGTAGGTCGGCGCGACGCCCCAGCGTCTGGAGAAGGTCGCGCTCGTAATCGCTACGATGAATATCCCGCAACAAGATCCCATCCAAGTCCACACCAACGAACTCAGCCTCAGCTGCTGGCGAAAGCATCTCATACTGAGAAATGAACTGGCGTGCTGCCGGCGTCGTTTCGCGTCGGTCCCAAGGGTAGCGGACGAAGCCGGGTGCGTCCAAGGCCAGGTCAGGCGGTGTGACGCAGCGATCACGGTCGACGAAAAGTGTGCAAGTGGTGACGCGGCACCCCGCGGCCTCGACGAACGCGCGTGCGAGCGATAGCGTGGTGCCGCGGCTTGCTATGTCATCCACCAGAAGTGTCCGGCTGCCAGGGGGCGGGGCCTCGCCAAGCCACTCAACCCGGGCTTGATGGCGCTCGGCGCGCAACAGCACTAGTTCGGCGCCCAAGCGTTGACTGAACATCGTTGCGGGAACGACGCCCCCCCGCACTATCCCGACCACGGCGTCAAAGCGCTCGCCACCAGAAACCTCGGCCAGGCGGTCGACCAGATGGCCCACCAGTTGCTCGATCTTCGAATAGCTGACTTGGTGGACCGGGGAGTTCATTGCCAACCCGCTCCAAGGCTTTGCACGTGAATCGTCGTCGTATCCCTCAGGCATCGGAGTTCCTTGCGGCGATATCGAGTATGGGCCTATCCGTTCACGGTAATCAAGCATCTTCCAGCAGGGGTCGGAGCGGAACTCTGGGACCAACCTAAATATACTAACGGGTTTGCCGTCAAAGAGATTGGCCTAACTGCACTCATGGCACTTCTCACCGATTCCGTTAGTATGTTTACATGCCATCGCTTTCTCTCTTTTCCGAAGACCCTGTCGCAACACACCGGGCGGCCTTCGACAGCTGGCTGGCCGATCAGCGTGCCGCCGGAACGTTGCGTCAAAATTCCTCTATCGACGTCTATCGGGAGATGTGGTCCGCGTTCACGGCTTGGTGTCTCGGCGAGCAGCCCGCCGTGACCCTCGCCTCGCTGGACACGCGCGACCTCGAGGTGTTCCATGCGGCGCGATTCGGTACAAAGAGCTCGGACCTGTCGCTCTCGCCTCGACATGCGCTGCGCTTGATGCGACTCATTGACCGGGTGCTTCGTCACCATGCGGCAGAGATGGATCAAGCACCGAACACAGCGGCGGCGGACTGGATTGCCAGCCACCCTGCAGTTCGGTATGCCGATGCAGCCAACGCAGACCCGCTTCCCGAGTTCCTCTCCGTTGCCGAGGCCAAGCACCTCATCGCCTACCTCTCGGCCGCCCGGCCGCGGCCGGGGCTGTCGGAGGCACGTCGCAACAGCCACTCGTCTTTTACTTGGCAGGAGCTTCGCAATCGAACGGCGGTGGCACTTCAACTTGGCGGTGGTCTGACGCCGGGCGACGTGCGTGTGCTGACGATGAAGTCCCCAACGTCGCAAGGCGGGCGCGTGCGCGAGCGACCCTGGAAAATCTCGGTGCCAGGCAATGGCAATTCGCTTCCGCGCGAGACACCCATCGCGCCTTGGGCAGGCGAGCTGCTCCAGCACTGGATGCAGGTTCGTGCCGATACCGGTATCGCGGGTGAGTTCCTCTTTCCTTCGACACGCACGGGTAAGCCATGGAGCAAGCTGTCGCACTATGAATGCGCACGCCAGGTGCTCGAAGACGCGGGTTTGGACAGTAGCGAGGGCGGTTCCTTCCGCTTGCGCCACACCTTCGCGATTCGCCAGCTGCGCCGAGGGACCGACGCCCTGCAGGTCGCGCGCTGGCTTGGTATCGAACCACAAGCGATGCGCAAGTACGACCGGGTCGTGGCCGCGCCGACTGACGTCATTTGAGAAACGTACTGCCCAATTCGAATGTTGACGCCGTTGCAGCGCGTGGCGCCTTCACCGAACACGGTCGCCTTCCGTTCGGATCGCCGGCTGAGCAAGAGGCTTGGCTTTGACCGCTTCTGCTCCTTTCACGTTGGGAACCGCGGAGGGTGAAGTGATGCGCGACGCATGGGATTTGCCAACGGAATAGGGCGTTGAGTCGGGTGCCCTCTTGACACTGCGCGCGTCGGCGATCACGGACGCGTCTGCCATCTCGATCGTCTTCACCATGCGCGGCTCCGTGGCGGGCTTGCCGTCAGCTGTCATGTGACGGATCCGCACTTCGCTTGCAGCCTGGCTCGCTGACAGAGGTTGTTGCCAGCCCCGGCGATCGCGTACATCGTTGTAGACCATGCGGTCCGCATCGTCTATGACGGCGATGCGAACCACCAAGTCCGTCTGCAACGAGTGCACGCCCAACGACGCAGCGGTTTCTTCTAGCGGCCGAGGGGCAACCCTACGTCCGCGGATCGCTTCGGTTCCCGCCGCGTGCTGCGCGGGAAATGACTTCAACCGGCGTTCACTTGCCTCACGGCTTTTCGCGGCCTCGTATTCGTCCGCTTGCGGCTTCGGACCGGGCGCCGCCTCAGGCCGCGACGCGCTGCGCGGCATTTTCACGGGCAGTCCTCTTGTCGTCGTCCTCGCCGACCAGGTTCGTCCGGACCTTGTTCAGCATGCTCGCCAGTTCGGCCAGGGTGAAATCGGTTCGTGCACCAGACCCGAAGTCCTTGAGCAGCGTCTCGATCGATGCCATGCCCTTGGCTGCGGCAACAACAGGGTCCGCCTTGGGTGCCCTGCGCAGCATCTTCAGTTCGTCGATCCGGAGTTCCAACCCACGCTGCTCCACCCCGTCCTTGTCGGTCCATCGCGTGGTGCGTTGACGGCCTTCGACGTAGACCTCGCTTCCCTTTGTCAGGAACTCGAGAGCGATTGCCGCGAGCCGGTCATAGCAGACCACCTGGTGCCACTCCGTGTGCTCGACCGACTCTCCCGAAGTCCGATCTGTCCAGTACTCGTTGGTCGCCAGGCTAAAGGTTGCGTAGACGCCCTTCCCACTCTGGCCACCTTCGGGATCGCGGCCGAGTCGGCCGATCAGTTGCGTTCGATTCATTGCTTTCTCCTTCGCTGAACGAGGGCACCGCTGATGGCCCTCACACCTGCGCTGAGCCACTCCTCACCTCACGACCGACAGCGCATACATCGGGTCGTAGTAGATCGCCGGCACGTGCCGACCAAGTTCCCTGTCGAACACGAGCTGGACGACGACGTGCACCAGCGTGTGCAGCAGCCGCATGATTTCGTCGATCGCCAGGCTCCGACCTTCATCAGACGCCTTGATGAGCAGCGCGATGCGCACGAATGCCTCCTGCGGTGAGTTCGCGTGCACGGTCGTTGCACCGCCGGGGTGTCCAGAGTTGAGGACGTTTTGCACGTAATAGAACGTCTCGTCGCCGCGCAACTCGGCGAGCAGCACGCGGTTGGGAGTCTTGCGCATCACGGCCTGCAGCACCTGCTTGGCGGTGGCCCCGACCACGCGCTCGCCATCGTGGCCATCACGGCGGTAAAAGAGCGCTTGGGAGTTGGGGTGGTTTCTAAGCGGCATCTCCGGCGTGTCTTCCACCGTGATCAGCCGCTCCCATCGCGGGATCATCTCGATGAGGGCGCGGATGAAGGACGTCTTGCCGCTCCCCGTAGCACCGGAGACGATCATGTTCTGATGACTACGCACCGATCCCCCGAGAAACGCGGGCCAGTCGCCTGCTTTCGCCAAGTTCCAGAGTTCGACCTGGGCAGGTTCAAGCAGCCCAAGAAGCCGGACCCGCTCGTCGTCCGTAAGCGCAGCGGAGTGCACATGCCGCGTGCGCGAGAAGTACCCCTGCGCCACGAACTCACCGAGTTCGAAGGTCTGGCTGGTGTGCTTTCGCAGGTTGAGATAGATCATGCCCCGTGCCGCGGTCGGCGGCATCGTCATCTCGATGCGCTCGCCTCCGGGCAGGTGGGTCGACAGAATGGGATCCCCTTCATCGAAGGGCTTCTGCGAGATGTTCGCCAGGAAGTTGCCAAGTGCCTGGAGGTATTCGAAGCTGATCGCGGGTGCTGCAACCTGCTCCCACACGCCACGCTTCCACAACTGGACAATTCCGGGTGCGTTAACCGCGACCTCGTTCACGCTTGGATCTTCTAGCCAGGCCTCGAAGGCGCGTAGGTGCGCGAGGATCGAAACGTACTTGTCGGGAGCGCCCATGGTCGACCCTCAATTCGCTGACGCTGCAGGGCGCAGCTCATAGACCGTCGAAAAGTCGACGTCCCGCGCAACGAAGATCTTGATGATCTCGCCCTGGTTCTTGTAAAGGCTGGGCTTCAACTGGCTGCCTTGCTTGAGCATCTCCTCGACGACCGCCTGCGCCGTGCTGCCGGTGTTGCTCAACTGCGAGAGCGTGCCCTGCATGCCGATGTTGAACGTATCGCCGCTGCCGTTGCCGCGCTGCGCCGCGCGAGCGGCATCTCTTGCGATATAGATCTGCTTGGCGTCTTCAAGCAGCGAGAAGAACACGGCGCCTGCAAATCGCTCGAACCACTTGTTGTCTACCTCACCCGAAGTGCCTGCGCGGCCAAGCGCGTCGGTACCGGGGGAATTCAACTGCACCGAGACAAAGTTGGGCGTCACGGCCCGCGACCACAGCGTGAAGATCGCCTTCTGGCCGGCCTGCAGGCCCTGCGCGTACTCCCCCTCCATGGTGGTTCCGGCCTCCATCAGCACCACCTTGCCGTCCATCGACATCACCGGCGCGCTGAGGATGCATTTCAGGAAACCGGGCTGATCCGTGAGGATGGCGGTGAGCAAGGTGCAGTCCGGCAGTGTGCCCTTGGCGAGCGTCATCGACGGATTGCGATTGATCGTCGCACTAGTCCCGGGCGTGATCGTGGCGGAAAGGGCGCTCGCCAGTGCGTTGGTACCGCCCTGTGGCGTCGAAGCTCCCGGCAGGCCAACGTTGGCCACTGCGGCGCCCAACTGCGCCGCGGCTGCCACACCGGGCTGTGCAGTCGCCAGGTTGATCGCGCTCTTGCGTCGGCGCTCGCGAACACGATCCTCTTCCGACATGCCGGACTGCGGCGCAGGCTGCCCGGCATCGACCTTCCTTTCCGGCTCAGGGCAGTTCAATCCAATCGGCAGGCGCAGACCGCCCGGGCACTCGACATACGTGGGCGCTGCCGTCGGCGGGCCCAACGACAGTGGCACCTTGACCTCCGGCGCCGACACCGGGCGGCTGTCGGTCTGCGCGTCGGCCTTGGCTGGCGCGGGTGCCCCGAACAACCCAAAGTAGTTGTTTTTGCTGGCGATGCCGAAGAGGATCAGGAACGCCGCAACGCTCGACGTCGCGACAAGGATCAGCTTCTGCCCCGGGGCCACCGCGCGTTTGCGCTCGACCATCCCTTCGCGCTCTTCCTCGGCCACCGGCGTCTCGTGGATTTGTTCGAACATCAGTAGCCTCCCTGTTCCCGAATTCCGCGCTGCACCTTGCCGCTGGCCGTCCCTGTCGGCGCGGATTGGCTCGGCAGTGCGGGTGAACGATTGGTGATGCCCGCGACAAGCGACCCGCGCCGCAGGAGCACGCGGACGACCACGCGGTGCAGCACCATCGTGTCGTCCTCGACGTGATAGTCGACCAGGCTCTCGGTCCCGTCGGGCTCGACGATGAACGCGGCCGGCATGGGATTGGCTGCCGAGAACAGCATGAACGTCTGGCGTCCGTTGTCGTGCATTGCCAGCGGCTGCAACTCTTTGGGGCCAACGATCCAGTAATCGAAGTTCAGGTTGCCTTCGATCGCGGATGCCTTGAGATCTGCCTTCATCTGCTTGCGGTCGGCCTGTTCTTTTGCGAGGGCCAGCGCCTCTGGCGTCGTCACGTCGCCGTCCGGATACTGGAGCCGGACCCAGTACGCAACATTGCGCGCCGTGCGGCTGGTCGTCTTCAGCTGGAACAGATAGCTGCGTCGATTCGTGAAGAGCGTCAGGTTGGTGTCGGCCTTGACGTCCTTTGGCTTGATCACGAACAGATTGCCGTTGATGGCCGCGTGCCACGCATCGCGGTCGCCCATCGCGAAGTCCTTGATCTCTTCCTTCCTGCTCAGTTCGATCGTGGTCACCACACCCTCCGCCGCTGCGATGCGGATGACGTTGTCGCCAGTAAAACGAACCGTCTGGATCCGGGCATCGGCGGCCGACGGAACAGTGCCGACTTCTGCGCGAGTTATGGTGCCGGCACAAGCAAACCACGCAACACAGATCAGCCTCGCACGGGGCGTCATCGCACCGATGCCTGGGGCATCCCGACGTTGGCTGGCGTAACCGGTGCCACCGGCGCCGGAAGAGCGCCGCCCTGCCCTGCACTCGGAGATGAAGAGCTGAGCACTTGGGGCACACCCTCCTGATCCCGGCGGTAGTTCACTGCGCAGAATCCGAACGCATTCACGTGCATGTCCCGAATCTGCGACGGAATGTTCGCTCGTTCGTACCGCACCGTGAGGGTGGCAATGAACCGCGTGCGCACCGGCGGCGCTACGCCGCGAGTGACGGTCTTGTCGAACCGGACCTGCGCGACGCGCAGATCGTCCTGGTCGGTGGGCAGGAACGTGATGTTCTGGATCTCGACGCGCTCCGAGTCCGTCGGGCTCATCGTCTTCACGGGCGACTGCGCGTTGATCTCTGGATTGAAATAGTTCTCCCATTCGCCGCGGACGGGCCCGCAGGACATCAGGTAGGCCGTCTTGTAGTTCGCCTCGGCCTCTCCGCGAGTGAAGCCTTCGCGCGCCAAGACATAGCGCGCCACATCCGAGAGGATGATCTTTTGGTCGCGATCACGGCCGACGTTGACTATTTCGCCCGGCGCCTGCACGTCGTACGCACCCGTCGCGTTGTCCACGCGAATAATGGCCGGCACGAACTGCTTCAACGGCAACAAAACACTCACGCTCAGCACGCTAATCCCGCAAAGGATCCCGCATGCCCATGCAATCCTGGCGTTGCGAGAGGCCCGGCGTTCAAGGTCGAGACGCGACTGGGTGTCCCAATCGATCGCCTTGGCGAAGTAGGACTCCTTTTCAGTCACTTGACTGCCTTGCTCACTTGAGAGGGATTGATCGGGCGCTCCTCTCCGGAGGGCCAGCCGGGCGGAGGCCTGGGTCCGGTACAGCCGCCGAAGACCAGTGCAAGCAGCGCAGTGATGACCTTGAAGCGGGATGTCATCGAAAACGCTCCTAGTTGCCTTTGGATCGACTGATGAGGGACTTGGCGTGGGTGAGGTTGGTCAGACCTGCGCCGAACGATCCCCCACTACCGCCTGTCATGGAAGCGCATATGACGGGAATCTGCATGAACATGAAAAACATGGCCATCGCAATCAGGATGATCGGGATGCAGACTGCGGCCACGTTAAGGCCTGCGCCACCCACTCCGATCAAGTTTGAAACCATCGCCAGCACGCCGCCACCGCTGCTCGTGCTTCCAAGCTGCGCGTTGAGCTTACCGACGTAGGTATTGATGATCCCAATGAACATGAAAATGAACAGCGCGGTAAAGACGTGATAGAAAACAAAATAGAGGGCGGTGTTAAGCCAGGAGTAGAAG
Organism: Variovorax sp. dw_954; assembly: GCF_018449755.1. Taxonomy (NCBI): domain Bacteria; kingdom Pseudomonadati; phylum Pseudomonadota; class Betaproteobacteria; order Burkholderiales; family Comamonadaceae; genus Variovorax; species Variovorax sp. dw_954. The sequence continues at coordinate 38,896 of NZ_JAAVVD010000018.1, read as the reverse complement.
TAGTTGCGGGTCTGAGGGAGTACAAGCGCGAGCACGAACAGTGGTCCAACAGAGAGAACGAGGCTGAGCCCAAGTTTCGAGAAAATAATGGAGAAAAGCGCAATTGCCAGAAGTAGGTATGCAGCGACGATGACGAGCATTCCCATCAAAAACAATGCGATTGCCGGGCCGATAGCCAAGTCCTTGACTAACTTGGTTCCTGCCGTGAACATCGCGGATACAAGGTCTACGATCTTCTCGTTCACTTGTCCCAATAGATCGGGTGAGTCGGTGGCCGATCCGCTGAGCACGGTGGTCAATTCGGTCGGCAGATTGAAAATTGGCTTCGCAATCCAACTGAGGTATCCGTTGCCCATGATGTAAAGCACGACCATGAACCCGACAAATTTCAACAGCCAGTCTGTGATTGGCATGGCAACCTTGCCCTCGATGATCAGGTAGCACCAGATCAGCATGCAGATTCCGAGAAGCACCCAAGCAACTGGAATGACGTAGCCGGAGATCCCCGCGGCAGCGACCTCGTAGAAGCCGCTGAGCGCTCTTTCGAAGTTCGAGTAGATGTCCCCGATGATGTTGTCGGCCATGACTCGCCCTCTTCTTCCCCGCCATTGGCTAGAACCGAATGTTCATCGGCTTGCGCAGGTCCCGGACGTCGTCCTGCACCTTGCACACCGCCAGTCGCTTACCATGCTTCTCAACCTCAGCGCTGCAGGCGTTGTTGAGTTCGGTGAGGGGACCGAGATTGCCTTTATCAGCCTCCGCAGCAATGGCCTTGGCGTCAAAGTGTGGAGTTGAATTGACTTCATCTTGAGGCTCGCCGCAACCAGCAACGAGGCCGAGAGCGACAAGCAGACACCCACGAGCTATCCGCAATTTTTTCATGATGATCAGAACCTGATACCACCGGCAGACCCGCGGGTCATGCCAGCATTGAAGTTATCGATTGCCGATTGCTGCTGCAGTCGCCGATCCGCCTCCTCCATCGCCTGAATCGTCGAGAGCTTGATCTGCTCGTTCTGCATCCGAACCGTCTCCACCTGGATTCGGGCTTGGACCTCGGAGATCGCCTTCTGGTCCGTCGACGAGTTGATGGAGCTCACGAAGGTCTGCAGATTGCGGATGTTCTCCGAAGCCTTCTTGTAGCCCATGTCGCCGATCTGCTTCTGCAGCGCCAGCTGTTGCCACTGCTGGTTGCAGGCCGCCCGCATGCCAGCATCGTTGTTCAGTTCGGCGCAGGAACGCAGTTGATTCGCGCGCACGATATCGCTCACGGATCCTGAGATACCGGAGAACGAGCCACTGCCGTTCTTCATGGATCGCACAGCACCAAGGTAGTCTTCCGGCAGGTACTGCGTAAGCAAGTCGTTGTTCATGAGGCTTCCGAGGTTTCGCATGCCCTGGAGCGTTCCGTAGACCTGTTTCATCTGGTCGAGTTGCTTGCTCATCGAACTCAACTGCTCGCCCCACTTGGCGATGTTCTGGATCTGGTTGATGGTGGCGGGAAGATCACTGGTGACAGTCACCGGAATTTGGCCAAAGGCCGCGCCGGCGATGCAGGCGCTCGCGATAGCCGACAGAAAGACGCGCTTCGTCAGAATCGGTAGCTTCATCACACTCTCCTTCTGAGAAAGATGGGTAACCACTGACGGGGATCGGGCCCGAACTCGTCGATGGCGGTGTGCATGACCTCGACGTTGTCGATGCTTGCGGACAGCACGGCGAGCATGTCGTCCATGCCACTCAGGTCCATCTTGACGACGACGGATTCAGCCCCTTTCTTGAGCAGGAACTGGCCGGAGTTCTCTAGCGTGTGCTTGATCAGGTGGAACTCGCGCGGCGAGAGCTTCAGTCCGTCGATGTAGTCCGCCTGCTCCGCCTCGCCGTTCGGCAGCAGCAGTTGGGTCGGGAACTGGGACAGCAGCGTGCTTCCCAGCGGCGAGCGACTGATGTCGCTTGGCTCCTGGGTATCCAGGCCGATCACGCCATCCTCCTTGCGGATGGTCTTGCCCTTGTTCTCGATGAACGTCTGCATGAGCGGATCCTTCAGCGCCCGCCAGGCCTCTGCGATGTCGATGATGTGTGGCGCGCCTGAAGCGTGCTGCGCGATCTTGTGGGTGAGGTAGCGAAGGATCGGGGTGCGTGCTTCCGGAATGTCGAGGAAGTTCGTCATGTCGAAGCCGAAGGTGTTGGCGCCCTCCAGGTCGAACCGGTCATCCGGGTTGTCGAGCACCCAGGCGAACGCGCCTCCGTCGCACCAACGCCCCAGCGCCTGGTACAAGCTGTTCTCCCGGTGAGTGGGCAGCGCATCCCGCACGCGAGCATAGCGGCGATGCTTCGGATCGAGCTTATAGACTTGCCAGATGCTTCGCAACAGAGCCTCTTCGTCCTTGTGCGTCATGACGTACTTGCCATCGAACTGGACGTTCCAGCACATGATGCTCAGAATCACCGATACGTTCTCGGGCGTCGGGTCCAAGGAGAACAGGTTCATGCCAGTCGGCTCACCGCCGGCGATGCGGAAGTAGCGTCCACCCATGGCGCGGATGCAGATCTCCTCGCCATAGTCCTTGTCGAAGCTGAAGATCTTCAACGGTTTGCCGCTCGCCATCGCCTGCTTGCGGGCGAGTAGCCGCAGAGCCAGTTTGAGGACTGTCTTGCCGCCACCCGAGCGGCCGATGATCTTGTAGTTGCCGAGTTCCTTGCGGTGGGCCCTTGGCAACGACGTGTCCCCGTCGTCGTTGACCGCATCGTCGTTGTCGAGGTTGGCTTTCGGAGGCTCCTCGTCGCAGTCCATGCGGATCCCCTGCTCCAGCAAGCGGTTGCGACTCACATGGAAGTTGAAGAAGTAGGGGCCGCCTGCTGCAGTCTTCATGAGGGCGACCGGGTCGCCCCACTGGCTTCCGCCTGCGTTGCCGCTGGCGTGGTTGTGCATCGGAAAGAACTTGGAGAAGTTCCTGCTGCTGATCGGCATGGCGCGGATGCGGCCGTACTTGAAATTGCCCGGAAGTGTGCTGAAGTAGGTGCAGATCAATGCCCCGCCCCGCTCGCGCGACGTGTTCATGCTCTTCTGGTCGAGCAACGTGACGGCCGCGTTGACGTTGTGATTCAACTCCTTGATCGAATCGCCGTAGATGACGAGGATCAGCTCGTGCTCGAACATCGAGAACTTGCCGGCCTGCAACTGCGTACGCGCTGCCGCAACCTCCTGCATCTGCTCATCGTTGTCGCTGGTCGACTTGATCTTGTTGTACTGGGACTTCAACAGCGCATCTGCCTTGTCGAATGCCATCACCGTGACTGACTGGCTCAGCACGAATTCAAAGGACGACGACAGCAACCCGTCGAACACCTTCGAGTCCAGTTGCTCCGCGCGGTACGGCGCGACGAGCGTGAGCACCGCGGCAAAACGCGATCCCGAAGCGCCTTCGATCTCTACCGTCTCCGCGCCGAAGTTCAATGCCGCAGCCTGGACGCTCTGGCTCAGTTCGTGCGCGTCTAGGCGAATGTGCCTGTCGGCGTTGTTCAGGACCCGGCAGTAGAACTCGGCCGTGCGGGAGCACAGAACGCCCTGATTCAAATACGCGCCAAGAAAACGAGGGTGATAGCGCTTGAGGCTCGCCATCAGTTGCGCGGACACCTTGTGGAGCTCATCGCGCGCCCGCAGCCGCAACTCCGTCATGGCCTCGCTGCCCCGCTTGGACATTCGGATGCTGGCGCGATCTGCCTTGTTGCCGGCCAGTCGATAGACCGGTGACACGAAGAGGTGATTGACGAAATGTTCCTCTCCGTCGAACTTGCGGGCGTACTGCCGAGCGAACTCGGTGCTGAGATCGTTGTCGTAGGCGATGCGATACAGGTCGTAGCGCACGCGACAACGTTCCACATGGGTCCAGAGAGCCACGTTCGGGCTGCGCGCGATGTTGTTGATCGCCGAGAACCATTGCTGGTTCAGGTTGTCGAGCTCCTTGTGGCCGATCGTTTCAAACGAAAGGCCATGCACTTCGATGGTCTGCGTCAGGTCGCCTTCGTAGGTCACCACGGTGTGGTCGTCGATCTGCTGGGAATACGGCAGGCAGCTGGCGACGCTGCGCTCGGCTTTGGTGGAGGGGACTTTTGAAGCGGCGGTCATCACCGCACCTCCCGCCGACTGGTGTGGGGACTGAAACTCACGACGCCGTTGCCATGCGTGTCATTGTTCTGCGCAAACCAGCGGTATCGGTAGTTCGCCACGAGGTCGCGAACCCAGAACGGGTTGTCGTTCGTCTTGAGCACCAACACCATGTGCAAGGGCACAAGAAGCAGTGTCCAGAAGCCGAAGACGCGCATGCAGAGCAGCAGCAGCATGCACTCCGCGCCAAACACTGGCAGCGGGACGTAGGCTTGCAATACTGGCGCCTGCGGCCCCCGGTAGATCAGCGCACGCTCCAGCGCCGGTTCCTCATGGCGGTGTTCGGAGTCGTTCATGACACGCTCACAGGTTCGAGATCCCGGACGCTGAACCGCCCACCATGTCCTTGACGAACTGGATGATGGCCACGACACCGAAGGCCAATGCCGTCCCAAGCAGCGCCTGGAAAAAGATCTTCTTCGGGTCGTCCCGACCGAGCCAGTTGCCGGTGACCCAGTTCAAGAGCGTGAGCAGGCAGGCAATGGCGCCGATCACCCCCACCACGCCGTAGATGACGTTGAAGATGTTGACCCCCGCCTGCTTCAAGCTTTGCGCCATTGCCGGGTGAGCAGCGAATGCCAGCACGGTGGCTCCGCCTGCCAGTCGCACGAAGGTCACGAAACGTCGAACCCGCCCGACCTCAATGCGAGAGAGCGCGGTAATGATATGCTCGTTCATGGAACCTCCGGGGGTGGTGTTCGAACTAGGGTGCGACAGCTAGAAGCCGGCTGGCTTCGTCTTCTCGAAGATTTCGAGCGCCTCGCTTGGGCGCCGGGCTTTGCCTGAATTCACCGGTGTCGCAGTGGACTCGGCGGACGCTTTCGTGATGGACACGCCTCCAGCGATCTGCACCCGCGGGGGCGCGCTGCTCATGTAGGCAAAGATTCGGTTCGCGTACTCGTCGCTGATGGCACGCCCGACGCCGCCGGAGTTGTAGCCACGCAAGGCCGCCCAGATAGCGGCGACACCCGTGTAGCCCGAGGCCGACGCCCGGTGATAGAAATTCCAGAGAATCTTTTGACCCACAGCCAGGTTCTGGCAGGCGTCGAAAGCTTGTTCCCACGTCATTCCGTAGAGGGCCACGTTGCTCACGTGGATCTGGGCCAGGCCGACGGAGAACTTGCGGCCGCCCGCAGCCAGCTCTTTTGCCTTCGCGACTGCTTCGGGGAGCGACGCAGGCTGCTTCACCGCTCCTTGCGCTTTATCCATGCCGATGGCGAATTGCTGCCATGCCGACTCGGTGCGAACCAGAGCCTGCATCAGCACCGGCGAGACCTGCGGTGCGCATTCTTGAAGCAAAGCATCAACCTGCATAACGACCTTCCCGCCTCACAATCTCACCGAGAACTTCAACGATCGGTGTGCGCCAACAAAATGGGACTGTTCGTACCTATCAAATACAATAGCTTTGAAATGCAAGAGCATCAGATGGGGATGTCTTGTATTTCGACACTTTGCCAACTGCGCCAATATTGCACAACCAGACTTACAAATTGATATAGGTAGAAGGGAATGGGGTTGAACGACACAAATGATGACGACCAGCTTTCATTGGGAGCGCTCGCGGTCAGGGGGCTGCTGGAGCGACATGGGTTGCCCAAGCACCGGCACGCCGCATTCGTCGGTGAATTTTTCAGCCTCTCACGAGCGGCCGCCCACCAGCGCGTGAATCGAAGCGCAGCCTGGACACTGGAGGAGCTCAAGCAGCTTGCAGAGAACTTCGGCGAAACCCTTGCAGGCTTGGTTTCCGCTCACGGCGCGGACGACGCCAAGCCTGCTGTCGTGCGCATCGGCGGACTCCAGAGCAAATGCAAAGTCTGGCTCGACCGATCGAAAGGCCCGTCAGCAACAGACGGACTGGTAGCGCTGGAGGATGAGGCCGGCCTGGTGGTTGTCGCGGCCACTTCAGTGACCATCAAAGGCGGTGTGAGGGTCGCACGGCTTGAAATCGTGCAGCCGGTCTTGAAGCCCGCAAGAGTGGCTGTCATAGACGACGAACGAGACGTGGCCAGCGCGCTATGCGATCAGCTGCGCGGTTTCGGCATTGCTGCCGATGGCTTCGATGACGTCGACGCACTATCTAACGAGATGGCCAAGTCGCCTTTCGATGGATACGTGGTCGATTGGATGCTGCGCAAAGGAGACGCAAGCCAACTACTCGCCTCGATTCGAGCATTGCAGATTCCTAGCGCGGTCGTGCTGCTGTCCGGCAAGTTGCGCGGCGGATCGGCCGATCCAGCGGAGGTCGCATCTGCCTGCACGGCCTTTCGCGTTCAACTTATCGAAAAACCAGCTCAGGTCCCCCTGGTAGTTTCCGCGCTGGAGTTGGCAGGGCTGCGCCTGGACAAGCCCGGCGTATAGCCACGCGAAACAGCCACGAGTTTGGGCCTTGCGCAACGCGCTCCTCGCATAGGCTAGCCGCAGAGCCACCGACTGCGACCGCCATCGACTACGAGAACTTGACCGGTGACGTAATTTGCATCGAGAAGCAGATACCGAACTGCGCCGGCTAGGTCGCCGAAGTCGCCGACACGTCCGAGCGGGATTGACTGCCCAATAGTATCCATCTTGGCCCGATCGTCCCAGCTTGCAGGAAACGGCAGAGTACCAGGCGCCACGATGTTGCATCGAATGCGCGGTGCCCATTCGATCGCAAGATTGAGCAGTAGCGACTGAAGTGCAGCCTTCGAGACGGTGTACCAGACGAAGCCGCCCGCCGGCCGTTCCACGTGGACATCCGTCACCGCAACAACCGAGCGCAAGGTGCCCTGCAAAGCAGTGAGAATTGCCACATTGGCGTGCAGGTGCACCGCGAGATCTAATTGCGCGCGGGCCGAATCGCCAACTTCGCTCGGCTGATAGACGCTCGCATTGCACACGCAGTAGGCCGGCTCCAACTGCAAGACCCACGGGGGAACGATGACAGGTTGCGCCAGATCGGCCTCCCAGGTCACGACATCGGCTCCGGTGGCGCGCAACTCGTCGCGCAGCAGCATGGCGCGATCTCGGGACCGCTCGGAATGGTGGATGACCACATTGATCCCGGCGCCATGCAGCGCGCGTGCGATGGCTTCCCCTCCGCGGGCCGTTGCGCCGGTCACCACCGCCCAAGTCATCGCGTCAACGTCAGACGAGGGACGTCAACCCACGGATGGTGCTTGGTGATCGCCACGCGAGCAGAAGTGACATGGCTCAGTTGGCGCATGCGCTCCCGGATAGTGGTCGTTACCTCTTCAAGGAGCGAGTAGCGTCTTTCAGCGAACACCTCGTGCACGATCTCCCGCAAGCGCCCATAGTCCAGCGTCAGCGTGAGGTCCCCTTCCTGTGCCGCAGCATCCGAATAAGTATCCGCCACTTCGACGGTAAGGAGTACTTTCAAATCCTGCACCCTGCCTTGTTCGCTCGGGGCGATCCCAATTTCGGTGCGGACCTGCAGTTCCATTTCGATAGTGGCCATGATTATTTTGAAGTTGAAGCCCAGCGCAATGCAGCGCAGGTGAGGTAGTGAGATCGGCGGATGTACATGTGACAGTATTTTCTTCTACTCCGCGCGTGAGGTGGCGGTGACATGCGGTGGCGCAATGGGAAAGCGCACAAAGAAAGCCTTCCCAAGTGGCGCCCGGCTCGAGACGCCGACATCCCAGTTTGCCGACTCCGCGAGCAACCTTACGACGGCGAGACCCAGTCCACTCCCAGAGCGCGGTGTAGCCGCGCGACGACCGCGCACAAAGGGTTCCCAAATCGCGCCAAGTTCGGAGGACGGAATGTCTGCCCCATCATCTGCGACTTCGATGTCGCACATCGGTCGAGCCGCATCTCCCGATGTCTCCATGAACTTAGCACTAATCGTGATGGGACCTGGACCGCCGTACTTGATCGCATTGGAGAGAAAATTGCTCAAGATCTGATGGAGCCGAACCTGATCTGCTGTCACCTTGTCCTGGATCGTGAGCGGCGTCACGAGTCGGATGTCCCGCCCCGGACCTGCGGACGAGCGGTGCTCCTCAACGATCCGCTGAAGAGTTGGTATGAGCGCGAAAGTCTCACCGCATACATGGACTGCGTTGCTGGCGAGGCGCGTGTATTGAGCGATGTTGTCCAACCGTCCGGACAGCAATGCGAAACTGCGCTCCAGCGATGCCACCGCGGCTCGCGCGTCTTCCTCGGTCGCGGTCAGCGTGAGCATCTCGACGTCCCCCATCATGGTCTGCAACGGCGTTCGCAACTCGTGCGAGACCATTCCAAGCAACGCCACTCTTGCCAAGGCGCTGCGTTGGGCTTCAGCGCGCGACTCGGCTTCGAGGCGAAGCGCTGCCAAGCCCTTGCGCCGCATCGCGACGTGGAAGATGAGACCAAATCCAAGAATCCCCAGCAGAGCCAATCCTAGCTCCTGGTTGTGAATAGCATCCTGTCGCTGCCCTTCGAAGGCAGCCTCGAAGGCCGAAAGCTCCTCTGTGCGCAAGTTGTTCACCATTCGGACCACGGCCCGGTCTAGCTCAGCGGTCTGGTCATCAAAATGCGAAGGCCCTTTCGGATCGCGCAACGCGTCTTCCACCATCGCGTTCAGCCGCGGCTCAAGTTCGCTGAGTAACGGGAGTGCCTCTCGGAAGCCCTCGACTTTGTCGAGAAAGGGTCGAATCTCCGGGGAATCCGTCAGGATCGCATACTTGGCATGGAGAACTTCCCGGAGTACCTTTGCGTCGCGCTCGGAGCGTAGACGTTGTTCTCCTGGTGGCAACTGTTGATGCCGCCAGAGCTCCAGACGCAAAGACTGCAAAAAGATTTGGTATTGCGCCCCTGCGAAGTAATAGCCTTCCGTCGGCCACTTGTCGCGCGGTGCGCCCGCAGGGAGCAAGGTCACGCGCAGGTAGATCTCGCAGATGATGGCGATTGCCACAAAGAAGATTCCGATGGGCATGCCCACCCGCTGGAGCCACTTCGACACCACGTCGAACCCACGCCACCGTGACCAGTGACTCATCGGACGACGATCTTGCACACCATCCAGACAAACTGCGCCTGCCCATTGATTTTCGTCAGTTCGGGGTATTGGTCCCTCGGGTACACCAGAAAAAACGGGCCGCGGGTTGCGATCTCAAGTCGCTGACCATTCTGCGTGTGCGCCATCACTGGTTTGTACTTGGTGAGGTCAGAGATCGGTATGGTGATCTCGTAGGCATCGATGGCATAGAAGCGCATCTCCGTAGCTTTGTCACTGACACCCGCAGCTGCGAGGACCGTTGACAATTCTGGGCCGGCAAATTCGCTGCGCGGTGTCCACGCTGTGGCGGTCACAAGGCGGACCGCTTTGAGCGCGAGCAAGTCCGATTCTGAAAAGAGGTATGAGCCGCGAGTCGAGTTTGATTTCACCAAGCCTGAAATCTCCAACGCAGCGTCGGTCGGACATGCATTTGGCGCAGCGTGCACCACCCCATAGGCGACGAGCAAGCCAAACGACACGAAGCGAGTCACGCCTGCAATGCAGTGCCATAGCAAAGCGCATTTCATGTTGAACCTCCAGTCAGACTGTGTTGCAGATCCTGAGCAAGCTTGATCGGCGAGTAGGGCTTCGCGCAATACCTAAGGTGGTGAAGATCAATCGCGGCCAAGAGTTCCGGATCCGACGGAATCCCGCCGACCGCCAAGTTGCCCGACAGCAAAAAAATCGGCGCGTCCGCGTTCCGCGCGCGTCCCCGGATACGCTCGATCAACTCCAGCGCGGTTGTGTTGACCAGCAGCCAGTCAAGTACAAATGCATCGAAAGCCTCTTCACTGTCGTGCGCAGCGAGTGCTGCGGGATCTGTGAATGTGACAGCGCGCAGATCAAAGCGCCGGAGCATCCTGGCAATCGAGGCGGTCAGCTCGGCATCGTCATCAAGGACGGCGACTGTTCTGAGATCAGGAATTGCAGGCCCGGTCACGAAGAGGACTCGCTATTTCTTTCGCCGTGGCTTGACTCTGGATCTTCCACTTCGACATCCACGCGCAACTCAAAGCTCGGCCCGGTAGGGTTGCCATCCGAGACGCACAGTCCGCCATGGAGATAGTCGGCGATCAGACCGACCAAGCTCAAGCGATCCGTGACGATAGTTGACCATGATGACCACGGAGAGGATGCGAGACACTGCATGCGTATGGACAACGGCCTGTCCGAGGACGATGCCGAACCAATTGACAGCATCACTTGCCCCGCGGGTCCGTTGAGCACCGTGCGCACGAGCCGGTCGAGGGCAAGTTGGATCAGATGTGCCTCTCCCTTTACGAAGATCGGCAGATCCGGAACCTTCACTGCCGCGCGAGAATTGTTGTCAATGTGGCGCAGCCTGTCTGCCGCCGCAACCTCCTTCAAAAGTGCGCCAACTTCGAAGGACACGCGATGAGGCCGCTGGCAATCCAATTGAATCTGGGCGAGCGCTTCAAGGTCGTTGAGTTGCGTGAGGATTCTCTGAGTGGCCCGATGGATCCGGGCCAATGCTGTGCGGCCTTCCTCATCTAGTTCCTGAAAGATGAGATCTTCGCTGGCCGCCACGAGAAGTTGGACCGGCGCGCAAAGCTCGTGCACGAGCAGTTTCAGCGCTGCTGGATGATGCCGATCAGGTTGGAGACCGTCCACGGCCTCAGCCCATTCTCGATCGGGAATTCTTATTGATGTTGGTGAGGTCATGGACATGACTTTTACTGGATCTACTAGCGCACCGCGGAGGCCGGCTGAAAACTTGCCACCGAGAAGCTTGAGCCCAGTTGTCGCTGACCCGCCGCGTGGACTTTCGGCTGCACGTGCAACTCTTTCGCCAGGCGGGCACGTCCGGCGCGTTCGATTTTCGCCCGCAAGACCGCCGATTCGTTCACTGCGTCTCTCAACTCCAAGGCTGCGAACTTCTTGGGCTCTCGGCTCATTGCAGCCGCTAACCTCGCCGCATCGTCGGTGAACAGAGTAATGTCGTTGCGGGGGCGCGAGATCGCCACGTAGAACACGGCGCGATTGCTGGTCAGACTTTTTGTGTTCGCGTCCACCAGCACCCGGTTCTTGGTCAGACCCTGGGCCGAATGAATCGTGCTTGCGTACCCGTGTTGCAGATGAATGGGCCGGCGGCGATCGATGAGAATATCCGGTCGGGCAAGCCCCCTATCGGGCTCTCGCTTCAACACCACATGCCCCGATTCGACGGCCCGGATTTCATACCGCTCGCCGTTGAAGACGCCGAGCGCCTTGTCATTTGCCGTGACTCGAACCCAGTCGCCGGGTGCCAGTTCAACGGTGTCCTTCTCGTAGAGACGCAGCATCGGGTTCAGCCGCGGATCGAAGGTGGTCTGCTGGCCGTTCTCCCTTCTCACCGTCAGCGTGTTGCGCGTGATGTCGTGGCTCAACACTGTAAGTTGTTCGCCCTGTCGTAAATCGTTGCTGTAGCTGCGCTGCGGCACGACGATCTGCCCTGCGTCGTAGCTTTGCGCTGAACCAAGTTCTGCCCGGGTCATGTCGACGTTGTTCAGGACTTCGACCGCCTGCCCGTTCGGCAGAGACAGGCCCTCTCGCACCAGCGCGTTGATCGCACGCCGTGCATCGTTCGTGCCTGCCACGATCAGCGTCTCTTTGCGCTCGGCTTCCGGCAACTTCACGTAAGCCTGCGCCACGCGCTCATGACGCCGGGCATCCTGCCGGACCTCGACGATGTTGTTGCGCAACGTCGAAACGGCGAGCGGCACTTTGTTGTTCGCTGCGTGCACAACCGCTGCCCGGATGGCTTCGTTCTTCTGCCGCTTGATCTCGGTGAGAAATGCCTTGGTCATGCCCGCGTCCTGCAACTGCTCGAAAGGTTTGCCCGCCTCCACTGCATGGGTCTGCTTGCGGTCTCCACTGAGAACCAGACGTGCATCCTGCTTTTCCACAATCCCCATCAGCTTCTCGAGCTGGTGCGCCGGCACCACGCCTGCTTCGTCCAGAAACACGATGCTGTGCTGATCCAGCGAGCGATGCTGCGAGGTTCGTGCCAGAAAGGATGCCAGTGTTTGCGATTCCATGCCAAGAGACGCGAGGGCCTCATTCTGGGAGGCATACGGCGCCAAACCAATCACCCGGTAGCCCTGCGTCCGGGAAAGGCGAGCAGTCTCCGCCTTGATGCCGGCGACTGCCTTGCTGAGCATGTGGCTCTTGCCGGTACCGGCCAGACCCTGGATGCCCACGAACCGGTCACGTGTGGTGAGCACCATTTCCACTGCCTCGCGCTGCCCAACGTTGAGATCACTCGCTGCAAGCATGCGCGCGACGCGCTCCACCGATGCGACCGCCGGAACGCCGCCCCGCCCGGCCTTCTCGATGCCAAGGATTCGGACCTCGCTGCGCCTGGCATCCGGCGTCGCGAAACGCGCCTCCGCCGCCACGAGCGCGCCGCGCTGGATCGCCGAATCGACCGAGGCCTCGGCCTGTGCCTGGGTCTGGCCCCGGGAAGCCATGGTCAGCGCTACCCACGAAGTCCGCGTCAGCTTTTCGAACTCGTCGTGACCCTTGAAGCGCGCCGCGTTGGGATCCCTGGCCAATTCGCCGGCGCTGATGTTCAAGGAGCGGGCCGTCTGATACAGCGAAAGTTCGGGCAACAGTCGGCCATCGTGTTGAGCCTTGTCGAGCGCTTCTGCTACTTCCGCCGTTGTCGTTCGCGTTGCCGCCCGTCCATACGCAATTTCAAGCAACTCGCCGCGCGAGAAGATTCCTTGGCGTTCGGCCAGGTGTGCGATGGCAAAGTTGATCGCTTCGTCGGCGGCCTCCGTGCTTCGACCATTGCCTGTGAGCGCGTCGTCGAATGACTCGCCGTCCTTGCCACGCGGAGGGGGGACCACGTGTGTGACGGCGCTCTGGGCATCTAGATCGACACCGACCTCCCGGGCCGTTTCCTCCCAGTGGGTGCGCAGCCAGGCGCGATCACTTTCTGTTTTTTTACGGCGGGTAGCGAGCGTGATGACCTGCTTTTGGGCGGTCGTGGCAGTGTCCCGATCCTGGCCGCGCGTAGCGAGCAAGCGCTCGATTTCCTGACTGCGTTGGCTGAAGTGCTGGATAGCTTCATCGGGAATGTGAGCAAGCTCCCAGCCGCCTTTGCGGGTCTCCCGGAGGTCGAACCCTAAGGCCTTGAGCTCGGCAGCGAGTGTCGCGCGATAGAACGCGCCGATCACTTTCACGTTCTTGAGCAGGTCCTCGTTCGACAAGGCCCGCCACTCTCCGTCCGAGCGTCTTGTCAGGTTCATCACGATCGCGTGCGTGTGGAGCTGCGGATCCTGTGCGCGAGACAGCTCATGCCGGAAAGTCGCGACGACGAGATTGCCGGTTCGCTCCCGGAACGACAGGCCTGCCTGCTTCTTGCGGGTCGCTGCAAACTCCTGCATGAGTTCGAGGCTCTTCCTCACCGCCGCGTCGTGCGCCGCGACGATGCGCTGGTCGCCCTTGACGAGCGCCTGGATGCTGACCGACTTCGGCGCGCTGAAAGTGAAGTCGATGCCCTTGCGGTCTTTGCTGCCCTTGGTCTGGCTCCATCGGATTCGCTTGCCGTCAGGCAGTTGGCCATCGAGCAGGTTCTGGAAAGTGTCACGGTCGATCGCTTGCGCGCCGTCGAGGCCCAGATGGATGACGCCTTGCCCGACCCATTCGCCGCGGTGGCCCTCTTTTCCGTAGTAATCGTCGGAGGTCTCGAAGTAGTGCGCGGCTCCAGCGGCGCTCGTGACGAACTTGAACGACAGCATTTCGAGTTCCTCCTCAAGAGGTCAGGACGGGCGAAGAGGCCAAAGAGGCCTTCGACGACGTTGGCGACGTTGCCGTCACCACATGCGGTGCGGTGAACAGCAGGTTGCGCGCCTGCGGCCGGTCGTGGAACCCGTCGGCCATGATCATCGGTGTCACGACTACGCAGCGGGACTTGTACTTCATGGTCACGCGCGCAATCGGATAGTTTCCGGCGAGCTTCACGTAGCCGGTGAGGTTCGGCAGCAGGTGGAACTCTGCCGGCGAGACGAGTCGCTCGGTGTCCTGCCGGTGCGAGAGCGTGCCCTTGCCGCCGGCCGTTCCGACCGACACGCTGGGCGCACGCCGCAGGACGGTGTGTTCGCCCAGGCCACGCGAGAACTCCTCGGCGGTGTACGTGTCCAGTTCGCCGATCCCGCAGAGAAAAGCCGATCTGAAGCAGTTGCGCAGTGTCAGCGCGTCGTCCTTGCCATAGGTGTCGTTCAGCTGTGCGAGCGACTGGACACCGGGCATGATGCGCAGGCCCTTCTTGCGGCCCTTGGTGGCAGCGTCAATGATGTAGTTCAACTTCTCGAGCGAGTCCAGTTCGTCGCAGACGAGATGCATCCGTCGACCAGGCTCTTCCGGCATCGACAGCACGCTCGCGCAAGTCACGTCGACCCAGCACGAGATCAGCGGCTTGAGCGCCTGCAGCATGTCCTCGCGCCACGTGATCCAGAGACTGCCCTTCCCGCGATCCAGCCAGTCGCGAAACGAGAAGTCTCCGGACGGCAGGTACTTGTGCGGCGTGATGTACTGGGTAAGGACGGTCCGGATGCTGGCGAGTGTGTCCGGCGCTCCATGAAAGCAACCTGCCGCCGGCGTGCCGGCAAGCAAGGCCTTGAGATCATCGTTGCTGGCAGTCGTCAGCCAGTGCACCAGCCGCTCGGTCGTTCCGGCGCCTTGCCGCAGCAACACTGTCAGCGTTTCACTGACGATGGTGCGCCCCATGCTGTTCCACGTTTCCTGCTCCGTCGAAGGACTGCGAGGGATCAGGCTGATCGCATATTGCTCGCAGTCGAAGCTGGTGCGGATCTCGTTGAAGATGCTCCAGCCCTGGCTGCGCTTGTCGAAGGGGTTGAGGATGACGTCGCCGGGTTTGAAGAAGTACCGCATCGATGCACCATCCGGGTCCACGCAGATGATGCGGTCGCCACGCGCCACAGCGCTCTCGATGTAGTCGCTGATGCAGACGCTCTTGCCGGTGCCTGTCGAGCCGCCGACAAAGAATTGGGTGTTCTCTACGTCGCCGGGAATCGGAATCCCGGCAAAGATCAGTTGGGCCTTGCCGCGGCGGGTCTGGGCCGCCAAGACCTTTTGCCCGACCATCTTCGGACCGCGCAGGCGAGTCACGAAGACGGAGCCGCCAAAGTGGTTGGCGTAGCGGTTCGTGCAAATCACGAAAACCAATACGCCCAACGCCAGTCCGACGAAAGGGCCGATCCACAGGATCGGCAGGAACGGCGTTTCCTTGGCTGCGTACCACAGGCCCTTGGCAAAGAGGGGCGCGGGCAGCCGGTAGTAGAGGGCGACGTTGGCAATCCAGCCTACAACCATCGCCAGCCCCACCAGAAGGGCCAGCCACGAGCGCAGCGTGTTGTCGGGGGTGCGGTGGTTGACAAACATCACCGCCCCCGCAGATATGTTTCAATCGCCGAAACATCCAGGACTTGGTCGGCCTGGGCCCGGATGCTGTCCCCCACGGACTTGCGCACCATCACGTAAAGCCCGCACAGGATGCTTAGCATCAGTCGCTGATCACCGGCACCGTCGCCCGGCTGCTCGAGGCGGCCTATAAGCGAGCCCATCTTTTCGAGTTCGGACCGGACGCCGGCGAGTGCGTCGGTGTTAGGGCGAAGCGCGTCAAAGTACACGCGCTTGATGTGAGTGCTCAAGGCGACATCGTCAGATGCCGCAAACGAGCGCTCCAGAAAGCCAGCCTCTTCGTCGTTGAAGCGGATGGGGACGTACTTGCCCATGTGTTACTCCCTAAAGCCGCCCCGTCTTGATAAGCAACCGGGCGGAGTAACACAGCTCCGACCCCAAGTAACACAGCGAAATCGAGGATCCATGCGGTTTTGCGGGCACCTCGTAGGTGCGTATGGTGTATCGCCCCTAGGCGGGTCGGCGACCCCACGGCCGCACCCCAAACCGCCCTCGTCGGTGGGCATGACCCCTCGGGCGAGCCGAAGGGTCGACCGAGAGCGTGACAGCAGGCCGAAGGAAATCTGTAGCCAAAGTGTAGTCATCGTGTACTCCTACTGCAGCGAATATGTAGGCACTCTGTAGTCTTTTCGTAGCCAAAGTGTAGACGGTACATTTGCATTGTGTGCTTTTGAGAGACACAATCACCTCGTGGCGACACAATGTACGCTTGATTGGCTTTTAATTCCACACTCTATGTCTGAGCTCGAATCGATCAAGAGGCAAGCCGCGGAGTTGACGAAACTCGGGCTCAAGAGCGATGCCGCCGTCATCCAGCGCCTCTGCCCCGCAATCGCAGCGGCGCTGCGAGCCGGCTTTTCCCATCAGGCCATACACGGCACCCTCGGTGCAGCTGGGTTCGTCACCACCTGGACGAATTACCGGATCGCGCTCGGGCGAGCGAGCAAGGCGTTGGCCACCACGACCACGCCCAAGGTTTCTGCCTTGGGCGTCGGACATGCTGCCGAGCCGGCATTCGAGGCAGGGATGGGGGAGACGAATTCGGTGCCGCAGAAATCCGGCGAGATGCGCACCTTGAGTGGTACGTCCTCGGCCACGCGCGTGATGGACGCGTTGCGCCAGGCCCGCGAGGTGGCCAATTCAAAAGACTACGGCAGGATCGGCCGGGATCTCTACCGCCAGCAACAACGCGACCAAAGACGAAAGGACCGACCATGAAAATCTGTGTTCTCAATCTCTCCGGCAATGTCGGCAAGAGCACCCTTGCGATTCACCTGTTGGCCGCGTACTCACCCCGCGCGCGCATCTTGAGCGTGGAGTCGATCAATGCGAGCGCGGCCGATCGCATGCCCGGCCTGGATGTCGAGGAACTCGGCGCAAGCCGGTTCAAGGAGATCCTGCGGGAGCTCATGCAAGGCGAGGATGTCATCGTGGATGTAGGGGCCTCCAACGTGGCCGGTTTCATGACCGAGATGAAGCGCTTCACGAGCGCGGTCGGGGAGTTCGATTGGGTGCTCGTCCCAACTGTCCCGGCGCTCAAGCAGCAGCTCGACACCATTGCGACCATCGACTGGTTGCACGAACTTGGACTGGACGGCGGCAAGGTCCGGGTGATCTTCAACCAGTATGCGAGCGACACGCAGGACCCGATTCAGGTCGTCTATTCGCAGGTGCTGGGCTATGCGGCGGCGGATGGCAAAGGCAAAGCAGTCTACGAACCGCATGCCGTTGTCGATCACAACGAAGTCTATGAGCTGGCCAAGGACTCGGGACAGGTGATGCGAGAGCTCGCGGGCAGCACGACCGACTGGAGGGCGGCACGCGGCGACGCCAAGCGCGCGGGAGACATGGTCGCGCTCGAGCGCGCCATGTCCGGCCAGATGACGCACGACCTGGCCGTGACGGCCCACGAAAACCTGGCGCGTGTGCACGCAATGCTATTCAACGTTCGGAGTGCGAACGACACCGAACCTGCCGCAGGTGGCAGGAAACGTGCATGAACCCCGCGAGCGCGCAGCATGCGGCGCTGCGCATCCTGCTGGAGGACGTTGATCCATTGCTCCAGCGCGCCGACGAAGCGGCGCAGACGCTGACGAAGGTGCGCGAGGAACTGGGTGCCGACCTGACGACGCTCGGCCAACTGGTTCAACAATCGGTTGATGCGCAACCGGTGCTGCTGGAAGCCGGTCGCAAGCTCACTGCGTCGGCCGCGCGTATCGAAGCGGCGTTGCAGCTCCAGGCAGATTCAGGGCCGGGCCAGGCGCAGCGCAGGCCCGGCGCGATGTGGGTGGCCTGCGCCACCAGCGCCCTGCTGTCGGCGGCTTTCGTGTCGGGCATCGCCTGGATCGGATCGCGCGAGATGATGGAACAGGCGCGAATTGGCCGCGCGCTTCAGTCGGCATGGACTTCCATGGACGCGGCGACCCGCAACAAGGTGAACGACCTCCTGAGTAAATCCTGAAGAACAGGCTCAAGAATGCGAAGCAGGCCGCCGAGATCCTCGCCAGCCTGTTTCCATGACTCCCTCAGAGGGCTTGGTCCCCGATGTCATCGGAACTGCGCTGCGCTTCTAATCGGCGCAGTGGCGCCGGCACCCATCGCGTCCCTTCCAGCTTGCTCGCGCAGTAGCTGACCAGATCCGGCTTTTTCATGCCGACTGCCGCCTGTGTCGGATCAACTCCGGTCGCCTCCTTCACCGCTTCGAGTGCCTTGGCCTTGCTGACGTGGTTGAGGTAACGGCCTGCGCTGGGAATCCACCAGTCGGCCAGGTCGACGCCCAGCGCCTCCGCGAGCGCATCACTGTGATTGGCGGTGCTGCGGGTGCGTGCAGCGATGGCGTTCACACTGCGCGCGGTGCAGTAGGCCAGGAGTTCGAGCAGTGTGTCCTGTGGCTGCGCGAGCAGCCAACGGAATAGCCCGGCAGGGTTGCCGGGAAGCCGGTCGCCCCACATCGTTTCCGCTTCGCCGAGCAGGGTGGCGGCGGGACTCTCGGCGTATTCGCTGGCTTCTCCTGCGAGGGTGCCGTCGCCGGTCACGCGAACTGCAACCTTGACGATGTCGTCGCCGCTGCCGTACAGGCTGAAGACGGTCTCTGCCATCCGGTGCACCAGCGTGACGAGTGCCAGCTGCGGGTTCTGCATCAATGCTGCTTGAAGGGCCGCCGTGCGGTGCGCTGTCAGGTCGCGCATGAGCTTCTCGCTGAATTCCGGCCGGGTTGAAGCCTGTTCTGCAGGTTCCGGCGGTTCTGCCGCTTCCGGATCGGCACGGGTGATGTCACTCGATGCGCTGGTCGTCGCCTTGCGATCTTCCGGCCGCACCAGACCCCGCTCGATCACGATCTCGCCGCGGTGGTCAAGCCGCACCAGGGCGCCGGCCCGTGCCAGTTGCCCGGGGGCCCAGTGCCGCAGTGCAGCCCGCGCGGCCATCAGATCTTCTTCAGCCTGGTCGAGCGCGTCGCATAGCTGCTGCTCGATGCGTTCGTAGTCGTCAGCCTCGGGATCGCCTTCGTCCTGATGCCGCTCATAGGCGTCGGCGTGCTGGCGCTGCTCGGCAGCCAGTCGCTCGATCGTCTCGGCTTCCTCGGAGGTCGGCTCGCGCTCGCTCTGGTCTTCGCGACGGTAGCGCCGCCATGCACTCATGTCGGACTCGAGAGAACATGCCACCCACGACCAGCCCTCCTCCTTGACGATGAGTTCGATGCCGCGCAACTTGTCCATGGCCAGTGCCTGCAGCATGGTCGGGTTGTCGAGGTAGATGCCTGAGAGTTCCTCGGGCGAGGAGAACAGGTCGCGCCGCACGCTGCCCCCTTCGGCTTCGTAGGCGTCGAGGCCGACGAAGCGCGCAAGCCGGCTGTCCGCACTGCAGGCTTCTTCGGTCACCGCGTTCCGGATGCGCCATGCGCTGCGATCGTAGGGGCTGAGTCCGTCCCAGACGGCCTCTTGTGAGGCGGGGTCGTCGATCAGGGCCAGCGCCTGCAGTTGATCGGCTTCGATCTCATCGGCGCGGTAAAGGTCGAGGAAGCGCGGGGCGAGCCGTGCGAGCTTGAGGCGGCGCTCCACGGTCAGGGGCGAGACGCCGAAGCGCGCGGCCACCTGCGCGACGGTAAGGCCATCCTCGATCAGGCGTCGGAAGGATTCCATCTGGTCCGCCGGATGCATGGCTTCGCGGCCCGAGTTCTCGGCGAGCGACACCTGGACGGCTTGCCCCTGCGCGTACAGCTTGCATTCGATCGGTTGATCGGCAGGCCAGCGAGCAGCGGCCACGAGCAGTTGCATCGCACGCAGTCGCCGTCCACCTGCGACCACGCCGAAGCGGTCGTCTCCCAGCGCCACGATGCTCAGGCGCTGGAGCAACCCCTGGGATTCGATCAGCGCGGCCAGTTCGAGCAGGCCGTCCTCGTGATGGACCTTGCGCACATTGGCATCGCTGAGGGTGAGCTTGTCCAATGGCACCAGCACGTCGCGACCCATCGGCTCCTTGCGCTGCGCGCTCGACGCATCGACGGCAGCCGCAACGCCGACCTTCCTGGCGGACGCGCTCACACGCGGCACAACCTTCTTCGCGGGCTTGGCAATGGCGGTCATTTCAGTTTCCTTTGCAGTTGAAGTTGAAGAACAAAAAGAGAGATGCCGGGCTCCTAGATCTCGAGCCCTTCAATGAAGGGTTGGGGTTCGCATCGGCCTCCTGCCCGGAACTGGCCGCCGTTCTCCTGAGTCTTTCGCCCGGTGAACGACAGCGACGGCGGGGACGGGGGAGCAAGGGGGAAGGTTTGTAAAGCGAAGCTTTATGAAAACCCCCTTGCAGGCGCAGCCGGTCCCCCGGCCGCGCGGGCGCAGAGTCACCGGACAAGGCGAAAGGCACAGGAGAACGGCAGAACCGCCCGAGGCCGACGCGAAGCCCGACCGCCGCGCGGCGAGCGCCTCGACCTGCCGCAGGACAGGTCTGATCAGGGAAGTCCGAGCGGACGCAGTCCGCTGCGCCAGGGATGCGCAAGGCTGGCGCAGCCAGTCCCCGAAGGGGATGAGCGCGAAGGCGCGAACCTGGAGCAGCCCGACAGCGGCGAAGCCGGTGGGGCGCCCAGGGTATCGGGGATCAAGGTGCGAGTGAACAGCAGCAATCGCTATCAAGTGCCGTGAAAGACCAGCGCTACCTCCTTCGCAAGATCACAATCAAGATCCATCCTGATCCCCGCATCCAGGCTGAGAGCTGGAACAGCACTTGCAAGGGCCAGGACATGCTGAGCACGGAACAGAAAGCAGTGATTCTTCGAAAGGCAGGCATGACCGTGCCGCCCTTTCCGCGCCGGCACCCACAGCCCCAGAATGGCGACCAGGCCGGCGAGGCGCCAGCCTCGCATCGGCAGCTTGTCGCCGGCAACGGCGACAGCCGGGACGCGGCAGAGGATACGCAGGAAGCCGCCTTCGATGCATGGATCCAGGCTGTCGACAAGCTCTACGCCGACTACGCGCTCGCGCGCGCGGCGCACAGCCTGCGTGAAGCCGAACATGCGCGACTCCGCGGGGGTTCGTAGAAGCGGTCGCGCCGCAGGCGCTTCGCGGCCCGTCCCGGACCCCGACACGGGGTCAGGCGAGGGTCGCTGAAGGCCGCCGGCGCAGGCCGGCGGCGCAGCACCGGCGGCTTTGCGGCTACGCCTGGATGCGCCCCTGCAGCCTGGCTTCGTGAGCGTAGGCACTCAAGGGCTTGTCCGCACGGAAATGCAGGTCCTGCTGGATGGGACGGTTCATCAGACCCCGCAACGCATCGAGCGCAGAGAGCTCAACGCAGCCGAGCTCCGGGCACCCCAGGCCAAGATCCATGAGCCCGAATGCAATTTCGCCGGCTTCATCCAGTTCGGTGAGCAGCCAGGTGGCGCCGGCATCGGGCGTGAAAAGCTTGACGACCGGCAGCGGATCGAAGTCTTCCTGCACTTGAGCCTTGCGGCCATTGGCGATCAGCAGTGCGCGCTGCGCGTCGGAGATGAAGGATGCAATCATGATGAACTCCTGGAACGGTTGCGGGCGGGATTGCCCGAGACCGTCGGAGGTCACGTCGCAGCGCAAGCGGTCAAGGTTCGAAGACGGCCGCAGGCCGCAAGCGCACGCTGTGCGCGCAGACCTTGAAGGCGAGCACGACGTGGCACGCTGCAGGGAACAGCAAGGCCACCCCCAACACCCAGACCGGGACTTGTCTGTTTGATGCAAGAAGTCGCTGCGCGCTATAAGCCTGCCGTGATGGACAACAGCGCGATCATCCGCTTCCGGCTCGCCCGCCAGATCGTTCGTATCGCCCAATGCGGACAATGCACGCGGTATCGAGTTGCCCGACATCATGCGGATGATGGTCGCCAAGGCCGTGCGCATCGGCAACCCGGCGCTTTGCGCCGGAAGAGGGCGAACGGATCTGCGACACATGCGTCGGGCTTGATGTCCTCGCGAACGCAAAGCCAGCCGACAACCCGGTGGCAACGATCGTCGTAGCGCAGCCAGGCGCCGGAGTGTCGAGCGCCGCAGCCCTGCTGCGGCGCGAGTTGGTGAGCACGGCAGGAGCCGCGGCGCACCTGTCGGCTGAGCGACTGCGCGCTTATCTTTACGAACACCGAGCAGTCTCACCGAAGGTCAAGACACGGGATCAAACTGCAATGGAAGCTTCCGCCGCGGGCGAAACAGGAAGCGTGGCTTCCGCGGTTTCGGGCAAGACTGCGGCAGCAGTCGTTGCGGCCGACGCAATCTTGCGTGCCGGCAATGACTTCTTCGAAGCCGCAACCTTGCGCGCTGCTGCATTCTTCGATGCAGCTTTCCTGGCTGCCTTCTTCGCAACGGTCTTGACCACCTTCTTTGCCGCGGTCTTGGCGCCGGCGTCCTGGGTACTTGCCCCGACCTTCTCGGCAAGCGTCTTCTTGGCCGCGGACTTCTTCACGGCGACCTTCTTCGCGACGGCCTTCTGGACCGGAGCCTTCGTTTCAGTCTTGGCCGCGGCCGCGGTCGGCGCCGCGGCGGCGCTCGATTCGGCGGCGGCCTTCTTTGCGGCGGCCTTCTTTGCGGCGGCTTTCTTCGCCGCTGGCTTTTTGGTCGCAACCTTCTTGGACGCAGCGGCCTCAATCGACGGCGTTGCGGATGCGGCGACGCTCGATGCATTGCCAGTCGACTTCTTTGCAGCAGCCTTCGGCACGCGAGCGGCGACTGCCGATGCGGGTGCGTCCGGCGTCGGAGTCGCACTGGTCAGGAAGCTTTCGAGAGTCTTTCCGGCTTCCAGCGCCGCGCGCAACCAGGCGGGCCGCGGGCCGCGGCCTCCCCACTGGTTGCCTTGGCCGTCGCTGTATTTCGCGGCACTCTCTGCAGCAGCGGGCAGGGTCGCGCTCGCCTTCTTCGCCGCGCGCTTCGAAACGGCAGCGTGCTGGGTCGGCACGCTGTCAGCCGCGCCGGAGGCGAACTTGAGATCCGCTGCGGAGAGTCCGAATTTGGCGATCAAGTCGTTGATCCTGGCAACAGCGCCCTGGGACTCAATGCCCCGCTGTTTGTCGGCAGCAGCCTGAAGGACGGCAATTTCGCGCAGCAGTTGAGCGTGTGTCTTGGTCATGAGGAAACAGAAGGTTGAAGGTGCGCAAGTCTAATGACTTTCTGCGTAGGACAGTAATTGGCCGAGTCTCAATACCTGGCACGTTAATTCACAATCGGCCCGAAGGCAGAACAATAGCCAGCAATTAGCCCTCGCTGTCCGGCTATGGCAACTCTCGCGCCAATATGAATTCGTACGCTTCGCCCGCGTGGCGCGCGGCCGTGAAGATGGCCGTGCGGTCGTTGCGCAGCACCTGCAGCCAACTGTCCAGATAGGCGGCATGTCCTTCGATGGTGGCATCCACGAGTCCGATATGGCCGAGCACGAAGGCGCAGCCGAGTTCTGCCACCAATTCCTCGAACGCATAGGCCGCATCGCCGAAGCGTTGTCCGAAGCTGCGGTTCAGGCGCGTTTCATGTCCCGTCCAATGGACCAGTTCATGAAGAGCGGTCGCGCAGTAGGCCTCGGGACTGGTGAAGCACTCGATATCGGGCATCAGGATGCGATCGGCACCCGGGGAGTAGGCCGCGCGCAGGTAGCGGTGCTCGATCCTGGCTTGGCAGCCGCCGATGAAGCGCATGGCACCTTCGATCGGCGAGCGGTCCGCCCACGCCTTGCGTTCTTGCAACTCGTGCGGCGCGGGCGCTGGCAGACCATCGATCTGGGCCACGTTGAAGAGCCAGAACGGCATGCAAAGCAGCATGCTGGAGCGGCCGGCATTGCCGCTATTGCCGCTATTGCCACCATTGGCGCTATCGCCTGCACCGCCCTCCCCTTCTCCATGGGACTCGCCGATTCCGCCGGCGTCCCTGTCGGAATCGTTCTGATGGCCCGACGCTTTGCGTTCGAAGTGCGCGCACAGCACCGCACGTTCGCCCCTGCGCACTTGCGCGCCCATGCTGGCCGCCTGCTTGTAGGTCAGCCACACGTTGGACGCGTAGCCGTGCTCGATGGCGGCGTCCCACAGCAGCAGCACGTTGGCGCCGTGGTACGGCGCACCGGTCTTGCCATTGCGCGGCATGCCGCGCGAGGCGCCATGCGTCCAGCGCTCCCGGAACACGTTGCCGCCCTTCTCCAGCATCGCGATGATGCGGTCCGTGATCGCCTGCCGCACATCCATGCGCCCCTTGCCCTGACCGGCCGGCTTCCTGTCTTCAACAAGGCCTGCTTTGGGTGAGTCCTCGGGGGGTACGGGGGGAAAGCCCGTGGCAGCCTGGCTGTTCGGGATGTCGCGGCTGTTGCGGCTGTACGCATCGCGCTGACGGGAGGATTCAAGTGCACGCATGGTGGGTCCTTTCTGCGGGGTGTGCCGCGTCGGTGGAAGATCTGCTTTCGGAGCCGCCTCGGCGCATGGAAAGCGAGCAGCAAGGGCCGATGTCCGGGGACCGCCCGGAGGCCGCAGCCGAGTGAAGCGAGGACCGGGTGAGGACGGTGGCGCAGCCCTTGCCCTGGACAGCGGCCCGTGCGAGCTATGCGTCGATGAAGAGGTGGCTTTGAAAGCAGATCCACCGGCGTGCCCCACGACAGCCATGCGTGCCCCCACGCGTGCCACCCTCTGTCAGCGCCGCGGCCGCAGGGCCGCGACCCGGTCGTCCTCCGCCGTGCGGAGGCTCAAACACCCATCGATGCGAGGGACGGCCGCGCGGCGCGCGGCCTGATCAAAGCCCAGCGCGCCCAGCGCGCCATGCAGGGTCAATTGATGACTTGCCGCGGCAGGCCCCGCGGCGAGTCTCCAGTCCTTGACGCCGCGATGCGGCGATCGCTTCAAGGTGGAACAGCCAACGATTCGTCGCCGGTACCCCAGTACCGGCCGCGCTGACCGATGCACCGCACGCAGTGCGCTGGACACGCGAAATGGAAAAAAAGGGGCCGAAGCCCCGCGCTGCTACAGCAGCCCGCTCTCCGCGAAAGACTTCGAGCGTCCGCCGGCCACGACGATGTGGTCGAGCACCCGCACGTCGATCAATGTCAGCGCGGCCTTGAGTGTCTGCGTCAGCAACTCGTCCGCACGCGACGGATCGGTCGAACCCGACGGGTGGTTGTGCGCGATGATCAATGCGGCGGCGTCGTGATGCAGCGCGCGCTTGAGCACCTCGCGCGGGTAGACGCTGGTCTGGCTCAGCGTGCCGCGGAACAACTCCTCGAACGCGATCAGCGAATGGCGCGAGTCCAGGAAGAGGACCACGAAGCTTTCGTGCGGCTGGCCTGCGAAGTGCAGCTTGAGGAAGTCCGCCACGGCTGTCGGCGTGTCGAACACCGAGCGCGTGGTCAGCTCTTCGCAGAGCAGTTCCTGCGCCAGAGCGAGGCCCGTCGCAAGGCGATGAAAGCTGGGCAGCGCCGATTGACGCGCGCTGTAGGCGAGCTTCTGCAACGAACGGCCGTTGGCCTCGTAGAGCGCATCGGCTTCGGCGCCGAAGAAGGGACGCAGTGCGTCGACAATGCGTTGCTGGCGAATGCTGAGATCGGAAGAAGCGGCGGAAGCAGTCATGGTGAACTCCTGTGGACGACACAGGCGGGATTGCCTGCGTGGCCCCGGATCACCCCGTCGCAGCGCAGCGCTCAAGGTCGCCGCAGGCGCGCGGCACGCGCCGAGCACGCGTAGCGCGCGCAGGGCCTTGAACGCGAGAACGATGGGGTAGCGTGAGGGCTCACAGGCAAGCCCTCCCCCGCCCTCAACAGACACCCCGGATGTCTTTGCTATCGCTCTTCTGCGTCAGGGATACGCAAGGCGGCCGCAGGCCGTCCCGAAGGGATGAGCGCGACGGCGCGAACCTGGAGCAGCCCGGCCGGCGCAGCCGGAGACGCCCTGCACCTCTCTACCAATGCCTGTGGGTCACGAAGTGCGCGGATCCAGCCGGTCGCGCGAACCCGCGAGCGCGACGCTCACCGGACATTCAGCCGGAGTCAATGAGACGACTTTCAAACGTGAAAGGCATTCATGGCGCGCTTTCCGAGGGGCGTTTTCAGGCCCCTCCTCTTGTGGATTCCACTGGATCAGGTCCGAGCAACAATCTTGCAATGGTTCAGCTGTCGAAGCTCAATTCGTCACTCGGAAAGCCCGGTGCGCTGTCTCACTATGCGAATGTCATCAAGGGTCGCGGGCAGCAGCGCGGTGCGACAGTGCAGATCGTCCAGGCGGAACTCACGGTTGGAGACCAGCACGAAGTGTTCTTCGTGGCCGGCATCAACTCATCCGCGCGCCAGGGATTCACGTCAGCTCAACTTGAACTGCTCAGGCTTTGGGACGTGCGCGTGGCGCCCTGCATTGCGGGGGATGAAGAAGGGCCCGCACGCGGAAGAGAACATTGGCGCTTACCTGCACGCCATCGGCGCGCGCGGCGTTCGCTGGAGCCAGGCTGTTGTCGGCCAGCACTACGATACGAGGCGCGGTTCTCGCGCCTACGTTTGCCAGGCGTGCCAGCGCTTCATCGAGCTTGTCGGAGGCACGATCGAGCATCCCCACCATCTGCGTCGCTAGTCTGCGCACGGCGGCAGCGCCGACGCTGGCTGAGGCGCTGAAGAGGATTGGCGTGCGGGTCATCGACCACGTCGTCGAAAGGCTTCGTCGTGCCCTACCTCGATACCCGTCATTGAGGAACGACAGGATGCCCCTCCCCCTGCCCTCCGGCCGCACGGCAGTCCGGCCCTGCCAAGCTTTCGGACCGGCGCAGCCGGGAGGGCCCGTTGCGCTCCATGCATGAGTCGCGACGTCCACCAGGAGAGCGGCCGTTGTCCAACCGGGCAGAGCATCCCGAGTTTCAGATGGGCGCCCAAAGTGGCAATTCGCCGGCGGGCGGATGCCGTTCCAGCGCGCCGCAACACACGCGTCGACACCGAGACGATCGTTGCGTACTTCACTATCCGTATGGCATTACATTTTCCGGGTGCCTACCTCCGCTCCCACCCTGTTCAACTACTCCCGCTTCATCGATGATCTGAAACGTCGCATCAATGGTGCGCGGTTGTCTGCCGCGCGCGCTGTCAACGCTGAGTTGGTAGCGTTGTATTGGGACATCGGGCGTGCCATTCGCGAGCAACAGGCGACCCGCGGATGGGGTGACGGTGTCGTGGATCGACTCGCGCGTGATCTCAAGATGTCGTTTCCCGGGACGACTGGCTTCTCTGCCGCCAGCCTCTGGCGGATGCGCCAGTTTCACCAGGCCTACAGTGCGCCTGAGTTTCTCGCACAGCTTGTGCGAGAAAGGGAGCGCCTGTCCAAGCGTACGCGCAGCGCGAAAGCCCTCGCTGCGGTCGATGAGCATCAACTCGCACAGGCTGTGCGAGAAATGGTGGAGGGGGTACCTTGGGGCCACCACGTCAATCTGCTGTCCAAGATAGACGATCCCGCGCGTCGGCTGTATTACCTGCAAGCCACCGCGCGCTTTGGATGGAGCCGAAACGTGCTCATCAACCAGATCAAAGCTCAGGCCTTCGAGAGGTCGCTAGCCGAAGGCAAGGTGCACAACTTCGCCCTCGCCCTGCCCGAGCACTTTGCCGAACAGGCCGAGGAGGCACTCAAGAGCAGCTACAACCTGGAGTTCCTGGGCATCCGGCGGGAGATCAAGGAGCGTGAGCTGGAGAACCAGCTGATCGCTCGGCTGCGCGACTTCATTCTCGAACTGGGCTACGGGTTCTGCTTCGTCGGGCGCCAGTACCGGCTCACCTTGGGTCGCAAGGAATACTTTATTGACCTGCTTTTCTATCACCGCTTTCTCAAGGCGCTGGTGGCAGTCGAATTGAAGATGGGGCCCTTCGAACCTGAGTTCGCCGGAAAAATGGATTTCTACTTGAACCTGCTCAACGAAAAGGAACGTGCCCCCGACGATGCCCCGTCGATCGGAATCATCCTGTGTGCCGAGAAGGATAACCTGGAGGTCGAGTTTGCGTTGAAGAGCAAGACCAATCCGATTGGCGTGGCAGAGTACCAGCTCCAAGGCAAACTGCCGGCCGAAATGAAGGGCAAGCTGCCCTCCGTACGCCAGCTTCAGGAGGTCCTGCGGTCCACCTTCCCATGATCGGCCGCGCCCACAAGGCAAGCGCGATTGCGGATATGAATCAAGAGGCGCAATGGCGGGAAGCGCAGGGTCGCCAGTTCGCGGCGCGAGCGCTGCGACTGCGCCCGCCGCCTCTCGTCCATGACGAATATCAAACTCCGACTCGCGAGCCGCATTGACCTCTGCAGTCAAATGATCGCAACTCGTGTCGGGCTGCCGCTGGCTTTTTGATGCTATCGCGTCAGCCCGCTGTCCACACATCGTGCGCGCGAACCCGTCGGCCTGAAAGCGCGAGATCCTTGGCCGACGCCCGGCGCGTTCTCGGATGCGACGAATCTGACGCATTCCTTTTGCGCTGGCAACCGTTGTTGCGGCCGGAGTTGTGAAGCAGCACTCGAACACCTCCAAGCCCAGATCTGGTGCTGATGCCGCGATCGATAATTGGTCACATGGGCTCCTCCGCGCCAACGCACACACGTCGATCAGTCAAGGCGTCTGGCGCGTCGGAGGAAGCACTCCCCATCGCTGGCGAGTTGCTCGACAAGGCACGTGAGCGCGTGGAGTTCCTCTACGGCGAGGTGGCCAGGGCATGGCCTGGCTTCATCGCACGCCCGGCCAGCGCCAGATGATGCACGCGGCGCTGCTGACCTTTCTGAGTGCCAGCCTGCCCGAGGGCGAGGTCCGCCCTGGGCATCACCTGGCTTTGCTCGAGGCCGGCACGGGAACCGGGAAGACCGTGGCGTATTGCCTCGCAGCGATCGTGGCGTCGGAACTGCTGGACAAGCCCGTCATTGTCTCCACCGCCACCGTGGCGCTGCAGGAGCAGCTGTTCTTCAAGGACCTGCCGCGATTGGCGGAGGTGATCCCGGACCTGCGCTTCGAACTGCTCAAGGGCCGGGGCCGCTACGTCTGCGAAAGCCGCCTGGACGGCGTGCTGAACGATGTCGCCCAGGACGGCCTGCTCGACGAGGGATCGCAGGCGGCATCCAATGGTCCGGGCTCGCCGCGCCGCAGCGCCCCGCGCGATGCGGACCAGGCGAAGCGCTGGTACGCAAAGGTCGCCAAGTCGTTTCGCAGCGGCAAATGGGACGGCGACATGGACAGCCTGGCGCAACAGCCCGACCCGCAGGACTGGCAAAGGATCCAGGCCAGTGGCAGCGCCTGCAACGGCGGCCAATGCGAGCACTTCAGGACCTGCGCCTTCTTCAAGGCGCGCCGCCGCGCGGCTGCGGCGACGATCCAGGTCGCCAACCACGCACTGATCCTGGCGGCGCTGCAAACGGACAGCGCGCTGGTCGATCCGGCCAACACGCTGTTCGTGTTCGATGAAGCGCATCACCTCCCCGGCATTGCCGGGGAACAGTTCGCCTGCCGTGTCCGGCTCGGCGCCAGCATCAGCTTGCTGGCCAGCCTGCGCGCGCTGGCCAACCGCCACAGCCGGGACCTGCCGGCCTCTACCCGTCCCGATCTGACGGCCTTCGGGCAAGCCATCACCGAATGCACGGACAAGCTCGGCCTGCTGGAGGCGTACTGGACCGACAACCAGCTGGTGAGCGCCGCCAAGCCGGTTCACCGGTTTCTCCAGGGGCGGATTCCCGAGGCACTCATTCCGGAATGCGAGCAACTGGCAACGCTGCTCGGCGCGGTCGCGGCGGTGGTGGAACTCATCGCCAGCGCGTTGAAGGAGCCCGACGAATCGCGCTCCCCTGCGGAGCGCGACGAGCAACTGCGCGTCGGCGTGGAGCTGGGAGCGCACCTGTCCCGGCTCCTGGCCCTGCAACGGCTGTGCAGCGCCTGGGCCACGCACGATGTCGTGGCGTGGGCCAAATGGCTGGAACATGCGCCACCCTCCCCGGCAAGCCTGCCCGCAACCACCCGGGCCATGGGCGGCACGCACGCACTGCCGGCCCTCCCAGACCCGGGCCACGTCGACGCCTGGCTGTGCGCGAGCCCGATGACGCCCGCCCAGTCGCTGTCGCGTGGCTTGTGGAAGAACGTGTGCGCAGCCGTCTGCACTTCCGCCACGCTGACCGCGTGCGGACGCTTCGATTTCTTCGACCGCCTGAGCGGGATGAACCGCTTTCCGGAACGGCGCGTCATGGTGGTCGCGTCGCCGTTCGACTACCGGCGTCAGGGAGAACTGCGCATCGCACCGATGACCCACTCTCCGAAGAGTGCAGATTTTTCAGAAGAGCTGTGCCGCATGTTGCCCACGCTGCTGCGCGAGCACCGGCATGGCCAGCTCGTGCTGTTCACCTCCAGGCGCCAGATGCTGGCCTGCCACGCGGCCTTGCCGGAAGATCTGGCGGCACAAGTTCTGATGCAGGGCGAACGCTCGCGCACCGAGCTCCTCGCCGAGCACGGTCGTCGCGTCGAGCGCGGCCAGCGCAGCATCCTCTTCGGCCTGCAGTCTTTCGGCGAAGGCATCGACCTGCCCGGTCGGCTGTGTGAGCACGTGGTGATCGACAAGCTTCCCTTTACCCCGCCCACCTCGCCCGTGGAAGAAGCACTGGCCGAATGGCTCCATGGTCAGGGGCGTGATGCGTTCGCCGAGATCGCCGTGCCGCGCGCCGCAATGAAGCTGGCCCAGTGGGCAGGTCATGGGGTGCGCACCGTGACCGACCGGGCCGTGGTCACCATCTGCGACACGCGCCTGGTGACGATGCGCTATGGGCGCGATATTCTGGCGGGGCTGCCGCCGTTTCCCGTGATGCGCCCGAAGCAGTTGCCACTGCCCTCAACCTCAACCGGCAGCACGAGCGGGGTTGACGCCGACATGTCTGCCGCGCCGATCCGCATCGCGTAGAGGTGATCCGGCGATCAACGAAGTGGAAGCAACTGACAACGACTGCGCGGACCAGGGCCATCCCAACCAAGCTCATCCGTTTCCTGATGCGTCTGGATGCGGCGCCGCGGCCTGCGACCGGCGAGGACGACGGATCCATCGAGATGGTCCGCCTACTGTGCGACGCGGGGTTGCTGCAGGCGATCCTGCCGCCGTACGATGAAGCGACGAGCACTCATTCCGGCCCCGCATGGGTCATCCGGCTGACCCACGATGGCATCGACGCGGCGCGCGCAGCCCCAGGCGCGGACGGCTCATCGCAGTAGACGACGGGGCGAGTCGGCGCCGCGCCGCCTGGTGAGCACTCAGCAGAATGCTGGGTTCAACAGGTCAACGCCTGCACCCTTGCACTTGATCCATGGCCCTGAGGGATGGCCATCGCCATCCCACTCCAGTAGAGCGGCCTGAGCCTCCAAGCGGTGTTCATAGCAATAACGCCGCTCGTGGCCGACAACATCCATTCCAACGACGATCGCAGTGGTGAAGTTGAAACGCTTCACAGCGCACAACTTCCCTCTGAGCATGCGCAGGTTCGTATATCCGCTTGCCGACAGCGATTCCATCAAACTGGAGGCATCAGTTGCCATGCGCGACTGCGCGCCGCTGGATCTCTGCAAGTGTTCGGAGCTTGGGGTGGATGACATCTTCATCATTGTGACTGCGCCGGGCCGAAGGTTGAAGGTCCCGGTTGAGTCCGCTCGGCAAGGACGTGTTTGATCGATCGCCTACCGTGGACTTCACAGCGCCGACGCTAAAGCGCGCATGCCCTGGCCCCTGCCACATGGCGGTGGCTACTCATGGCCATGCGCTGAGTCCGGCGGCGACCTCATCCGTTGGAGGGCAAGAACTGATTCGGCATGCGCGAAACAGCGTTCACCTCATCGAAGAGGTCATGCAAAAAAGAACCCCCAAAGCCGAGAGCCTTGAGGGCTAATTCCACCAAGCAAAGGTGGAGGAGACATGCGATGCACCACAAGCGGACAAACTTTATCCATCGGCGGGCGACACGATCTCATTCGCAACAAGCGTGCCTGCACATGATCGCGTGCCAGGTCATTGGATCGGTACTTTGTTGTGCGTGCATGGCGCCCTTTGACTGCGCCGCCGTGCTGTCACTCTCGTTTCGGGTCCTCGTGCTCCCATTTGGTATTGCCGAGTCGAGGCCCGCACCACCGCAGCCGATATGTCAGACCTTGAACCCGAGGACACGCATGGGCTTGACCAGGGACTGTTTCGCCTTCCAGTAGTCGGCCCAAGGGTCGACCTTCTGGAACGACAAATGTTCTCGCGCGGTGGCAATGGTCCATTGCGCGCCACTCGTCAGATGCTGCAGCTCCTCCCATGCAATGGGCATGGAGACGCCGAGACCCGGCCGCGCGCGAGCCGAGAACGCCACCGCAGTCGTGGCCCCATGGCCATTGCGGAGATAGTCCACGAAGAGCTTCCCCACGCGATTAGCGGGCCCGCTCTTGGCGACGAAGCGCGACGGGATGGTCTTCGCCAGATGCTGGACGATCGCCTTGGAAAATGCATTGACAGCGTCGTAGTCCACGCGCGGTGCCAGCGGCACCACCACATGCAGCTCCTTGCCGCCGCTGGTTTTCAACCAAGACTTCAGCCCCAGTTCGTGCAGCAGGTCATGCGTGAGGACCGCCGCCTCCTGCACATGTGCCCACGACGTGCCCTCGCCAGGGTCGAGATCGAAGATCATGCGGTCGGGCTGGTCAATGGCCTTCTTGGTGGAGTTCCAGGTGTGGAACTCGATGACGTTGAGTTGCGCCGCACTGGCGAGCGCCTGGGCGTTCGCGACCTCGAGCAGCGAAGCATGGCCGGGCCACAACGACGCGTCCAGCTCCGTGATGCCGGGGATGCCGGGGATGCCGATCTTCTCGCCGTGCTTCTGGAAGAAAAGCTGGCCGGCAACGCCCTGGGGGCCACGCACCAGCGACACCGGTCGCCCCTTGAGGTGCGGCAGGATGAAGTCGGACACCGACTCGTAGTAGCGCACGAGGTCCAGCTTGGTGAGTCCGGTGGAGGCATCGATAACGCGATCCGCGTTGCTGACCCTGATCCCGACGGAAGATGGCTTGCCCTTCGCTTTCTGGCCAGGCGATGTCGCAGCGGCCGTGTTGTCGACGAACTTCGCCGTCTCGCGCACGATGAGGCGCGCCGGTTTGTCGCTGCGCAGGCCCAGGTACGACGCATGGCGGACCTGGCCGTCCGGTGTTCATTCGGCAAAGGCCACCTCGGCCACGAGCTTGGGCTCGACCCACCGCTCGGCGTGGGCGACACGCCGAGACCATCGCCCTGGCTTGGCGGGCCCGGCAGCGAACGGCGAGGTCTTGATCTGCAGCGGCGCGAGCTTGTCCTTCAATTCGCGCGCCGTCTGCACGTCCCAGCCAGTGCCGACGCTTCTCGCGGCAACCAGCTTGCCGTCGGGCGCGTGGACGCCGAGGAGCAGGCTCCCCACCTGC
Source organism: Variovorax sp. dw_954 (assembly GCF_018449755.1). NCBI lineage: Bacteria > Pseudomonadati > Pseudomonadota > Betaproteobacteria > Burkholderiales > Comamonadaceae > Variovorax > Variovorax sp. dw_954. The sequence goes on along the minus strand of NZ_JAAVVD010000018.1, from coordinate 5,433 downwards.
GCCGCGTTGTCGCTGCGCTCGGTGTAGCCGGCCACGACGAATTCCTGTCGCAGCTTGCATTTGAGCTTGAGCCAGGCGTCGGATCGGCGCGAGACGTATGGTGCATCCGCACGCTTGGCGATGAGCCCTTCGAGTTTCAGGCGACAAGGCGAGGCAAGGATCGACGCCGGATCGCCTTCGAAGTCCGCGCTGTAGCGCACGTGCTCGGTTGCGTTTTCGTCGAGGAAGGCCTTGAGCAATGCGCGGCGCTCGCGCTGCGTGACAGCGCGCAGGTCATACCCCTCGAAGAACGGGACGTCGAACAGGAAGAACACGATCTGGTCGGCGCCGCGCCCGCGGTCGAAGGCATTCTGCAGCGCGTTGAAGTCGGGCGAGCCAGTTGGCCCCAACACCACGATTTCGCCGTCAAGGAAGCCGGAGGTCATGCCCAACTGCTCAAGTTCGCCGATCAAGGTCGGCATCTTCGACGACCAGTCGTGGCCTCCGCGCGTGATCAAACGCGCGTGGCCGTTGTCGATGCGTGCCATGAGGCGGTAGCCATCGAACTTGATCTCGTAGATCCATTCACCGGCACGTGGCACGCCGGCGGCGAGTGTTGCAAGCTGCGGCGTGAGCTTCTCGGGCAGCGCTGCCTTGACGGCACCCGCTGCCTGCGCGCTGATGCCCTCCCCCTCCCCTGCCCCTGCCCCTGCCCCTGCCCTTGCCCTTGCCCTTGCCCTTGCCCTTGCCCCTTCCCCCACTCTCTCTGCCAGCGAAGGCACAGCCGAAGCGAATCTCACGGGCTTCTTCTTGCCGCGTACCGTCGAGGGCTTGGTGATGACGCTGTCGGGCAGCGCCATCACCACGTCGTACTCGGCCTTTGGGCGCGCAAACGCGTCCCGCTTCTTGAACAGAATCCAGGGTTCCTGCTTCTCGCCGCCCTTGGCGATCTTCACGAGCTCCCAGAGGCCGTGCAGCTTCTCACCGTGCAGTTTGAAGAGCACCTTGCCCACGGCCAAGCCGTCGCGCGGATCGCCGACCGGCTCCCACGTTCCACGATCCCACACGATGACCTCTCCCGCGCCGTACTGCTTCGGCGGGATCGTGCCTTCGAAGGAACCATAGGACAGTGGATGGTCTGCCACGTGTATGGCCATGCGCTTGTCGCTCGGGTCGAAGCTCGGTCCCTTGGGCACCGCCCAGGAGACCAGGACCCCGTCGAGCTCGAGACGGAAGTCATAGTGCAGCCGGCTCGCCGCGTGCTTCTGGACCACGAAGGTCAGGGCACCCTGGCGATGTTCGCCGCGCGGCTCGGCCGTGATGCCGAAGTCGCGCTTGGCCCAGTAGCGCGCCAGCGGGTCGATGCGCTTTTGAGCCACGGCGCTGCGGCAACGCCGCGCTGCCTATTTCTGGGCCAGGTGTTGGCGCACCGCATCGGCCGAGTTGCCAACGGCCTTCACGGCGGCCCTGAGTTGCTCCGGCGTGCAGCCCAGGCTTTTGCACCAGTCGCGAAGCTCGTAGTCTTCCTTCAGGCTGATCAGCTTGCGGTCTTGGCCGGTCTTTGTGGTGTCGTCGCTCATCGAAGTCTCCGTCTGCGATGGGAGTGCTCAGACTACTGCGGTGGTCCCGGCGACGCTGTAGGCAGCGCCCAAATCTGTGCGGCCGGCAAGTGGCGCTGACAGCCAGGCGCCCGTCGCGCTGCTCTCATGAATGTCGATTGGCGATCACGGCCTCGATGGTGCCGCTCGCTGCTGTTCGGCCGCCCCAGAAGTGCGTCCGATATTCGCCGTCAGGTCGATCCAGGTCTGGTAGTCGATCAACATCAAGCGCCGCCGCGACGCGGGGGTTCGCGTCTTGCGCCTTCGGCGGGCCGGCGCGGGCTGCGCCGGAATCGAAGCCAGATCGGATTGACGAGGTTTGGTTTTCACGAAGGAGGTCCCACTTAGACGGCGTGTCACGTGAGATTGTCGCGATCCACCTCCCCTCACGCCCGGCGCTTCGCGGGTGACGCCGACTTCCTGGCGGAGGTTTTTTTCGCGGTAGCCTTCGCCGACTTCCCCGCGGCGGATGCAGGCTTGGACTCTACCTCTTCGCCCTTCCGTGCCGCGCCCGCCTTGCTGCCCTTCAGGCTGCGTTGCAGCAGTTCGGTCAGATCGATCACGTTGGCATTCTCCTGGGGTGCTTCCTCTTCGGGCTCGATGACCGTTTCAGTGTCCCCCGCTTTCACCTTTTTCTCGACGATTTTCATCACCGCATGCTTGAATTCGTCCTTGAAATCCGCCGGCTCCCACCGTCCGGACATCTCATCGATCAAGCGCTCGGCCATCTTCATCTCCGCTGGCGTGACCTTGGCGCCCTTGGCGCCCTTGACGCCTGCCGCCGGCAGGTCCAGGTCCAGGTCCGCGAGCGATTTCACTTCGTCGCCCCAGCGCAGAAGGTTCAGCACCAGGGCCGGGCCCGAAGGGACCAGGACCGCGAGGTGCTGCTTGGTGGCGATCACCACCTTGGCCAGGCCCACCTTGCCCGTCTTGATGAGCGCCTCGCGCAGCAGCGCGTAGACCTTCTGGCCCTTGTTGACGGGAGCGACATAGTAGGGACGCTCGAGATAGACAAAGGGAATCTCGCTCGACTCGATGAAACGCTGGATCTCGATCGTCTGCGTGGTCCGCGGATAAACGGCCTCGATCTCCTCCGGCGAGATGATCACGTACTTCCCGTCTTCGTACTCGACCCCCTTGACGATGTTCTCCTTGGTGATTTCCTTGCCGGTCTTCTTGTTGATCCGCTTGTAGCCCACGGGATCCATGCTGCGCTTGTCCAGCCAGTCGAAGTCCACTCCTTCCTCGATGGCGGCCGTGTGCAGCCCGACCGGGATGTGCACGAGGCCGAAGGTGATGGCGCCTTTCCAGAGAGTTCTGCTGCCTGCGGCCATGGGGATGGTCCTTGATGCGTAAGGGGATCAGGAGGGCAGTCCGAACCCGAAGGCCGTGGCCTTGTGTCTGGCTTCGGACGTGGAATGCGCTTGCGGCGCGACGGCAACTGAATCGTCCGGCGACTCGGGTTCTTGCGAAGCAGGGGCGGAGTGCACTCGCTCGGCATCCGGCTGCGAGCGCGGACCGATGTCCAGGTCCTCCACCAGCGCCTGCAGTGCGCGCAAACCATCGGCCATCGCCCGACGGTACGTCTTCGCACGAACCTTCGCGCGCTCGACTTCAACGAGCGTGGATGTTGCAGCGACTTCGCTCAAGATCCATTGAAAGGCACCACGTCTCGGCTCCTCGACATGGATGGCCAATCGGCGCAGCGGTCGAATTTTGCGAATCATCGGTAAGCGATAGAGCTCTTTGCGTCTGGCACGGCCGCCAAAGCCGCAGACGAATGCCACTGGCGCCGATCGGGGGCGCCCTCTTCGCTCGACATCAATGTCGCCGCCGATAGTACAACCAACCAGGGAATCGTCGGCCAGCCAAAAGCAGATACCAACGCAGTCGTGGTCAGCGGACCAAGAAGGAGCACAAGTGCTTTAAGCATTCGTTCATGTTGATCCTGGTTGCGCCGGATCGACGTCAGATAAAAGCCTTACCTGTGTTTGCAGTCCACGGTGACGCAGACAGCCCCGACGTGGAGACACTGCCTGACAACCAGCGACGTAGCCACCGCTATCGCGCTGCGCAGCAGGACTGTCGGCGGCGCGCTACCTGACCCTGAATTCCAATCGCCCGTCGGCGCTGCGAAACGTCTCTGGCCCCGTTCTGTCGACAACTTTTCCTGTCGACAGCCTGTACTCCGCGAAGGAAGTCTCGTCTTTGGACGGCTCGCCCGCGGCGATGCTGCTCGCGCCGCGTGGGCCATACCGCAATACGACGTGGCGCTTGCCAACCTGGTCCAAGACTTCAATCTGTTCAGCGACGTGGGTTCGTCCGTGTGACATCGGGGAAACTTGATTTGGGGGCAACAGCATGCTCTCATGTCCCGCGCGATGGGAAGAATGCCAACTGACCCCTGCGGCGGCGGCCATAGGCCGGGGTGTTCGTTCGCGCCGGGGTGAGACGATTGCTGGAGGCTAAAAGTTTCGCGCATGGCCAAAGCACATGGCGAGCATGCAAAGCTTGGGGCGGGACCGGCAGCGCCGCAAAGACTCCCGAAATGGCCCGCCCGGCGCGTCAGTGCCGTGTCGGGTCGCTGCCGATGGGGCGCAGCCATTGCACCGTCGCTTCCATCGGCGACAGCGCGCGCAACACCGGGTCGCGTGCCAGTGCGGCGGCCACGGCTTCGAGCTCGTCGGGATCCACGGTGCGCCAGCGCCACTGCAGCTGATGCGCACAGGCGCCGATCCACAACTGCTCCTGCTGCTGCCGCCGATCGGGATCGAGAAATTCGTCCATGGCCGCATCATACAAAGTTACTGGATGTATGTACAGTTAAGTCTTAGCCCTTTGTCCGTGCTCAGTGATCCCGTCTGACTCGCCTGTACCACCCGCTTATGCCGAGCTGCATTGCCGCTCGAATTTCACCTTTCTGGTCGGTGCCTCGATGCCAGAGGAGCTGGTCCGGCGCGCCGCAGAGAAGCACTACACCGCGCTTGCCCTGACCGATGAGTGCTCCGTATCCGGCGTGGTGCGCGCGCATCTCGAGGCGCGCGAGTGCGGCTTGCACTTCATCGTTGGCAGCGAGATGCTGCTTACCACCGGGAGCGACACCGAATTTGCACGCATCGTGTTCCTGGCGCAGGATCGCCGTGGCTACGGCAACCTGTGCGAGTTGATCACCCTGGCACGCCGCCGGGCCGCCAAGGGCCTTTACAAGGCGCTGGTGGCCGATGTGGAGGGCAAGGCACCCAAGGCCCCGCACCTGGCCGGCATGGGCGGCTGCATCGCCCTCCTCCTGCCCGCTCCCGAGGCCACGGTGGAAAGCCTCTTCGCCCAGGCCATGTGGCTGCGCACATGGTTCGGCGAACGCGCCTGGATCGCCTGCAGCCGTCCGATGGGGATGGACGATGACCTCCGCCTCTGGATCGCAGAACAGGCGTCCGCCCAGGCCGGGGTGCCGATCGTCGCCACCGGTGGCGTGCTGATGCACACGCAAAGCCGCAAGCCCGTGCAGGACGTGCTGACCGCGGTGCGGCTCGGCAAGACGGTGGCGGACTGTGGTTTCGACTTGCTCGCCAACGCGCAGCAGTACCTGCGCGCGCGCTCGGTGCTGCCCGACCTGTTCCCGCCCGCGTGGCTGAAGCAGAGCGTGCGGATCGCGGGCCTGTGCACCTTCAACCTGGAGGAGCTGCGCTACGAGTATCCGCAGGAGATCGTGCCCGAGGGCGAGACACCCGCCTCGCACCTGCGCAAGCTCACCTACGCCGGCACCCTGACGCGCTTTCCGGGTGGACTGCCGGACAAGGTGCGCGCCCAGATCGAGCACGAGCTGGCCATCATCGCGGAGCTCTCCTACGAGCCCTTT